>NZ_AWGW01000015.1:0-87790 GCF_000477535.1 Segatella salivae F0493
AATGATAGGAAACATGGTTCGTTTCTATATGATTGATAATCAGTTTGTTCGGTGATTGTGTTCGGAGATGTAATGTGTTGGTAGATAAGTTTACTTCGAATTATTTAGCGTGTGATAGCCTTTGCGTATACGGACCATCGTTTTTGCGCTTTCAATTGATAGAACTTGGCAAAATCTTTCCGTCGCTTTGCTTCTGTTTTTGTATGGCTTTACAGGGTTCATGCAATCAATGTGGAATGTAATCTCTCTTGTTTTGGAATAAGAAAAGTGTTTTGTTATGCAGTTTCTTTGTTCAAAAAATCTTCTTATAACTACTTTTTTGTGTATTTTGTCGATAGATTTCAGAAAATAATGTATATTTGTAATTGTTTCATTTCAGCGGTGTTTAGATGAACGAACGACATATATTATAAGGTTATGTCATTTGAAGTCTGATGCCACCCTATGATTTTCTATTCATAAAGAAACTGAAAACAGGGTGAAGAATGAGATGTTGTGCAGAATAGAATAGATTAGAGATGAATTTATTAGAAGAGATTATAGCTCACAAACACATAGAAATTGACCAACGCAAACGCTTTATTTCTCCGCGTCAACTATATGCTTTGGTTGCTCAACAGATGGATAATCTATCACATAAGCCTTTAAAAGAAGAAGGTTTGTCATTTGCTTTGCAACACTCGGACATGGGAATCATAGCTGAATTTAAGCGTAAATCGCCTGTAAAAGGGTGGATAAACGAGGCTGTTAAGGCTTCGGGTGTGTGCTTGGCCTATGAAAAGAGTGGGGCTACGGCTTTGAGTGTAGTCACCGATATCGATTATTTTGCAGGCTATGATGAGTTTGTGCAAGAGGCAAGAGCGGTTGGAGTGCAACTTCCTATCCTTTATAATAACTTCATAGTTGACGATTATCAGCTTCTGCAAGCACGTTTTTGTGGTGCTTCGGCGATAGTACTGATAGCAGAGGTGCTATCGAAAGACGAGTGCAAACGCATGATATCGCTGGCTCATCAGTTGGAATTAGAGGTGATGATTGAACTGCATGAAGAGCGTAGTTTGGACTATCTTGAGCTTGAACCAGACTTGTGTGGTGTGAATAACTGCGACCTTCGAACCTTTGTTTCGGATGTAAACACCAGTTTAACCCTGGCAGACCATCTTCCAAAAGGACTCTGCAAGGTGAGTGAAAATGGTATTCCTGATGCGTCAACTGCCGCACGTTTGCGGTCGGCAGGCTACGATGGGCTGCTTGTTTCAGATGTGTTGATGAAACAACCTGTCCCCGGTGAAGCCCTGAAACAATTTATTCATGAACTTAAAAATACATCAATATGAACACAAAAAAGAGATTTTTAATTAGTGTTTGCGGTGTTTGTGATGGAGAAAACATCAGAGAACTGCTCGCAACGGATATTGATATACTGGGTTTTGTGTTTTGTTCTGACTCGCCACAAGTTGTGAAAATGATTCCCAGTAATTCCGGACTTATTCCAGATTACAGTCGGGATCGTTATCTGCAACAACGCGGTCAGGAGATAAATGATGTAGAAACTCAGCGTGTAAAGCGTCTTGGTATCTTTGCAGATGATATGCCACAGAATATCATCACACGCATTTATAACTATGATCTCGATTATGTGCAATTGCAAGGAGACGAGAGTCCTGTGATGATTGATAATCTCAGGCGGTCTGTTGACCCTGATATTAGGCGTGGAATCAAGATTATTAAGACTCTTGATATAGCTACTTTGGCTGATTTTGAAAGGTGCAAGTCTTTTGAAGGTCATGCTGATTTATTGTGCTTTCGCATAAAACGAGAAGGACAAAATCAAGAAGTTGTGTCATGGAATGAAACCTTGCTCGCGGCCTATCATGGCGAACTGCCTTTTATTTTGAGTGGAAATATCGGACTTAATGATGCTGAAGCTCTCCAAACAATTCGTTGTTCTAAATGTGTTGGCATAGAAATTAATCATGCGTTTGAACTGACTCCAGGCGTGAAAGATATCCAAGGAATCAATCGTTTTATCTCTTTAATAGAATAAGTCAACAGGTTCTGTTCTTTTAAAGCATAGCTATTTTCTGTCAAAATTGCAGACATTTCCTGGTAAAAGCTATAAAAATGGCTTAAAACTGCCATTTTGACACAAAATATTCAACGGCATATTAGTTGCATTTTAGGTAGCGGATTTCGAAGCTAATGGCTGAGAATCCAATACAAAAAGATTAAGTTGAATAAAAAATAGGAGGTATTTATTATGTTGTTTCCAGTAATTAGAACTAATAATGATTGGTTAGACAATGCTTTTAATGATTTCTTTAGTGACAACGCTCTATCGAGAATGAACGCTACTGCGCCAGCAGTTAACGTGAAAGTCAATGAGAATGGTTATGTGATGGAAGTCGCAGTGCCTGGCATTAAGAAAGAGTTTTGCCGTGTAAACATTGATGATAAGGGCAACCTTGAAATCGCTATAGAGAATAAGTTGGAGCATAAAGAAGAAGAAAAGAAAGAACATTATCTTCGCAGAGAGTTCTCTTATTCAAATTATCAGCAGAGTTATGTTCTCCCTGATGATGTAGATCGCGAGAAGGTTAGTGCTAAAGTGCTTGATGGTGTGCTTGAAATCGTGTTGCCAAGAGTGCGTAAAGAGGAACAGAAAGTACAGCGAAATATTGAAATTAAATAAGTATTGACATGCGCAGAGACTGAGTTTTATGGCTCAGCCTCTTGGGTATGATTTTATGAAGACCTTTGAATGGGGGGACGTTTTATGTCCTTTGAATATGGATAGTCGCCGTATTCAAAGGTCTTTTTTTATTTTATTATTTACTAATCGAGCTGGATTGGTGAGCATGAAACACACAAAATGTGACAAAAATCAATAGTTCTTGTCATGGCTTTTACAAAGAAATTTATTACTTTTGCGTAATAAACAATTTGCAGAATGAAAAAAGAAGAACTGAGAATTGTCTTCATGGGTACGCCCGAATTTGCCGTTGCATCACTCCAACGACTTGTAGAAGGCGGATATAATGTTGTGGCTGTGGTGACACAACCCGACAAACCAGTGGGCCGCCACCAACAACAAGTGCAAGCTTCACCTGTTAAACAATATGCAGAAGCACATGGTTTGCCAGTTCTACAGCCTGTAAAGATGAAAGATCCTGTATTTGTTGAGCAGTTGGCACAATATAAAGCAGACCTTCAAGTGGTTGTAGCTTTTCGCATATTACCCGAGATAGTATGGGCTATGCCACGCTTTGGAACCTTTAATGTGCATGCCGCTTTGCTCCCACAATATAGGGGTGCTGCTCCAATCAATTGGGCAGTGATTAACGGAGAGACAGAAACGGGTGTGACAACTTTCTTTCTTGATAAGAATATTGATACGGGACGAATTATCATGCAGAAGCATTTTAGCATACCAGATGATGCAGATGTGGAGTATGTTTATAACGGCTTAATGAATCTTGGGGCCGATATTGCTACGGAAACAATTGATAAGATGCTTGAGAACGATGGCAATATAGATAGTATTGCACAAAGTAACTTCATGCAATTCAAAGAAGACGAGTTACTGCCTGCACCAAAGATATTCAAGGAAACGTGTGAGATTGATTGGCACCTGCCAGTTAAACGTGTCTATGACTTTGTGCGTGGACTGAGTCCTTATCCTGGAACCTGGACGACAATCGATGAAAATGGTCAGCGAAGTGTGATGAAAATCTTTAAGACAGCAAAGACTTCAGAGACTTGGGAAGGTGAACTTGGGAGTGTAAGGACGTTGAAAGGCCGTCTGTTTGTAAGGTGTAGTGATGGTTGGTTGGAGCTATTGGAGTTGCAACCGGTAGGAAAGAAACGTATGACTGCACGTGATTTCTTAAATGGAATGCGTGATAGGCAGTTTAAATTTGTGTCAAAATGAGTAAGCTGTTATAGTAAAAAGATATTCATAACAGTATATATAGATAAAAAAATAACTAAGAAGATGACAAAAGAAGAGGATATTCGTAATGCAGTTGAATGCATGAGAAAAGGTGGAGTCATATTATATCCCACAGACACGGTATGGGGAATAGGGTGTGATGCGACCAATAAGGAGGCGGTAGCTAAGGTATATGCAATCAAGAAACGAGATGATTCGAAGGCGCTTATCTGTCTTGTTGATTCGGATGCACGTTTGCAACGTTGTTTCAGAAACGTGCCAGCAGTGGCTTGGGAGTTATTAGATGCGGCTGTAAAGCCTACGACAGTTATCCTTGATGATGCGGTAAATGTCGCTGAAAACCTTGTGGCAGAAGATGGAAGTTTAGCTGTTCGCATTACAAATGAACCTTTTAGTAAGGAACTTTGTTTTCGTTTTCAGAAACCGATTGTTAGTACAAGTGCAAATGTTAGTGGCGAACCTGCAGCAGCAAACTATGGAGATATTAGTGAAGAGATATTGAAAGCCGTGGACTATGTATGTTGGAGTAGACGTCAGGAGCATAAGCCTCATGTGCCAAGCTCTATTATAAAACTTGGTCGTGATGGTGAGGTTACCGTGATTCGAAAGTAGAATTATCGTTCAAAGCTATATTAAAATTGAAGATAATAGATTTAAGAAAGTGGTGTAAGGAACATTTGTCAGATCGACAAATGACCCTTATCCTTGCTTTTGTCATAGGCTTTTTTGCTTCTGTTGCAGGCTATGTGCTGCACAGTATGATAAAAGAGATTCAGCATTTACTAACGGCTGGCTTTGATAGAACAACCTTTAACTGGCTTTATCTGCTTTTCCCAATAATGGGAATCTACTTGACTTCGCTCTTTATTAAATATGTTGTAAAGGACAATATCTCGCATGGTATAACGCGTGTACTTTATGCTATCTCAACGAAACAATCGCGTTTAAAGGGTCATAACTGTTGGTCTTCGGTTGTAGCATCAAGTATTACCATTGGATTTGGTGGGTCTGTAGGAGCAGAAGCGCCTATTGTGCTTACGGGATCTGCCATTGGTAGTAACCTGGCTAAGCTTTTTAAGATGGATGCCCGGACTGCAATGTTGCTCGTAGGATGTGGTGCTACTGCAGCAATTTCAGGTATTTTTAAAGCTCCAATAGCTGGTTTGGTGTTCACACTTGAGGTATTAATGCTCGACTTGACAATGGCTTCATTGCTTCCTATCTTAATAGCGAGTGTCACAGCTACGTGTTTCAGCTATATCTTTGTAGGCAGCGAATCACTCTTCTCCTATCATATGGATAGTTCATGGGATATCCAGCGTGTCCCACCTTATATTATATTAGGTGTGTTTTGTGGTATCGTTGGCCTTTATTTCATGCGTACTATGACAGCATGCGAAAACATGTTTGCCAACATGAAGCGTCATCCTTATCTAAAACTCGCATTGGGTGGTCTGACACTTAGTGTGTTAATCTTCTTCTTTCCTTCGCTTTATGGAGAAGGTTACAATATGGTTAACATCTTCCTTGATGGGAAAACCGTTGCAGATTGGGAGCAAGTGATGAATGGTTCGATGTTTTATGGACATAGTAATCTGTTAGTTGTTTATGTCGGTCTTGTCGTTTTTACAAAAGTTTTCGCTACATCGGCCACCAATGGAGCAGGAGGTTGTGGAGGAACCTTTGCCCCGGCATTGTTTATCGGAGGCTTCTCGGGATTCTTCTTTGCTCGAATTTGGAATATATATCAACTTGGAGTGTATGCTCCAGAGAAGAATTTTGCACTCATGGGTATGGCTGGTGTTATGGCTGGAGTAATGCAAGCGCCTCTTACTGGCATATTCCTCATCGCCGAACTAACAGCGGGTTATCAGCTGTTTATCCCTTTAATGATTGTTTGTATCTGTGCATATCTGACCATAAATATCTTTGAACAGCACAGCATCTACGGCATGCGATTGGCTCGAGAGGGTAAGTTGTTGACGCATCATACCGACCAAGCCATCCTAACCTTAATGAGTTTAGACAGTATTATCGACCGACAGTTTACCTCAGTTGACCCAGATATGCAGCTTGGTAAATTGATTAATGCCATTAGTAAAAGCCATACGAGCTTCCTTCCTGTACTTGATAATGCAGGTACCTTGCTTGGAGAGATTGATATAACAAAGATTCGTCACATCATGTTTAGATCCGAATTATATAATCGGTTCACGGTAAAAGACATCATGACTCCTGTCCCTTCGTCACTTGTAAGAGAGGATAAGATGATCGATGTAATGAGGAAATTTGAGAAAGCTAATTGCAATTTCCTTCCTGTTGTCGATGTAAATGGGCACTTAGAAGGCTATGTTTCTCGCACACGTATGTATAGTATGTATCGTCATCTCGTAGCAGATTTCAGTTCAGAGTAATGTTTTTATCAAAAAATTTGCTACAATCAGAGAAATATAATATCTTTGCTTAGCGTTTAACTACTAACGATTGATAATAAACAATATAAATAATAGAACATGAACACAAACGAAACAATGAAACCGTATGTAATTGGTCTTGATCTTGGTGGAACCAATTCTGTCTTTGGTATCGTAGATTCACGAGGTGAAATCAAGGCTACTACTGCGATTAAAACGCAGGGATTTCCTAATGTTGAGGATTATGTTGATGCTTCAGTAGAGGCATTAAATATTATCATTGATCAGGTTGGAGGCATTGATACCATTAAAGCTATGGGTATAGGTGCACCAAATGGCAACTACTATACAGGTACAATAGAGTTTGCTCCCAATCTTTCTTGGGGACGAAGTGGTATAGTTCCATTGGCTGATATGTTCAGTAAGCGACTTGGAGGCATTCCTGTCGGTTTGACAAATGACGCAAATGCGGCAGCCATTGGTGAGATGACCTATGGTGTTGCGCGTGGAATGAAGAACTTTATTGTTATTACTTTGGGTACAGGTGTAGGCTCTGGAATCGTTGTTAATGGTCAAATGGTCTATGGTTGTGATGGATTTGCCGGTGAACTTGGCCATGTAATAGTTCGTCCAACCGATGGACGTTCATGTGGATGTGGTCGTAATGGCTGCCTTGAGGCTTATTGTTCAGCAACTGGTGTGGCTCGCACTGCACGTGAGTTCCTTTCAAAGAGTGATGAACCTTCATTGCTTCGAGACATGAATGCAGATGATATTACATCATTGGATGTTAGTATTGCTGCTGAAAAGGGTGATGCTTTAGCCAACCGAGTATACGAGTTTACCGGAGAGATGTTAGGCGAAGCATGTGCTAATTTCACTGCATTTTCGAGCCCTGAAGCCTTTATCTTCTTTGGTGGTTTGACAAAAGCGGGAAACTTGTTAATGAGACCTTTGCTTGAAAGTTATAACAAACATGTGCTTCCTGTGTTTAAGAATAAGGCAAAGTTCCTTATTAGTGGTCTCGAAGGTTCAAGTGCAGCAGTGCTTGGAGCGAGTGCCGTTGGTTGGGAATTATAAATTTTTCATATTTAAGCAGGTTGCTTTTTGCAATCTGTCTTTTTTTTTTTAACTTTGTGCCCTGTATGGATATGTCACTCCCTTTTCAAATAGATATCTTGGAACTCATATTCAAGGGAATCGTTATTGGAATATTAGCATCGGCTCCTATGGGTCCAGTTGGTATTCTATGTATTAATCGTACCCTTAAGAAAGGACGCTGGTTTGGGTTTGTAACGGGTGTAGGAGCAGCATTAAGTGATTTAATTTATGCTATTCTTACAGGTGTTGGAATGAGTTTTGTAATTGATTTCGTGAAAAATCCAAATACAAAATTCTATCTACAGATATTTGGAGCAGTGCTTATTTTGCTTTTTGGTATCTATAGTTTCCGTAGCAATCCTATGCAAAATGCACATACAAGTAATGGTAATAATCGTGGTTCCTTATGGCATAATGCCTTGACTGCCTTTGTTGTTACATTCAGTAATTTGCTTATTGTGCCTTATTTTATGATGCTATTTGCCTTGTTTGCATTCGTTACTCCAGCCCATAAGATTGAAATGTGCGTGGGATATATAAGTGTGTTATTTGGTGCATTACTTTGGTGGTACGGCCTAACGTGGTTGGTAGATAGGATTCGTGGTAAGTTTGATGATAACGGAATAGTTATCATTAACAAGGTAATTGGCTGCATAGTTATTATATTTTCTTTGATAGCGCTTGTCGGTACAATCTTTAATTTGTATCATCTTCCCGAACTTGCTTCGTTGATGTAGGAATGAAATCGACTCAAACAGTATTTATTCAACATGTTTATAGCAAAAGAATTAAGAACGAAATCTATCGCAGAATACTTGCTTTATATGTGGCAGATAGAAGATATCATCCGAGCAATGGGCTGTTCTCTTCCTTTGATTCGTAAGGCATATATCAGTAAATTTACTGATTATACTGATGAACAAAAGGAAGATGAGATTGACTGGTTTGGCAATTTGGTTCGCATGATGAATGAAGAAGGAAAGCGAGATCAGGGCCATCTCAATATCAATGATATCATTGTTCGTGATTTAGTAGACCTTCATCAACGCTTATTACAGAGTAATAGATTCCCCATTTATAACGCAGAGTATTATAAAGTGTTACCCTTTATCGTTGAATTACGTGGTAAAGGAGACAAGAATATAAGTGAAATCGAAACATGTCTTGATGCACTTTATGGTATTATGATGTTGAGAATGCAGAAAAAAGAGATATCTCCTGAAACAGAACATGCTATTAAAGAGATATCAACTTTTATAGGAATGCTAAGCGATTACTGTCTGAAAAATGAAACAGAAGGCTTGGATTTTGGTGAAGAATAGATTATACTAAACGATATAAAAGACCTAAAAATATATGAATATCTTAGTTACGGGTGCAAACGGACAGTTGGGTAACGAAATACAAAAGGTTTCCAAACATAGTCAAGACCATTATATCTTTACAGATGTATGTGATGGTTATGAGAAATTGGATATCACAAATCTTGATGCTATTCGTCAGATGGTAGCTCAATTAGATGTAAAGTGTATTATCAATTGTGCTGCTTGGACAAATGTTGACGCAGCCGAGACAGCGGGAGATATCGTAGAACAGCTCAATGCTAAGGCTCCAGAGAACCTCGCTATGGCTATGAGAGAGGTAGGAGGCCTATTGGTTCACATCAGCACAGACTATGTTTTCGGGGGCGACCCCTATAATACTCCATGCCGAGAAGACCAAAAGGGTAGTCCGACTGGGGTGTATGGACTGACTAAATTGCATGGAGAGCAGCGTATCTTAGCTACAGGAGTAAAGCATATCATTATCAGAACGGCATGGCTATACTCTGAGTTTGGAAAGAATTTCGTTAAGACTATGCTCTCACTTACAGCTACAAAGCCTCAATTAAAGGTTGTTTTTGATCAGTGTGGCACACCAACTTACGCTGGAGATCTTGCCGATGTGATTTATGATATCATAGAAAACAGAAAGTTTGATAACAATGAAGGAATCTACCATTTCAGTAATGAAGGAGTATGTTCCTGGTATGATTTCACTAAGGTTATCGCTCAAATGGCTGGTCATACGACATGCGACATCCAACCTTGTCACAGTGATGAATTCCCAAGTCCTGTGAAACGTCCCGCCTATTCAGTACTTGATAAGTCCAAAATAAAAGATACTTTCGGTATAACTATTCCTTATTGGACAGATAGTTTGAAGAAATGTATTGCTGCTTTGCAATAATATCATGATGCGGAAAAGCATGTAATACAAGGTAACAGAATTGATATGAACGAGATACAAAGAAGACGTACATTCGCCATTATATCCCATCCGGATGCTGGTAAGACTACGTTAACAGAAAAATTCCTGCTTTTCGGTGGACAGATTCAAGTGGCCGGAGCAGTTAAAAACAATAAGATTCGCAAGACAGCAACGTCAGACTGGATGGACATAGAGAAGCAACGTGGTATCTCTGTGTCTACTTCTGTGATGGAATTCGACTATCTTCCCGATGGAGAATCAGGAGAACCATATAAGGTTAACATTCTTGATACGCCGGGACACCAAGACTTTGCTGAGGATACTTACCGCACATTGACAGCTGTTGACTCTGCAATCATTGTCGTAGATGGAGCAAAAGGTGTCGAGACTCAAACGAGAAAACTCATGGAAGTGTGTCGAATGCGCAACACTCCTGTTATCATCTTCATCAATAAAATGGACCGGGAGGGGCGCGATCCCTTTGATTTACTCGACGAACTTGAAGAGGAATTACAGATTAAAGTGCGTCCTCTCTCATGGCCGATAGGGCAAGGTCAGCGTTTCAAAGGTGTCTATAATATCTATGAACAGCAATTAAACCTGTTCACACCCAATAAGCAGCGTGTCACGGAAAAGGTTGCTGTAGACATCAATTCCAAAGAGTTGGATGAAAAGGTCGGTGAACGTGAAGCACAACAACTGAGAGATGATCTTGAGTTGGTTGATGGAGTATATCCTGTTTTCGTTAAAGAAACCTACCGAAGTGCCGAGGTTGCCCCCGTTTTCTTTGGTTCGGCTCTCAATAACTTTGGTGTACAGGAGTTGTTAGACTGCTTTGTTGACATCGCACCAAGCCCCAAACCAACAAAGGCTGAAGAGCGAATGGTTGAACCAACAGAACCAAAATTCACAGGTTTTATATTTAAGATTACCGCCAATATCGACCCAAACCATCGCAGTTGTATAGCTTTCTGCAAGGTTTGTTCGGGCAAGTTTGTGCGTAATCAGCCTTATCTTCATGTGAGACAAGGCAAGACTGTGCGCTTCTCTTCCCCCACTCAGTTCATGGCACAGCGTAAAAGTACTGTGGAAGAAGCCTATCCTGGTGACATTGTTGGACTGCCAGATAATGGTATTTTTAAGATTGGTGACACGCTCACTGAGGGCGAATTGCTTCATTTCCGCGGTCTTCCCAGCTTCTCTCCGCTGTTGTTTAAGTATATCGAAAACGACGATCCAATGAAGAGTAAGCAATTCCAGAAGGGCTTAGACCAGTTGATGGACGAAGGTGTTGCACAGCTTTTTGTCAATCAATTCAATGGACGCAAGGTTGTGGGAACGGTTGGTCAGTTGCAGTTTGAAGTTATACAATATCGCCTTGAGCATGAATATAATGCAAAATGTCGTTGGGAACCTGTTCACCTTTATAAGGCTTGTTGGGTTGAAGCCGATGATGTGACCGAGTTTGATAACTTTAAGAAGCGCAAGTATCAGTACATGGCAAAAGATACTGAGGGACGGGATGTCTTTCTTGCAGATAGTAGTTATGTACTCTCTATGGCGCAACAAGACTTTAAGAACATTCGTTTCCACTTTACAAGTGAATTTTAATCTTTTTTGATTAGAAAGCCAATGTTAGAAGAAAACTCATCATTCAAGGAGCCGATGCGTGCCGATTTGTCGACAGAAGAAGACGAACGAGATAATCGTCCGTGGTATGCTATCAGACTTTTTACTGTTCGTCAGAAGGCGGTTGCTGAATTTTTTAAGGAAAATCAGTTTGAAGTCTTTATTCCAGAAGAGTATGTTGACGTCGAAGATAGCGACCATCATATCAAACATGTGCTTCGTCCTGTTGTACGCAATCTGCTGTTTATCAAGAAGGATAGAGACGAAAAGGAAGTCAAAAAGATTGTTACCGAGTCGTCATATAAGATGAGTGTTGTCACAAAAACACGCGAAGACCGGCGTTATTCAGAGATTCCTGCTCATCAAATGTATGAGTTCCAGGCCATGTGTAACCCTGAGTTAACGATGAAAAAGTTTCTAAGTGAACAACAGGCACACTTGAAAAAGGGAGATAAAGTACTTGTAAAACATGGTCCTTTGAAAGGGCTGACAGGACGATTGGTGCGTTCCAACAAAAAATACTATCTGTTAAAAGAGATTCCTGGCATGGCAATCATGCTCAAAGTAACACGTTGGTGTTGCGAAGCGCTATAACAATCACTTAAAAATTTATAACATGAAACACTATTTTTTCTTATTCCTCATGATTTGCTTTTGTCCTTTCTATGTGATGGGGCAAGACGATTCTTCTGTAAAAATGACTGAACTTACAGACGAAAGTCAGCTGGTAGATGGGGGAATCTATATCATGACAGGTTATGCTGACAATCAATATTTTGGGTCACAATATAAATTATTCAATGCAAGTTATTATTTCTCATCAGGTATAAAAGAGGGAAATAGGCCCTCTACTAAACTTAGTGACCTTCTTCCTTATTGCGATTTATTGTGTTTTGAACGTCACGAAGATGGCTGGTATGTACGGAATCTGACCTCTGAACGCATGGGGGTTAATCGTCGTTACTTATGTGCTGATAAAGATTATAAGGGTTTTCTGAAGCTCAATTATATGCCAAATAACCATAATATTCTTTCATTTAAGAAAGAAAATGGTAAACTTGAGGCGCTCATTGGAGGAGAAAAAATCCGTTATGATAAAAATTCAGGTCGCTATTTGCTGGGAAAGAATGTTGCAACAACATCGCCAGTATCATTCTATCAACTTGAAAATGCATCATTATTGCTGTGTGATACACTCGATATTTATAGCATTCATACAACTGCTCATGTTCGTTTGAAACGCCACTTCAAGTCTGATTGCTTCAATACCTTAATACTTCCGTTTAAGGTTGATAATTATAAGAAGGTGTTTGGAGAGGGAGCTTTAGCCTACCTTCCAATGGGAATATCTGACGGAAAGCTGCATTTTAAGAAGGTGGATGGACCATTGGAGGCGAACAAACCTTATCTTCTTTGTGGTAAGTTGGATGCAGTTGAAGATGATATCCATGATTTTGGGCTTGTGAAACTGTCTTATAATCAGGGTGTTTCTTTAGTATATCAGAAACAGGGGATTACTTGTCATGGCGTTTATAAGGCTGATGAATATAGGCCAAAGAGAGGAACTTATTTCTTTGGAGATAGTAAATTGTATAAGCAAGAAGCGGATGTGAAGATTAAAATGAAGGCTTTTCGATGGAGTTTTACAAGTAATGAGACCTTCAATGCTAAGGCTTTTTCTATGGAAGAGATTCTATCAATAATAAAAATCTCCAGTACTTTCAAGACCGAGTCTGCTAAAATCTATACGCTCGAGGGGCTATTTGTTGGTACTTCACTAAGAGCTTTGCCCAAAGGAATATACATTTCTCAGGGTCGAAAGATTGTGATAAAGTAGCATTGGTGAATGTTTTATTGGATGGTTAATAGTGGTTTACTTTCTATCAGAATAATGGTTTCATCGTATTTTCTTATAGCCGTTACAGAGTTTTTTGGGCTCAAAGATAATATGTTAAATCTTATCATATAACTTTACAATCTATCTTATAGAATGCTCCCATTCTTGTTGAGGAGTTATGCTGGGTAAAAGAAGTCCTATTTTCTTGTGTTTTATAAGATATTTATAGTCACAAAGTTAGAAGATTAAAGCTGAAACAAACTGTAAAATGATATGAAAAATTCATGCGTTTTGCGTCAAATGAGGGTTTAATTACATGGGTTTTGTCGTGTAGAATGACAGATTTAGCAGTGTGATTTGCCTTAGATTGCAACGAGGGTATATTCTTTTCTTTGATAAAAGTCAAAGAAAGGGGAATTTAAAGTCTTTTTTTCAATGTTTATTTCTCTATTTCAAGAGAAAATAAAATGTTAAATATTAGACCTTAATTTTACAGAATTAAGTTGATGTGTGAATATCTTTTCTTCATTCGTCGAATGAATATCAAATGATGGTGAGCTTGCTCTCTTATTGTGTTTAAACAGTGCTGAATTAATGATTCCATTCTAATTTTTGTTTAAAAATATGTTTTTAATTCGATAAAGCTAAGTATAAATTTGCATTTTACATTAAAAAAATCTAACTTTGTAAAATCATATAAGATTCAGATATGAAAGTTTAGGAAGTGGGATATCAGTGCGCACGAAAGGCAAATTACAAGTCTTCGTTTAGCAATATAAAATTTGTCAGGACTTGATTATTTTGTATTTTGAGCGCGATGAATATCTCGCGTAGTGACAGAGAAGAAATAGTAATTATACTAATAATTATTTTTCTATTGATTATAAGATTTTTATAATATGACACAGAAACGCATTTTGTTGTGTTTGGCCCATATGAGTGGCCATGAAATGAAGTTTATTCAGGAAGCCTTTGATACGAACTGGGTGGTACCATTAGGCCCAAATGTGAATGGATTTGAAAAGGATTTAGAGCAATATATGGGGCAAAATAAACGAGTAGTAGCCCTATCTGCTGGTACAGCTGCAGTTCATTTGGCTCTGATAGCATGTGGCGTTGGCCCCGGAGACGAGGTCATTGTGCAGACATTTACCTTCTGTGCATCTTCCCATCCTATAACATATTTGGGTGCAACTCCAGTGTTTGTAGACTCTGAAAGCGAAACATGGAACATGTCTCCTGAGCTTCTTGAAGAGACGATTAAAGACAGAATAGCGAAGACAGGACGTAAACCTAAGGCCATTATTCCCGTCTATTTATATGGTATGCCGGGTAAAATCGAAGAACTTTTAGACGTTGCTTCACGTTATGATATCCCTGTAATTGAAGATGCAGCAGAGGGATTTGGCTCACGTTATAATGGTCAAATGGTGGGCACGTTTGGCCGATTTGGCGTGCTAAGTTTCAATGGAAATAAGATGATTACGACATCGGGTGGGGGCGCGTTAGTATGTCCTGATGACGAAAGCTATAACAGAATAATGTATTTTGCAACGCAAGCTCGTGAGTCATATCCATACTATCAACACACTGAAATCGGTTATAACTATCGTATGAGTAATATCTGTGCTGGTATAGGTAGAGGCCAAATGATGATTCTTGACGAGCATATTAAACATCATCAACATATCGCTGAGCTTTATAGGGAAGCCTTTAAGCAAGTTGATGGGATAGAGTTTCATGACAATCCAGACGTGAAAATGAGTAGTAACTTCTGGTTAAATACAATTACAATTGCCCCAAATGTGAAAGTCAAAGGACAGGAAAATGCTTATAAAACAATTGTAAAAGGCGCCGTTGGTGGGGCTGCTGGCGTTGTACATCAGGCGTTAACAGCGCATACCGACTGTGAACCTAACGACAATGTTGAGGCAATGCGTGTTTGTCTTGATACAAATAACATCGAAAGTAGACCGCTTTGGAAACCTATGCACAAGCAACCTGTTTATAAAGATGCACCAGCATATATCAATGGAGTGAGTGAAAGTTTGTTCCGTCAAGGGCTATGTTTGCCAAGTGGTCCTATGGTTACAGATGATGATGTGGCACGGATTGTGAGCACAATCAAGGACTCTCTTTGTTAAACCTATAATCTTTTATCGTATGATAGTATTCAATAAATTAACAAATTGGTATTTTACCAAGCGCTCTTTGCCTTATTGGGCCATCCTTGCTATGGATATCTTGATTTGCTATTTGTCAGGAATCTTTGTGTTTTGGATGTATTATCGTGGTGCAGTAACATTGAAAAATATCGAGCTGTTGTCGAAAACGATATTTATGTATATGTGCTTTAACCTTATCGGTTTTAAGCTTTTTCATACCTATTCAGGCATCATTAGATACTCAAGTTTTGTTGATTTAAAGCGTGTGGGCTATGCCATGGTCGTGTCATTAGGTGTAGCTGAGGTGATGCATTATGTCATTTATAGTTGGGAATTAGATTTTGTTCGTCTACAAGGTCGTCAACTTGTGGTCATGTATGTAGTCGCAACGATGGCTATGTGGACTGCACGTGTTTTAATAAAATCGGTCTATGACATTTCATTTGCTAATGATGGTGCATCAAAAACATTGATTTATGGTGTTAGAGATGGAGGAATCGGCTTGGCAAAGAGCATTCGTAATGAGAAGCCATCACGCTATTTATTGAAAGGTTTTATCAGTCATAACCCGCAATACAAGTCGCATTTGTTGCTGGGTGAACACGTTTATCAAGTAAACGAGGGGTTACGTGCGTTCTTAGAAAGGGGGCATATCTCTACGGTTCTCGTCTCTCCATTGCAGAATGAGCGTTTTCGTAATGACCATTTTTTGCAGGATATGTTGATTGATGCAGGCATAAAGATTTTGATGTTGCCTGAAACGAAGGAGTGGGGGGCTGAAAGTGATGTGAAGGATCTACAGCCTGTGAGCATTAATGACCTGTTACCTCGGAGCGAGATCTCTGTAGATTTGAAGTCTGTTGGTGACATGTTGAAAGACAAGAAGATTTTAATCACAGGGTCAGCTGGTAGCATCGGAAGTGAGATGGTACGTCAGATTGCGTCGTTTAAGCCATGTAGTATGATGCTGATTGATCAGGCAGAAACTCCACAACATGACATTAAACTCTTGATGAAGAATAAGTATCCAGACATTAAATGTACGATAGTTCTCACCAGTATTACTAAGCAATCGCGAATGGAAAGGCTATTTAGCGAGTTCCGACCAGACTATGTTTTTCATGCAGCTGCCTACAAACATGTACCCATGATGGAGGATAATCCGAGCGAAAGTATACAGAATAATGTGTATGGAACAAAGGTAGTTGCAGACTTAAGTGTGAAGTATGGTGTGAAGAAATTCGTCATGATTAGCACAGATAAGGCTGTAAATCCGACCAATGTAATGGGATGTTCGAAGCGAATTTGTGAGATTTATACGCAAGCTTTGAATGAAAAGATTTTGAACGATTATAATAATGGTGGTATGAAAGGAGAGGCTCCGACTCAGTTTGTGACTACACGCTTTGGCAATGTATTGGGTTCTACGGGGTCGGTTATACCTTTGTTTGAGAAGCAAATAAAGGCAGGTGGCCCAGTAACCGTTACAGATCCGAACATCATTCGATTCTTTATGTTGATTCCTGAAGCTTGTAAACTTGTGCTTGAAGCAGGAACTCATGGAAAAGGAGGTGAGATCTTTGTTTTCGATATGGGTGAGCCTGTGAGGATTGCTGACTTGGCCCATCGCATGATTCAATTGAGTGGAGCTAAAGATGTGAAGATTGTATACACAGGTTTGCGTCCTGGTGAGAAACTATATGAAGAGGTCTTGGGTAATGCAGAAGACACTTTACCAAGTTTCCACAAGAAGATTAGGATAGCAAAAGTTAAGGAATACGACTTTAATCAAGTTAGTTCAGAGATTGACCAGCTTATAGAACTTGCAAAATCTTTTGATGAAATGAGTATTGTTCGAAAGATGAAAGAAATAGTTCCAGAATATATCTCGCAGAATTCTGTGTATTCTATGCTTGATACTACTAAAGATGTATAAAACTGATTTAGCTTACTAAGTTGTATAAATAATGATATGGAAAAGAAAGACGATGCTCTTCTGAAGATTGTTCGATCTGCTCTTTGGAAAAGAAGCTTGGCAGATGAGGATTTGTCGGGAATTGTTTTTCAAGATATACAGAGTGCTGCAATACGACAAACTGTTTTAGGTTTATTTATTCAAAGTCTGTTAGAAGAGCATCATAACATTAAACTAACAAAACAAGATGTTTTTAACATAATCGCATATCAAAATAAAATTCGTAGACAAAATATAAAGACTAATGCTGTTTTAGAAGAACTTTGTGATTTGTTAAAGTCACATTCTATCGATTTTTTGATTGTAAAAGGGCAGATTTTAGCACAATTTTATCCGGATTCTCTTATGAGACAATCTGGAGATATAGATTTCTACTGTAGTGAAAAAGATTTTGAGCGTGCACGTACTGTGATTTCTGAGGCGTGGAATGTAGTCTTTCATGAAAATGAAGAAGGTGATAATGAACAACATATAGCATTTGAATATAAAGACATAATGTTTGAAATGCATTTTTGTTTGCTTCGTTTTGCCTCGTCTAAGATACAGGAGAGTTTTGATAGAATGATTAAAGAGAGTACTCCATATACAATAAAGGTGGGAAAAACGAATGTTCCAACGTTGTCACCTGTTGAAAATATAGTCTTTACCTTCCTACATTTATATCATCATTTCATAGAACTTGGGATAGGATTGCGTCAGATTTGTGATATGACATTATTATTATATGGATATCGAAATATTTTATGTGAAGGAAAAGAAAAAGATGATTTATCGTATTGGCTTAGGCAGCTTGGGTACTATAATGCTTTCAATGCCTTTGGGAATATATGTGTAAAAGACTTAGGATTAGCAAAACCTGAGTATCCGTTTCCAATAACAAAACATATAGATTCGTATAGGAAGCCAATCTTAAATATTGTATTTAAACGTGGTAATTTCGGTATGTATGGACGTAGAAATAAGGTGCGTTCGGGAATTCTTTATTATTTAGAGACCTTTTATATAAAGTTGAATCATTATATAAGATTTTATACTTTATCTCGCAAAGAAAATCTTTTTGTTTTAATTTATGGCATCCCAAAGAAAATAATTTATGCGATTAAACGTTGAATAATAATAAACCATTTAATTAAAACCATGAAGAAACCTTATCTAAAACCAGTATCCATAGTGTACGCATTGGCTTATGAAGCAGTTTTGTTAACAGGAACAAATTTACAAACAAGTGGAGGAACACAAAGTAATGCAACAGAAGAATTAAACATAGATGTTTCTAATGCAGACAGGTTGCCTAAAAAATTTGAACCAAATGCAAAATCTTTTGAAGGGGCATCTGATTTTAATTGGGAATAAAAGAATGTCATATAGAATACAACACCAAAAGAGATCTTGAGTGCAAGAATGCGTAAGTCTATGTAATAAGAATCGAATATGGGAGTGAGAATGTATGTTCTGTTAAACTGAGATATACTCTAAAAGGCTATTATAAACTTGAGATCGTTGGAATTAAGCTAACTAATAAAAATGGAATCTGGATTTCTCCAGACTCCACAAATATTTATTTTTAGAACTGCCACCAATGTTTTTTATGATGTTTATGATGGGGAAATCCTTGAGATAATTGATCTTTTAGAAGATGATAATAGCTAACCCGATCATGAATCATTCTGTAGATCTGTCCCCAATCGGGTAAACCTCCTACATTTCTATCATCAATAAACATATCTACTTTAAGTTTTCTTGAGTAGTGATTGTTATTTTCAATTCTTTCTTCTGGATAATCTCGGTTTATAGCCCAAAACTCAATACCACGTTGTTTGCACCATTCAACTGCTTCATCTAAGGTTTTTCCCTCTCTGACGCTCCATAGGATAAGTTGATGTCCGTCTGCAATAAGTTGGCGAAGTGTATCTATTGCAAACGGAATCTCTTCTCCTATAGCTGGATATTCATGTGTAACAATTGTACCGTCAAAATCTACTGCTATCTTCATTACTGTTTAATCGAATTATCATTTTTATCTCGGTATGCTCCATCATCATTGTCGTAAGAACCATAACTGCTATAAGAGTTATATGATTTAGCCATGTATGCCCCGTTATGATAAGTGCCATAACCATATTTAGCATATTTACCATATTTGCTATATCGGCCATATCCATAGTAATAACCATACTTTTTCTTCGTCATATCAAGTCCATTGATGACGATAGACATATTTGGGAGTTTCTTTTCAGTAGCCAAATCATTTACTAAAATGAAGCTATCTTTAGGTGTATAATCGGCTCTACATAGGTATACTGTGGCATTAATGATACGAGAAACCTGTAGTGTATCTGTCACCAATCCTACGGGGGCAGTATCTATAATGATGTAATCATACATTTCCTTTAGGTTATCTATGATGTGATCGAGACTTTCTCTTGCCAACAACTCAGATGGGTTGGGAGGGATAGGACCTGACATTAACAGATCCAAACGCTCGTTTACACCCGATGGTAAGATTTGAGCTTTAATCTCTTCTTGCGTAGAATGACTGTGTGTTAATAGTCGAGTGATGCCATGATGATGATCTTTTATCTCAAACAACTCAGCTAAACGAGGTTTACGAATGTCGAGACCTACAAGGATAACTTTCCTTCCTAAAAGTGCGAAACTAACAGCAAGGTTAGCTGCAATAAACGTTTTTCCTTCTCCTGATGTTGTCGAAGTAAATGCTATTACCTTTTCATTCTCTTTGAGCATAAACTGTAGATTCGTTCGCATTCCACGGAAAATCTCTTCCATTAAGTTATTCTTATTCTCATGAACTACGATATCTGCTTTCATTTTTGCTTGTTCACTTGCAATAGGAACATCACCTAAGATTGGCAGTTTTGTTAGTTTAAGTACATCATTTCTACCTTCAATCTTATAATGGAAGAACTCTAAAATAATGATGATAACAGCAGGAATAGATAGTCCAATGATTAGAGCAATAAGATAAATCATTGAGTTATTCGGACTAACTTTACCACCAAATTCAGGTTCATCAATTAATTTTCCTTTGTCAGCTATTGCTGCAAGTGAGATAGAATTCTCTTCTCTCTTCTGTAATAACATTAAAAGTAGCCCGGATTTTACCTCTTGTTGTCTTCCTATTTGAGTTAGAATACGTTCCTGTTCTGGCGTTTCTCCAACCTGTCCACTGTACTTGTTGTATTGATTTAATATAGCATCTCTTTGTATCTCTAATCCCTTTTTGGCTTGTATTGAAGCCCGACGAATACTATTGTTTAAATCGTCAAGTTGTGCAGTTAGCGGTTGAATAATAGGACTTTTCTCGCTTGCACTACGAAGAAGACGATTTCTTTCTAAGGCAATCTCATTGTATTTCGTAATTAACGAAGAAGTACTCTGGTCTGAAAGTCCAATGTTCTCTGGAATCGGTTCATAGCGATTGATAGCTTTATTTTGATAGCTTGTAACTTCATTCAATAGAGCTATTTGCGTGTTTGCTTGCGTGAGGCGTTGACTAAACTCGTTTTGGTTGCTGAAAGCATTGCCTGCATTCATCTTCAGTTCAAC
Source organism: Segatella salivae F0493 (assembly GCF_000477535.1). Lineage (NCBI taxonomy): Bacteria > Pseudomonadati > Bacteroidota > Bacteroidia > Bacteroidales > Prevotellaceae > Segatella > Segatella salivae. The sequence goes on from NZ_AWGW01000015.1 coordinate 20,891, forward strand.
CATATTATTACGCTTCTTGAAGCTCTCAAGCTGTCCCTCTGTAAGTCCTAATTCTGCACTTATCTTCTCTAAACGAGAGTTGATGAATTTATCCGTACGCAAAGCAATCTGATTTTTATCCTCATTTGCTTGTCGATTATAGCAAATTGAAAGTTGTTTCAGGTAGTCTATTGCTCTTTGTTGGTTCACATCTCTCAACGTTAGTTGTGCTATTGTTGTAGACTTTGCAGTCTGAGAGACGGTTAAAGCCTGTTGATATTGATAGGCTGCGATGTTTGGAGACGTTAGGAGGATATGTATTTTTGCATCGGGAGTCATCTTTACTGCATCGAGAGCAAGATTCTCTGTGATGGTCATTATACCAGCCTTTGTATAGATAATCGTTGGAAATCTATTGAAAGTCTTGTTCAATGTGTATGGACCTTTGGAGTGAGTATCATCAATTGGTACAGAGTAGGTACCTGTTAGATGATACTTTCCATCGTTATATGTGAGCTGCATGTTGAATGGACTATTGATCTTTTCTAAATTAACGGGATCAAGATCAATCTTTATCGGCTCGTTTTTATAAAGCAAAACCTCTTTAAATTTGCCTTCTGTTGTGTAAGTCACATATAGTTTTAAGTCTCTTACAACACTTTGTGCCAGCGTGTGAGAAGTAAGAATTTCCATCTCATTATCAATGCCGGTAGAATTTGAAATCACTCCAAGATTACTGGAATTTTGGATAGAATACCCTCTTCTTCCACTCTGTTCTTCCTTAATTAAGAGTTTTGCATACGCCTGATAAACAGGTGTTGTATACCTTAAATAAAGGTAAGCACATGCCAAACAGATAAGGGCTGATGCGACAAACCATGTCCAGTTCAAAATGAGCGATGTGTATATCGCCCTCAGATCAAAGAGTGTTTTTGTTACTTCTTGCTGATTTACCTCAGCTGTTTTTACTTTGTTATCGTCCATATGTCTACATTTAATCGTGTAGTGTTATCTCTAAATACGTTTAATTACTTTATATTTTATATTCGGTTCTCGTCTATAACCTCCATGAGATATTGCCCATAAGCATTCTTTAGCATAGGTTTTGCATCTTCAATCAGTTGCTCTTTGCTAATCCATCCTTGCTGATAAGCAATCTCTTCAAGACAAGCTATCTTCAATCCTTGACGCTTTTCTATAACCTCAATGAATGTACTTGCCTCTGAAAGACTATCATGTGTGCCCGTGTCCAACCATGCAAAGCCACGCTGAAGCGGTTTTACTTTCAGGCTGTCTCGCTTCAAATACTCTTGGTTGACCGTAGTAATCTCTAATTCTCCGCGGGCACTTGGTTTTATGTTTTTTGCAATTTCAACCACACTATTGGGGTAGAAATACAAGCCAACCACGGCATAATTGCTCTTCGGATGCTCTGGTTTTTCTTCTATACTCAGGCATTTGCCCTGAGAATCAAATTCAGCTACGCCATAACGCTGTGGATCATTGACATAATATCCAAAGACACTGGCTTGTTGTTTCTGTTCCGCATCAATGACACTCTCCTTGAGTAATCCCGTGAAGCCAGCCCCATGGAAGATATTATCGCCAAGAACCAAGCTCACAGCATCGTCACCAATAAACTTTTCTCCAATGATAAAAGCTTGTGCAAGACCATCAGGCGAAGGTTGTTCTGCATATTCAAATCTCACGCCAAGCTCATGTCCATCACCTAATAGGCGTTTAAATCCCGGCAAATCAAAAGGAGTTGATATAATCAAGATATCTTTAATACCAGCCAACATCAATACAGATATCGGATAGTAAATCATCGGTTTATCAAAAATAGGAATCAATTGTTTACTGACGCCCTTTGTAATGGGGTACAGACGCGTGCCTGAGCCACCAGCCAAAACAATACCTTTCATAACTTTCTATTTTATATATATAACTTTCTTTCTATTAATATGCATGCTTGTCTGGTTTAATGATGCTGAAAGCTGTTTTGAAAATGATTCGTAAATCCAGCCAGAATGTCCAGTGTTCAATATACCAAATGTCGTGTTCTACACGCTCCTGCATCTGCCAAAGTTCTTTAGTCTCGCCACGATAGCCTGTTACTTGTGCCCAACCTGTTATGCCCGGTTTGCAGAAATGACGTACCATGTACTTGTCTATCAAGTCACTATATATCTCCGTATGACGCAACATGTGGGGGCGAGGACCAACAATACTCATGTCGCCTTTTAGCACATTCCAAAACTGTGGCAATTCATCGATGTTCGTTTTACGCATGAATTTTCCGAAAGCAAATTTGCGAGGGTCATCCAAGGTGGCTTGCATCGTGTCTGCATTCTTATTCACATGCATGCTTCTGAATTTGTAACACTTAAATGATTTGCCTTCAAATCCCGTACGCATTTGCGTGAAGAAGATAGGACCTGGACTCTGAATCTTAATCAATAGGGCTATAATAGGGATTAATGGAAGCATACAAAGGCAGGCGATGAGCGACACTGCAATATCAAAACTCCGCTTAATAATGCGATTACTCATAATTGTAAGCGGTTCAACATGATTGGTATAGAGCAGCGTTTCGCCCATGAACTCGGGCTTTAAGCGCAATCGATAGGTACCAAACATTCGTGGAATATAATAGAAACGAATAACCCTTGCATCACAAAACTTCATGATTTGTGCAATAAAATCATTAAAATCATGACTTAAACAGCAAAAGATTTCGTCTGCAATCGATTGGTTTTCATGATGTATGATGTTGTTAAAGTCATCAAGTGTTCCTATGTGTTGAAGTGCTTGCGGACAATTTTCTATCTCCTTATTTGCATAATAACCTTTTATGTGATAGCCCATTGCAGCGTCTCCCGCCATAGTCTTGTAGAGCCCGATAAGTGCTGGATCATGTCCCACGAAAATCACTTTATGTGAATTGTAACCCTTCTGTCGGAAATAATTCAATACCCCACGTTCTGCAAAACGACTTAACATAACTACAAAAAAACTTATGATTCCGTAGAGAACTGATATATGGAAGAAGTTTTCTTCAGGGCAAATAAAACTCAAAAATATATAAGTTAGAATCACATGTGTAGTCACAAGTTGAAGTGTTCTGACAAAGATTTTATCGAAATCTATCTTGCGAACATGGACAATCGTACGGAAAAAATATTGTGCAACGCCCATCGCTGCGTTGGCAGCGAATAGAGTTATCTTGGTAGCAGTATGGAAATAAGAAGGAACATTCTTTGGTATTAGCAGAATGAAACAAACGAAAATGATATTGATAATCATAAAATCGTTTAGGGTTACCAGTCTACGTACGAAGTCGTTCCTGCTAAGATTCTGACTCATCGTGCACTATTTTTTATTTGAATATAAATTCGTTATCACTAATATTGTATAGTAACGTGCAAATATAATAAAAAAAACACAATTAAAAAACAATTGTTCTGTTTTTTGTTTTAATTGTACTAAAGTTTTGTATTCATTATCTTTATCTCATCAAAAACGATGTGTTATTCAATGTTTCCATTGGATTCTATTTTAGAAAAGAATCATTATGTCGATGAAAATAAAATAGAGGGTTGTTTTGTTTGTATTTATATTCATTTTGTTTGTTAATTCTTTTATTTTTGTAATGATATTCTTTTGGTTATTAATTTAGATTGTTAATCTTGTTTTTTGTGTAAAGTTTGATGATAGTTTTTAACATTTTTCGAAATCATAAAAGAGAAATTCTGAGGCCATAAAAATGGAGTTTTATATCAATTTTAGGTATCTTGAATTATACTTGCAGTCACTTTGTAATATGATATGATGTTATTCACTCTGTAAAGTGAGTCGTTTTGTCTGCTTAAATGAGATGTTTTACATTGGGAAAGTCTGTGTTTGCTTGCGTGGATAATTATGATTTGGCTTCTTTTATGATTCAATATGGGTGATTTTGTCATTGATTTTATTCTGCAAAATGATGCTGATTTTCTATTGTGTTGATATTCATAGTGTTACAATCCTATGAAATTTGGTCTGATTCTCCACAATATTGATGGTGTAATCAAATTTTAAGAATGTTGTGAAGTGTTTTGTAAAAACTAATGATAGAATTTAACATATACAATAATAGGAATGTTTGGGTATGTTGGATGGATTTGTTGTTGGGATTGTTTTGTATAGATATGTATTATGAATTGGAGTAGGGGATGACAGGGAAGATATCTTTAAGTACCATATTTTGTATACTATCTGAGTAAATGAATACGTAGTTGTTGTTTTGAAATGCCAGGTTTGTTGGTTTGTTTTAAATTGATTCTACCTATATTCTCCATGTAAAAATTAGGTTTATTGGTAAGAATATCGTACCTTTGCAAAGCATTTTAACAATAAAGTTCAATAACAAAGAATATTAAACAATATGGCATTTTTTTCTAAACTGTTTGGAAAGAAGGAATCAGAAGTTAAAGTTGGTGGCATGGAAGACTTCATGACACTGATTCGTGTGTATTTTGAGGCTTCACTTGCAGTTAATCTTGGCATCAATAATTTAGGCATGTTGCCTGATCTTCGCACTTTTAAGACAACGCTACGAGTACCTACTTTGAATAACAAATTAGGCTTAGGTGAGAAGAATCAATGTCGAAAGATGATGCGAGAAATGTATGGATTAGGAGACGATTTCTTTAAGGAGATTGATCAAAGTATGCGGAAAAACTGTCGGAAAATACAGGATGTACAACCTTATATGGTTCAGTTCCAGGGCTTTTCTCAAGACTTGATGATGCTCGTTGGTAATCTAATGAAGTTCAAGTTGCGTCTGCCTTCTTTTATGAAAAAGGCTATCTATACAATGACGGAGAAGACAGTGTCTGATTTATTCACAAAGAATGATTATACAGATCCTGGAGTTATTAAAGCAGTTATGGCTGTAAGGCAGTATGACAAGCGTTTAGGCTTCAGTCAGAAATGGATTACCGACTTTGTTTATCAAGTCGTGATGCTGGCTAAGAAAGAACCTCGTCAGGCTGATAATGATGCAAAACAAAAATAGAATGCACTGCGCTACTGATATATGTTTGTAGCGATTGCATTATAATGTTTGAAATAAGGTCGCTGAACGGCATGTTTTTTAGAATTTCACATGATGCTAATATCGTACATAAGGATGTGATAAAATGTGAAATTAAAATTTGGTTATTCCGATAAAATCAATTAAATTTGTAACCAAATTGTAAATTTATGGATGCAACTGAGCATGCTCTTAATTTGTTTTCTACGCGAGTAAGGCAGATGATTCTTCAGTATAAAGAGCTGAAGAAAGAGAATATTGAGCTTTATTCTATGGTAGATGAGCGTGACGAACAAATCAAAATGCTCAACAAAAAGCTTGTTCAGGCGCAGAATGATTACAATAGTCTCAAGATGGCTAAGATGTTAGAAGTAACTGATGGTGACTTAGAAAGTGCTCAGAAACGACTGCAACGGCTCATCAGAGACGTGAATAAATGTATAACGCTACTGAGTGAAAGATAACAGAGCGATGGCAGATGAGAATACAGATAAGTTGCATATAAAGCTGCATGTCTATGATACGGAGTTGTCGGTGAACATTGTTCGCGAAGACGAAAAACTCTATCGGGACGCTGCAAAGCTTATTACAACAACAGTAAATAATTATGCCAATGTGTTCAAAGGACGCAAAGGAGATAAAGATTTATTGTATATGGCCCTTATAGATATAGCTTTGCGCTATGAGCGTGAAGCCTTGCGCAATGATACAGAGCCTTTTAAGGATATTCTCGGAAAGCTTACTTCTGAAATCGAGGATGCGTTGAAATGAACGAACGAGAATATTATCAAAATCTAAATTATAATGAATGTAGTAACTATCATAATTGCTATTGTGGCCCTTTTGGCTGGATGTGCGATTGGATATGCCATTTTCCGTTATGTTATTAAAGGAAAATACAATGATTTAATTGAGGCTGCCAGCAAAGAGGCGGAGGTCATTAAGGAAAAGAAACTCTTAGAGGTTAAGGAGAAGTTCCTAAATAAGAAGAGTGAACTTGAGAAGGAAGTACAGCAACGAAACCTGAAGTTTCAGCAGAATGAAAACCGCTTAAAGCAGCGTGAAATCACATTAAATCAGCGTCAAGAAGAACTTGGTCGTCGCAAGATGGATGTTGATCAAGAACAAGTTCGGATTGATAATGAGAAGAAGTTGTTGTCTGTGAAGCAGCAAGAACTTGAGAAAATGCAGAAGCAAGAGCAAGCAAAACTTGAGGAACTCTCTGGACTTAGTGCTGAAGAAGCAAAGAAACGACTGGTTGAAAGCTTGAAAGATCAGGCAAAGCTTGATGCTGCAAGTTACATCAATGAGATTATGGACGATGCGAAACTCAATGCAAATCAGCAGGCGAAGAAAATCGTAATCCAAACCATTCAGCGTGTAGCAACGGAGACAGCTATCGAGAATTCGGTCAGTGTTTTCCATATAGATAACGATGAAGTTAAAGGCAGAATTATCGGTAGAGAAGGTCGAAACATCCGAGCTTTAGAGGCAGCTACTGGAGTGGAAATCGTCGTAGATGACACTCCTGAGGCTATTGTGATTAGCGCTTTCGACCCAATTCGTCGTGAAGTTTGTCGTTTGGCATTGCACCAGTTAGTAGCAGATGGGCGTATACATCCGGCTCGAATAGAAGAGGTTGTAGCTAAGGTGAAAAAACAACTTGACAATGAAGTAATCGAAACGGGTAAGCGTACAGCAATTGATTTGGGTATTCATGGCTTGCATCCAGAATTGATTCGTATCATCGGTAAGATGAAATATCGTTCAAGTTATGGTCAGAACCTTTTACAGCATGCACGCGAAACAGCCAATCTTTGCGCAGTAATGGCGTCAGAACTTGGCTTGAATCCAAAGAAGGCTAAGCGTGCAGGCTTGCTTCATGACATTGGAAAGGTGCCAGACGAAGAAAGCGAATTGCCGCACGCTTTATATGGAGCGAAGATTGCAGAGAAGTATAAGGAGAAACCAGATATCTGTAATGCCATCGCAGCTCACCATGATGAGGAGGAGATGACGACGCTTCTTGCACCGATAGTACAGGTTTGTGATGCCATCTCTGGTGCTCGTCCAGGTGCACGTCGAGAGATAGTTGAGGCCTATATCAAGCGTCTCAATGACCTTGAGGCAATAGCAATGAGTTATCCAGGAGTAACCAAGACTTATGCAATTCAAGCTGGTCGAGAGCTTCGTGTCATTGTAGGTGCGGATAAGATGAATGATGAAGAGAGCATCAAGCTCAGTGATGAGATTGCTACGAAGATTCAAAATGAGATGACATATCCTGGTCAAGTGAAGATCACTGTTATCAGAGAGACGCGCTCAATAGCCTATGCAAAATAATACTTTGAGTTTATATAGAAAAAAGGATGCATTCAAATGCATCCTTTTTTTATGACCTTTATAAAGAAAGTTGTTATCTTAAATCTTATTGATGTCTACATATCCGTGCATGACGGCATAGATTGTAAGTGCGCTAACACTTTTCATTCCAAGCTTTTCTACAATGTTTTTCCGATGACTGATAACGGTTGTAAGTCCTATATTCAGCTGGTTTGCAATTTCTTTATTGATAAATCCCTGTGCAATGAGAGATAAAACCTCAATCTCTCTGTCGCTAAGTAGCTTTGTCTTCAATGCTTTGGGCATAACGGGAAGATTCTTTCCACCAGCATGTCCATATTGTTCTAACTGGAGGAGAGCCTTCACAAGTTGTTCTTCTGATGTGTTTATGCAAAGACTTTTGAAGTCAGAAAGCTGTGAATTTGGGTTTGAAGAGGTTGTCAGTACTATTGTTTTATACTTGTGTTCAAGAAAGAAGTTACGATTTTCAAGCACAAATTTAATGGCAACAAAATAGTGCATGAACTTCTCTGGGTTACCTGCCTCAAGCTCATTAAACGAGCAAAAGGTCTCTATATCGGCAATAGGCATGACATTTTGTAACATGGTTTTCAGTCCAATCATAGCCAACATGTTATTGTCTATGATAGCTAATTTTGGTCTTCCTGTAGGCTTTTCGCCCATAGGATGATGTGGCATGTTATGTAAAACGTTCTCTTCCATATCTTAAGAATTTATATTTTTGATAATTAGAGGAATGGAGCAAGCAGGTGACTAAGCCAGCCTCGCATTCTTTGCCAAGGTGTTCGCCATTCTTTCCACTTCTTTTCGGTGAGATAAAAACAATCTTTCTTCTCGCCATCGAATAAATTGTCTAATTGCCGTGTCGTACATTTATCGAGGATAACAGCATTTTCTTCGTAGTCCCAATTAAGGCTTCGGGCATTTAAGTTTGCACTGCCAACAGTACAAACTTGTCCATCTACCATTATAATCTTTGTATGGTGGAAGCCTGGTGTGTACATCCAAAGGTTGCATCCAGCCTTCATCAGTTTGTGTGCATTATAGAAACCGCAGTCTGGAGTCAATGGAATATCACTCTTTGTACTCAGCATGATTTCCACTTTTACGCCGCGTTGAACAGCTTTTTTCAACGCCTTTTTGAGTTGATGGTTAAGCGTAAAATATGGATTTATTATCTTTATGCTGTCTTTTGCACGATTAATTGCAGATAGATAGAATTGTCGAATGATAGCATTACTTGTCCTTGGCTCACGATTTATGATACCAACAGTCTTGTGATATGCTGATTTGCAGCTATCTTCCTTTAAGCCTTTTATATATTCTGCCTTATTCCCTCCATGATAATATTGCTCACCATGAATATTTTGTTTTGACACTTTGTTCCAAATTTTAAGGAAAATGGCTTGTAAAGTATTGACTGCATCTCCCTCAATTCGGCAGTGCATATCATGCCATTCACCGACAACTTCCGTACCTTTAATATAATAGTCGGCAACATTCATTCCTCCTGTATAAGCTATTCTTCCATCAATAACAACAATCTTTCGATGGTCTCGTGAAAACACATGATTGACCCAAGGGAATGTTATAGGGTCGAATTTATAAATCTCTACACCCGAATCGCGAATGGTTTTGAGATGTTTCTCTTTCAAAGGACGATTGTTTGAAGAGTTACCGAAGGCATCAAATAGCGCACGAACCTCAACACCTTCTTTTGCCTTTTGTTCCAGAATATGAAATAAAAGACCTGCTATGGAGTCGTTGCGAAAATTAAAATATTCGAGATGTATACTTTTCTTGGCTTGTTGAATAGCCTTAAACATATCATCAAACTTCTCTTGTCCCGTTGTGAGTAAAGTCACAGAGTTGTTAGAAGAGAATTTAACCCCATATTGTTTAAGGTCGTGTGCTACCAGGGAGTCAGTCGTTTGAGCCACGCATGTCCCAATACTGAGCACCCCAAATATAATATATAATAATAGTTGTTTCAATCTATTCCTTTTTGTTTCAGACCATACAAGCATAATGATCGACAACGCCTAAGAGGTGTTTCTCTTCATCTACGACGAGAACGGTGTGTATCTTATGACGATGCATAATGCGTTGAATCTCGGTAATCTTTGTTGTTGGCAATACGAACTTTGGTGTCTTAGTCATGATATCGCTAACCGTGTGGTCGAAAAATTTAGCTTGCCATCGTTCCATTGCACGTCTGATGTCTCCATCTGTAATTAATCCAATAACTCGTTTGTCATCACCTAATGAAACGCCTAATCCCAATAAACCTTTACTTACGCAAATAATGGCTTCCCCTAAGTGCATATCTTGTGGAATGATAGGTAGGTCATTGGTTCGCATTACGTCTGCTGCCGTGGTAAGAAGTCGTTTCCCTAATTCTCCTCCAGGATGGAATTGAGCAAAGTCTTGTGGACGGAAATCACGCACTTGCATTAGTGCAATAGCCAAAGCATCGCCCATAGCGAGAGCTGCTGTAGTACTGCTTGTCGGTGCAAGATTAAGTGGACAAGCTTCCTTCTTGACATAAACCTTTATATGAACTTTACTATATTTGGCCAAAAGTGAATTGGAATTAGCCGTCATAGAGATAATCGGTATGTTCATGTGTAGCACCATAGGGATAAATCGAAGAAGTTCATCCGTCTGGCCAGAGTTGCTTAATGCCAACACAACATCATCTGGAGTCATGACCCCTAAGTCGCCATGATACACGTCCAAAGGATTGATAAAGAAAGCTGGAGTGCCAGTGGATGCTAATGTAGCTGCTATCTTTGCACCTATATTCCCACTTTTTCCTACGCCTGTTACGATAATCTTCCCATGACAATGAGCCATCATTTCGACAGCCTTTGTGAAGTTTTCATCGAGTTGTGGAATAAGATCAAGAATAGCTTGTGCCTCTTCTTTCAAGGCTTGACAGCCCCATTGGCAAACCATTCCCAATCTGTTATCAATATCAGTATTATTCATTTACTTTAATAATTGACCTATTAAATTCTCTAATTTATCAAGTTCCAGCATATTCGGGCCATCACTTAGTCCTTTATCGGGATTGGGATGAACTTCAAAGAAATAGCCTGTTGCACCAAAAGCTTTAGCTGCTAATGCCATAGAAGGAACAAATTTCCTATCCCCAGAAGTCTTTCCTTTGCCTGCACCTGGGCGCTGAACGCTATGCGTGCAATCCATAATCACCGTCGGAACAATTTCTTTCATGTCAGGAATATTGCGGAAATCAACAACCAGATTGTTATATCCAAAAGTGTTACCACGTTCTGTTAACCACACTTCTTTAGCTCCGCTTTGCAATGCTTTCTCCACAGGATAGAGCATGTCTGCACCACTTAAGAACTGTGCTTTCTTTATATTAACAATCTTTCCTGTCTTTGCTGCTGCAATCAAGAGATCTGTTTGACGACACAAGAAAGCTGGAATCTGCAACACATCACAAACTTCTCCTGCTGCTTTGGCTTGGTAACTTTCATGGATATCCGTTAATATCTTCAAGCCATATTTGGCCTTTACATCTGCAAGCATCTTTAATCCTTTCTCTAATCCTGGTCCACGAAAAGAGAGAATTGACGTGCGATTGGCTTTGTCAAATGAGGCTTTGAAGATAATATCAATGCCGTATTTGTGGTTTAATCTTACTAATTCTTCGGCAACAGTATTTAATAAATCTGCCGATTCTATAACGCAGGGACCTGCTATAAATATGGGTTGCATATTCGTTTCATTTTGCTTACCATGCAAAGGTAGACAAAAAGGAGGAAAATGACAAACTTTCTTATATATATTTATAAGGTGTAGGTGTCGTGCTGTTATGCATCTTTTTCCTCACTTAATATCTTCTCCACTTGCTCTGGCTTTGGGTGAATGATATGTATGTCACGTTGTGGGAATGGAATCTCAATGTTATTGGCATTCAATGTTTCGTAGATACATTCCATGATTCGGCCATCATCAACGTATTGAGTCATGACAGATACCCACACAAGTATCTTTAATGTAATGGCATTATCACCAAACTCTTTCAACACAATCTTTACTTCTCTCTTCTTTGAAGTAATCTTTAAGGCTGTGATAGCATCATAAAGCAACTTCTTCACTTGCTTGATGTCGCTGCCATAAGCTACGCCAACCTCCAATATATCTAATTCATAGCCATGATTCTTCGTCATGTTCTTATAGCTCTTGGTAAACAATTGGCTATTTTGGAAGGCGATGATAGAACCATCCGTCGCTTCAACGATAGTCGAAGTATAGTTGATTGAACTCACACGCCCACGTGTACCCTCGCACACGATGTAGTCACCAATCTTAACTCGCCCAGCCATTAGCGATATGCCGTAGTAAATATTCTCTAAGATATCTTTCATAGCAAAGCCGACACCCGTAGAGAAGCCACCTGATACGACAACCAACCAGGTGTTATCAATGTGGAACATCGCTAAAGAAATGATAATCCAGAAGCCCCAAACGGCAACCTGCACAACATTCTTTGCCATGATAAATCGACTTGCGGCAGTACTCTTGTCAGAGGTTTCAAAGTAAATCTTAAGCAAAGCTTTTATTGTTCGATTGAGATAAGCAAACAAGAAATATAGCGCCACAACCTCAGCAATCGACAGGATACTTGCCCTAAACCATTTCGTATTAATGAATGATTCACGATAGATTTCCCAAATCTTATCGCTTAGGTTGAATACATCAGCTGCCCAATAGAGTGCAAGTAAGAAAGATGCAACTGAAAGCACGGGCAACAGCACTTGATAAATCGCATAAAACAGCCACGTCTTTGTTATTCCTTGATGTTCATAATCACGCTTCTCAGCAAATTTCTTCAGCCAACCACGCAAACAAGTTATCGTCAAAATACAGGTCAACTGCATCGTCCACCATATCAATAACTGCACACTAAGCAGCGTGTATCCCATCCATGCGCTGATAAATGAAATGAGAAACACCACCAATGAAATATAAGTATAGGTGACATCACTCTTGGGAATCTTCGTGTTATTGCGCCTTATGGCCACCCATTGCCATATCAAACACACTAAAAGTATAGGACAAAGCGAAATGTTCACGAGGTTATCGGGCACTAAAACGATGCGGAAAGCAATCACAATAAAGCCCATGGCCATCAATGGCAGATATATGCGGAATCCGCTTTTAATCTGTTCGCCACTTAAACGCAATAGCAACGATATCAAGATAACACTCAACAACCATGTATATCCCACAAGTAGTCCACAGGCCATGATAATGAAATTCTGACCCATAAACACAATGCGTATCAAGCCCAATACTAATGCTAATGTCATCACAGAAGTTGTCATGATAATACAAGTGCGGCGGCTGACAAAAGCTGGTGTGCGGAATCGTTTCGGCACTAAGAAACGAATGACAACCATATTGATTGCTCCTGCAATAACAGCATAGAAGGCAATGAGAATAAACAGGCCGATGATATAAGATGCATCCCATTGAGATAGCACCTTTGTCTTTTCAAAATACTTCGTGGCTATTTCGTCTTTGGTTTCCTGAATGTTTGTCTTCAGCTTGGTCAGTATATCAAAATAGTTTTCACCTGCGTTTCTAAATATGTTCTCTTGGATGTTCTTATATCTCTTATTGGCATAATCGTTGAGCGTTTTCAACTGGTCTTCAATTTCCTGATAATAACCAATATAATCTTTGAATTGCTGACTGTTGTCGCTCAGCGTGTGTCTGATATTCACAGCCAACGTCAGGCATACACTCTTGTCTATCTGAGCCTTCTTGCTTAGCGTACTCACGTTCATTGTGCTAAGCGAGTTTATCAAGTAGTCGTATCGAGCAATCTCTGCTTTGTTTTGTGCAATGAGCGAACGGAAAGGTTGCACGTTTTGTTGGAAGTCTGCATATTGTTCTGTAGCCTCATGGCAAGCATAGGCCAAGTCAAACACATATTCTGGCTTCTGCGAATAGAGCATTAATGCATTCTGATTGCTTTGTCCCATGATGCTAAACAGCTTGTCTCTGATAGCTGTTTGCTGATCTCTCAGGTAACCCGATTGACGATCGAGCTCAGCACGATAATTGGTGAGTTCGGTACGGAGTATGGATAGTGTGCTTTCCAAATTCTCTTCTTTCAGCACCGCATTTGCCGGTAGTAGTGCCAATAGAAATGCAAAGACAAGCAATAAGGATCTTTTGTTCATTATTCTTTTATAACTTAATGGAGTTACAAAAATAATAAAAAGAAAAGATTAAGTAGAGTGCTTTAAACATAAATTTGAAATATTTTTTTATTTCTTAGCCTTACTTTCCAAGGATAAACTACTCGAACCTCAAGCGTTAATCATAATATCGAAACGAAGTTCAATATTTTGTCTATTCATTTTGCGATTAATCCTTATTACCTTTATCTCAAAAAATGAAGATCTTTAATTTCTTATTTCCATGGAAACATAACTCAAAGCAAAGGAGGAAATGTGCTGTTACAAGTCTAAGGCAGGGTGTTTCCATTATCTCAAAAGGTGTTTCTAAGGCCACGCAATTGAATTATCAAACGGCCGTGTGTTCTTTTCTCATGTTCAAGGCAAAGGATGATGTGTTATTTTCAACAATCACGCAGGCTGAGATTGTGCGTTATCAACAATGGTTGCAGCAACGGGCAATCAGTGCCAACACAACCACTTGCTATCTCCGTTCACTTCGCGCGTTATATAATAAAGCGGTGAAACGGCGCTTGGTGAAAGACATAAAGCCCTTTGAAAAGGTTCAAACGCGCAACAACAAGGTGGTGAAGGTGGCTTTAAAACCTATCCAACTGCAACAACTGCGTGAACTCCATGTGAAAGACAGGTCTTTTCAAGCCTTTGCGCGCGATCTCTTCCTCTTTTCTTGCTATGCCATGGGAATGCCACCGATAGACATGGCGCATTTGAAGTGGACTCAAATCAAACATGGCTTCATTCATTATCAACGGCAGAAAACGCATCGAAAAGTGATGGTGAAACTTGAACCCTGCATGCAAGCGATTATCGACCGATGGGGAAAGCCCGACAACAAGTATATATTCCCCATCTTGTCCTGCATGAAATATGACAGCTTCCTGCGCCAATACAATCGTGCACTCCATGCGCTGGGCGAAAAGATAAAACTCGGCTTTCCGCTCTCTTCTTATGTTGCGCGCCACACTTGGGCTTCGCTCGCCTATGAAAACAATGTGGCGTTGTCTATCATCTCGCAAGCTTTGGGACATTCTTCCTCGAAGACCACGCTCAATTATATCCATGAGATAGACCTTAAAATGGTGGCTGAAGCAAATCGAAGGGTATTAAATAAAATTGTCCACCTATTCATAAAAGGTGGACAAAAACCTTGCAAACGCCTGCAAAATTAGACTTTTTAAGCGAAACAAACAAATATTTTATTGTCTTTTTGCAGTGAATGTTGGTATAATCATGCAGTATGAATTACTCATAAATCTACTTCGTAGCTTTCTCAAAGCCTTTATATAAAGCATTCTCAGAAAGTTTGTATCTACCTTTAACTTTTCATTTTTTCTTGTTGTCCGCCTTTTATGAATAAGTGGACACTCTAAGCAAGATAACTAGATGATAATTAATTAAACAAAATGGAAAAGGGTACAAAGCGGGTGTATACACCCCCAATTAGTCTGATTATTCCTGTTTGTACGGAGTATTTATTGCAAAAAACATCTGTAACTCACGCTTATTCGCAATCTTCTGAGGAAGAATGGGGAAATGAAGAAGTGATTGCAGACGAAGAATTTGATATTTATTGATAATTAAAAAGAATGGTTATGGATTATAAGTTTTATTCATGGGCGGCGTTCAGTCTCTCCGCGCTTTTAGCGTTCAGCGCCTGCGCAAACGATGACATTGCGAATTCTGAAAATGAAGTTACATTGAATGGACATAAACTCAACATCACGATCAATGAAGAGACTTTCGAGGCCGAAAAGCCTACTCGTGCTGCACAAGTATTATATCGTGACACTGTTGACATGGGGGATGGTCTTGTCGCCGAAGTCTCTGTTGAGCCCGACAAAGAAGAGCCACTGCCCGCAAAGACACGTGCAGCAATGAGCGAGGGACATTACACGATATATGCCGTTGATGCTGCAGGCAACCGTGTTGCCGACGAACTGTCGGGGACTGTGGCAAGCGGGAAATTCGTTCCAGATGCAAACAAAAGAATACGTTTAGCCCCGGGCACATATACTTTCGTATGCCATAATGATGAGGTTAAGAAAACCCCTACGGGATTAGAAGTATCTGATTACATGAAGACTTATCCCATGATAGGCACCGTTACGAAGACACTCTCCGGAGGCGTTGAAACGGTAACGTTCCACATGAAGCATTTAGCCGCGCGCT
The DNA here is from genome assembly GCF_000477535.1 of Segatella salivae F0493. Lineage (NCBI taxonomy): Bacteria > Pseudomonadati > Bacteroidota > Bacteroidia > Bacteroidales > Prevotellaceae > Segatella > Segatella salivae. Next base: position 36,722 of record NZ_AWGW01000015.1, read on the forward strand.
TTCGTGCACAAATTACTACATATACAGCCTATGCAGAGATGCTTGAGGGGTCAACTACGTATTTCTCTGTGCCTGGCGGAGATCTTTCTACAATGCATTTAGATAAGAAGGGACAATTAACAAGCAGAGAGCTCGGCACGACAGCATATACCTGGGACACTCTTGACAAATTTAAGCACGTAGGGAATAAGCCCTTTTCATCCATTGTCGAGCCTTTCGAGGTTATCAACAGCCAACACACATATATCGCTTTAGCTGAAGGGGAAAATATCCCTGCGAACAAGATAAACTATGTTTTCTATGGTTCTTTTCATGGAAAAATTAATCAACGTGGCATTAATATCAAAACTCCATTAGAGCGCAATCACACCTATCTCGTGAAAGTGACGATGAAGACTAAGGACCCTCTATACCTTTATCAGGATGGAACAGTGGGCTATCTTGGCGATAAAGAGGTCGGAACACGTGAGCCGATAGCCCTTGTCATAAATGAAAAAACTGCTACCGAAAAAGGTATGGCGGTCGCGTTGAAGGATGCTGGACAACGTGGAACACCTGGTTTCGGATATTATAACGTAGGAATCGGAGGAGACGATGGTACAATTAATAATATGCAGGGATATGAAATAACCTATACAACGAATTATTGTTATTATCCAGGTCCCACTCCTACAGTTCCACCGGCGGACATAAAAAGCGCACCATATGAAACTTATGGCTATGCTTATTATCTGGCTGCTCATTATAATCCTGGGATACAAGTTACAGGAAGTAATGTGGGAAAATGGTTTTTAGCAAGTTCTGGTCAATGGACACGTTTATTGGTGAAATATGGTGAACTTGATAAGTCTAAAATGCCATCAGATTTTAATATACCAACTTATACGGGAGAATTACACCCTTGTTTTGCTGTGAATAGTACAACGCCGTTAAATACAGCAAAGTTGGCAAGCGCCTTTACACAGGCTGGTGGAACATTTTCTATGGATGATCAATATCCTGTAAGTGGTACCGTGCATGGAGGAACGGCTGGTTATATTGGTTTTACCCCTACGAAAGTTGGGTGGGGGTATGATATATTTGTTCGCCTTGGAACTGGAGCAGGGCTTGTTCATCCTTTTGTATATTTTTAGAAAAGAGCAAACTATGCAATAATATATATTGAAAAAAGAGTAAATCATAAACCCTCTCTAAGAATATGCCCCCAAGGTAGCCTATATAAGGGCTACGTGGGGGCAAAAATACAAGAAAATGTATGATTCTAATGCCAAAAATCAAAATTTAGTGCCAGATACGATAGTTCTAACACCAAAAATCAAAATTTAGTGCCAGATACGGCGGTTCTAACACCAAAAATCGAAATTTAGTGCCAGATACGGCGGTTCTAATGCCAAAAATCGAATTTCCATGCCAGATACGATGGTTCTAACACCAAAAATCAATTTTTCATGCGAGATACGATGGTTCTAACACTAAAAAACGATTTTCGGATAAAAGAATTAAAGAAAAAAGTGACCAATAGTCACTAATATAAAATATCAATAAAAATTTATTACTATGGAAAAATTTAAAATTACAATTCCTAAAATGGCCTTGGTGAAAACCAGCCTAAGTACTCATTACAGCAATTCTCACCACCTGCAATTCATGTTCAACGTGCATGCACTCGTGAAAGCTGTCGACAAACTGAAGTTGCACCTCACCGACGAGTTGTTGAAGAGTTGGGCCGATTGCATCGACATGGAAACCGAACTCAACAAGGTTGCAAATGCCACCTTGCATGCTGAGCAAATGACCGCGCTCGACCGCCAGCGCGACACGCTGTTGACCAACCTCTTTGGCGTTATCCGTGTGCAACAGAAATCGCCTGTTCAGGCTGTGGCCGAGGCTGCTCGAAAGCTTAACAAGGCCCTTGCGGTTTATTTGGGCATTCAGGGTAAGGCGGCTGATGCCGAGACGGCCGAAGTACGTGGGTTGCTGAAAGATTTGGAGCGTTTTTCGGCCGAGATGACCGCCTTGAGTCTTGCGCCCGTCATGGCAGAGTTAAAGGCCGTGAACGAAAAGTTTCAAACCATCTACAATGAGCGCCAAGTGAAGGCCGTAGATGAGAAACTGCCTGCCTTGAAAGAGGTGCGCGCGATGACCGATGCCGTCTTTGCTGTGGTTTGCCGCTATATTGAGGCCAGTTATCTGCTTGCAGCAACCGAAGACGACCGCAGCCCGATAGAGCGTTTGGTGGATCAAATCAATCAGGAGGTAGACCACTTCAAAACAGCTCACAAACAGAGTGCGGCGCAGAAAAAGCCGTCGCCGGCTGTGAAAGAACGCGAAGAAAAGCTCAAAGCGGCCATTCCGGCCTTCGCAGAAAAGGCTGGCTATGACGAAGGCGCCCTCACCTACACGGGTAAAGGCAAGGGCGCAGGCATGAAACGCCAATATGAACTTGCCATAAAAGACCGCAAGGGCGCTGATGGCAAGCCCGCCACAATTTGGGTGGTCATGGGCAAAGATGGCTCGCTAAGCTTGGTGGAAAATGTGGAAAAGAAGGCTGAACCAAAGGAAAATACCGAGTTTGGAATAAAGCCGAAGCATTAAAGCCTCACCCCCAACCCCTCTCCAAGGAGAGGGAGTGCCGGCAGAGGATGTTTGCAGAATAGACGAACCCCATCGGGACTTCCACTTTTGATAGCCATTTCAAAAGGAAGAGCGACGCAAAGGATGTTTGCAAATTGACAAACCCCATCGCCTTCTGCTTTTGATAGCCATTTCAAAAGGAAGAGCGGCGCAGAGGAAGTTCATGAGGACGACGAACCCCATAGGGGTTCTGCTTTTGATAGCCCAGGGTTGCCAAACGATAGTGCAGGCTACCCTGGGTTAATGCGTTAAGTGGAACACAACGCCGTAGGCGTTGCGCTTTTTTAATTAATCCGCCATGAATCCCCCTCGCTATCCCCATGTTTTCTCGGAAAAAGCTCAACACCTATGGCGTTGAATCTCCTTGCGAACGCTTACCCAGGGTAGGCTTGTTCCTCGCCAACCCTGGGCTATCAAAAGACAACACCTACGGCGTTGCATCGTTGCAACATTCGCAATTATGGATTCATTCATGGAAATGCCGACATAATATCTATGGCGTTGCGCTTTTTTAATTTCATCTCTTGTCAAAAGGAGGAGCGGCGCAAAGGATGTTTGCAAATTGACGAACCCCATCGGGGTTCTGCTTTTGATAGCCCAGGGTTGCCAAACGATAGTGCAGGCTACCCTGGGTTAGGGTATGGTTTGTGGAGAACAACGCCATCGGTGTTGCGCTTTTTTAATTAATCCGCCATGAATCCCCTCGCTATAATCATGTTTTCTTAAAAAAGCTCAACACCTATGGCGTTGAATCTCCTTGCGAATGCTTCCCCAGGGTAGCTCGCTATGCTCGCCAACCCTGGGCTATCAAAAGAACAACACCTACGGCGTTGCGTGGTTATAACATTCGTCATGGTGGATTCATTCATTAAAATATTGGCATAAAACCTACGGCGTTGCATCGTTGCAACATTCGCAATTATGGATTCATTCATGGAAATGCCGATATAATATCTATGGCATTGCGTGGTTGTAACATTCACCATGGTGGATTCATTCATGGAAACGCCGACATAACACCTACGGCGTTGCGTCGTTGCAACATTCGTCATGGTGGATTCATTCATGGTTTTAATTTCTTCTGCTGAAATTCTGGACACAAATTATGAATTTCTTTCGTCAATAAATCGTAATTTATTCGATTTTAAGGCTTCAGTCGACTTGGTTATCAAAAAAAAGTAGTAAATTAGCACCCTTGAAAAAAGGTAGAAAATCGCTTAGAACGAAAATAAACGCCCTTTGAGGCATTTTTGTTTTACTTTTGTTTTATAGCAAACAGCTAATAATAACGATCAATTACATCAATGGACGAAAATCAAACAATTGACAATGACAGGATTTTAAGAATCAACATTGAGGAAGAAATGAAGTCCTCTTACATCGATTATTCGATGTCAGTTATCGTGGCTCGTGCGCTTCCAGATGTTAGAGATGGTTTTAAGCCTGTGCATCGTCGTATTCTTTATGGTATGCTGGGAATCGGCAATACCAGTGATAAACCTTATAAGAAGTGTGCACGCGTTGTAGGTGAGGTGTTGGGTAAATACCATCCTCACGGCGATTCATCAGTGTATGGTGCGCTTGTTCGCATGGGGCAGGACTGGAATATGCGTTATACGCTTGTTGACGGTCAGGGAAACTTCGGCTCAATCGATGGCGACTCACCAGCTGCCATGCGTTATACGGAGTGTCGACTAAGCAAGATGGGTGAGCACATCATGGACGACCTGGAGAAAGATACCGTAGACATGACGAACAACTTCGATGATACCCTTGTCGAACCGAGCGTCATGCCGACAAAGATTCCGAATCTTCTTGTAAACGGAGGTAATGGTATTGCCGTTGGTATGGCTACGAATATGCCGACCCACAACCTTAGCGAAGTTATCGAAGGATGTTGTGCTTATATTGACAATCCCGACATAGACCTTGATGGCTTGATGCAGTATATCAAGGCACCAGACTTCCCAACGGGTGCATATATTTATGGTATACAGGGAGTGCGCCAGGCTTACGAGACCGGTAGAGGGCGTATCGTGATGCGTGCTAAAGCCGAAATCGAAAGCGGCGAAAGCCATGACAAAATTGTTGTTACCGAGATTCCTTATGGGGTTAACAAGCAATTGTTGATTGAAAACATTGCAGACCTGGTGAAAGAAGGTCGCATTGATGGTATCAGCAACGCCAATGATGAGTCTGGTCGACAGGGAATGCGCATTGTGATAGATGTGAAGCGTGATGCAAATGCAAATGTTATCTTGAACAAACTCTTCAAGATGACCGCTTTGCAAAGCTCTTTCTCTGTAAACAACATCGCGCTTGTAAAAGGCCGTCCACGGCTGTTGAGCCTGAAAGAATGTGTGAAATACTTTGTTGAACATCGTCATGATGTGACTATTCGACGCACAAAATACGATTTGAAGAAGGCGCAAGAGCGTGCTCATATCCTTGAAGGCTTAATCATCGCTTGTGATAACATCGATGAGGTTGTACACATTATCCGAGCAAGTAAGACTCCTGCCGATGCACAACGGAACTTGGAGCAGCGCTTCAATCTTGACGAATTGCAGAGTAAGGCCATTGTAGATATGCGTTTGAGTCAGCTGACCGGACTGCGTATGGACCAATTGCATGCAGAGTATGAAGAGTTGGAACGCCAGATTGCTTATTTGCAACAGATTCTTGATGACCCAGAACTTTGCAAGAAGGTGATGAAGGATGAGCTCAACGAAGTAAAAGAGAAATATGGTGACGAGCGTCGCACAGAAATCAAATATTCAAGCGAAGAGTTCAATCCTGAAGACTTCTATCCAAATGATCCAGTGGTAATCACTGTGAGTCACATGGGATATATCAAGCGCACACCGCTGAGTGAGTTCCGCGAACAGGCTCGAGGTGGAGTGGGAGCTAAGGCTGCACGTCACCGCGAACAAGACTTCACGGAGTTTATTTATCCTGCAACAATGCATCAAACGATGCTCTTCTTTACGAAGAAAGGACGCTGTTACTGGCTCAAGTGCTTTGAAATTCCAGAGGGAGATCGTAATAGTAAGGGCCGAGCAATACAGAATATGCTCAACATTGAGAGTGATGATGCCATCAATGCAATACTTCGTTTGACCACATTAACAGACGAATCATTTAATAATTCTCATTATGTTATCTTCGCAACCAAGAACGGAACAGTGAAGAAAACAAGTCTCGAAGCATATAGTAGGCCACGTGCTAACGGCGTGATTGCTATCAATATTGTGGACGGAGATGAGGTGGTTGACGTGCGCTTGACTAACGGATCAAACGAACTTATCATGGCAAACCGCAACGGACGAGCTGTGAGATTCAATGAGAATACCATCCGAACCATGGGACGAACCGCTACGGGTGTTCGTGGTATGCGACTCGATGGAGGCGACGATGAAGTTGTAGGCATGGTGACAGTCAACGAAGCTGAGAGCGAAAGTGTTATGGTTGTCAGCGAACAAGGCTATGGAAAACGTAGCCAGGTTGAAGACTATCGTGTCACAAACCGTGGTGGAAAAGGTGTTAAGACCTTAGCCATTACAGAGAAGACGGGCCGACTTGTGAGCATTAAGAACGTTACAGATGAAAACGATTTAATGATTATCAACAAGAGTGGCGTAGTGATTCGTTTGGCTGTTGCTGACGTTCGTGTGATGGGACGCGCTACACAAGGTGTTCGTTTGATAAATCTTGCAAAGAAAAATGATGTCATTGCCAGTGTTTGTAAAGTCATGAGTTCAGAACTTGAGGCTACTGTTGAAGAAGAAAGTCGTGCGCAATGGGCCAACAAGACAGAGGAAATAAAGAAAGATTCTTTGTCTGAAACCAACAGTGATGCCGAAGATGAGCCACTCGTTGACTTCGAAGACGATGATAATGAAGAATGATAAACCTTTTAATAACAAACGTAATATGAAAAAGTTAATGATTGCAGCAATGATGCTGCTTACCACATCAGCAGCTTTTGCAGGTGACAGTGAGGCTTTAAAAGCCATACTTAAGGCAAAGACTTATGCTGAAGCACAAGAGTTGGTAAAGGCAAACCTCAACCAACTTGCTAATGATGCAGAGAAAGCAAAGGCTTATAATAAGCTTGTAGATCTTGCAATGGAGAAAGTATCTAAAGAGCAAGCGACCATTACCGCAAATCAGATGGCCAAGCAGTTTGGTCAAGGTAAGGAGACTGCTTATGACACTTTAGGTTTCAACAAAGCAGTTTATGATGCTATTAATGATGCAATTCTCTGTAACGAATACGACCAGAAGCCGAATGAAAAGGGCAAGGTGAAACCAAGATTCGAAAGCAACAATGCCAATCGTCTTTATGGTTTGCGTCCTAATTTGATTAACGCTGGACAGGCTGCAGGCCAACAAAACAATCAGCCTGAAGCCTTGAAGTTCTTCGGTATGTATGTAGAAAGTGCTGAAAATCCATTGTTCGAGAGCATCGATAAGAGCAAAACTCCTGATACTTACTTAGGAGAAGTTGCACGCGTTGCTGGTGTTTACGCTTTCCAGGCAAAAGATATGGATCGCGCAAACAAGTATATTGATGTTGCAATGAAAGACACTGCAGCTTATAAAGACGCGCTAAACTTGAAGCTTTATATCATGCAACAGGGCCTTAAGACTAAGGAAGACTCTGTGAAGTATGTAAATACGCTGAGAGATCTCTATGCAAAGGATGCTAACAACGAACAGATTTTCTCTAATCTTGTAACGCTTTGTGGTAGTCTGAAGATGACAAGTGAGCAGGATAAACTGTTGAATGACAAGCTCGCAGTAGACCCAACAAATGCCTTAGCATGGGCGTTGAAAGGCCAAATTGAGATGAATGCTAATAAGCCTGCAGAGGCTGTAGAGTGTTACAAGAAGTCAATTGCAAAGGATGGAAAGAATGTTATCGTTCTCACATACCTTGGATTCTGCCTCAATGCACAAGCTGCTAAAGACGGAGTAAGCAAAGCTGAGCAGCAGAAACTCTACAAAGAGAGTGAGGGTTACCTTGAGCAGGCACGCAGCCTTGACCCAAATCGTGAGAAGGCAAACTGGAGTTATCCTCTCTATGCCGTATATTACAGCCTCTATGGTGCAGCAGACAGCCGTACCAAAGAGATGGAAGCATTGAATAAATAATATTCTATTATAGGGGATAGTACATGGCTTTGGCTGTGTTACTATCCCTTTTTTCATCTGAAATAATATATGAAAGGTCGTATTCTCATCTCATTCCTTCTTGTTAGTTTTGTCTTCTCGTTCCAAGGTTATGGGCAAGATGCACGCAAAACTGCCAAGAAACTCAATGCTGGAATTGACAGAAAACTTGATAGTTTGACTGCCATTAAAGCTGATACGATTGCTTATTATAAAGCAATCAAGCATTTGATGCGAGATGCAGTGCTATGCGATCATTTTGATGCAATGGCAGATAAGAAGGGAAGAAGCGATCCCCGTTATCGCTTTTTGAATCAAAAGCGGCTTTCATCTTTCCTCCCTTTACTTGTCGATGCAGGCATGTATGAATATGGTTTGCGTAAGAATGATGAGGCTATGCAGTATTTCAAACTCTATCTTGATTGTATAGATGGTCCTCTTTTCCATGGGAATGACAATCACCGAGGGTTAGTGGCTTATTATGTAAGCTTGCTTTCCTATGGAAAAGAGAACTATGCAGAAGCCGAACGCTATGCAGATGTCGCATTAAAAGATGCAAACTATGCTAAAGGTGCAGCCGAAATAAAGATTAATTGCATGAAGACTCATCTCTACACAGAGGTCGATTCAGCGAAATATATCACGGCCTTGACATCGCTCTATGACATGGCACCATCGAATGATATCTATTATAAGATGCTCATAGATTACTATTCTGGGCTGAAAGATAAGCAGCAACAGCTGGCTAAGTTTGCTGAAATGGATCTTCAAAAACATCCGAAGAACCGACGTGCATGGGTCTTGAAAGGAGACATCGAGATGCAAAAGAAGCGATGGGATGATGCTATCGAGAGTTTCAAACAGGCCATTGCTATCGACAGTAACTATGTGCAGGCAGTCTATAATATAGGGGTTTGCTATGTTTCTAAAGCCGAAGAGCTCCGTGATAGCTTGATGAATGGACGGCGAAAACTTCCCAAGAAAGATAGAAACCAAGTGAAAGAACTCTATCAAACCGCACGCACATGGTTGATACAGACCTCTGTTTTGGATGACAAACAACAGGTTGTGGCGTGGAAAAGATTACTCAACGAAGTAGATAAAGTATTAGGATTACAAACAAAATGAAAAGATTTCTGATTCCGTTATTACTCTGTTTCCCAATGATTCTTTGGGGACAGAAGAAAACAATAACACAAGCAAAAGACTATATCAAGAGTGGAAAGAACCTTAATCAGGCTGAAAAACTTCTCACTGACTTGCTGAACGATTCGTCGTCTCGTAGTAATGAGAAGTTATGGATACTGCTTTTTGAGGCTCAACGCAAACAATATGAACAGGGAAATGAAAAGCTTTATCTGAAAGAAAAGTATGATACTACGGCTTTATTCCTTGTTGGCAAACGAATGTTTGATACGCTTGAGGCCTTGGATTCACTGGACCGACAGCCCGACTCGCATGGAAGAGTGAAACTGAAACACCGCGCGCGCAGTGCAGAAGCCCTCAATCTAATCCGTCCAAACCTCTTTAATGGGGGGGCGTTCTTTATGAAGAAGCAAGACTTTACACGTGCTTTCGACCTGTTTGATACCTATATCAACACGGCTTCAAAGCCAATGTTTGAACAGTTACATTATGCACAATGCGATAAACGCTTGCCCGAGGCTGGTTATTGGGCTTCATATTGTGGCTATAAACTACAGAATCCGCAACTCACTTTGCGCCATACTTATTTGGCATTAAAGGATAGTTTGCATCTGCCTTATATGTTACAATATCTTGCCGAGACTTATAAGCTCGAGCAAGATACGGCTCGTTATGTGCAGACGCTAAAAGATGGCTTCCAAAGTTATCCGAAGTTTCCTTTCTTTTTCCCACGTTTGGTAGACTATTATAGTCATAACGGCAGTTATAGTGAAGCCATGAAGACGTGCAATGAGGCGTTGAAGATTGATTCAACAAGTACTCTTTTCCGTTTTGCCAAAAGCACCTTGTTGTTGACAATGGGGCAATATAAGGAGTGTTTTGCTTTGAGTGAGCAACTGATAGCTGAAAACGACACACTTGCTGATGCCTATTTGAATGCTGGTTTGGCGCTGTTTGATCAGGCGATAGAGTTGGATAAGAATAGAAAAACAGGCGGAAAGAAATACAATCAAGTGTATGATCTCTTTAAAAAAGCCTTGCCTTATTTAGAGAAATATCGTGCATTGGCTCCTGATCAAAAGGAAAAATGGGCACTTCCTCTTTATACAATATATTTAAATTTGAATATGGGGAAGCAGTTTGATGAAATAGATAAGTTGATGAGAGGACTGAAAAGATGACTCAAAATATAGAGAAGATAACCAAGAAGTTGGGCATAACGCTCAACAATATGCAACAGGCAGCCCAACAAACCCTGTTGGAGGAGAATGAAAACGTTATTATTTTGTCTCCAACAGGCTCTGGAAAAACGCTGTCTTATTTGCTTCCACTCACACAATTACTCGACAAAACGTCAGATGAAGTGCAGGCGGTTGTTGTTGTACCAGGCCGTGAACTAGCCTTGCAGTCGGCCAATGTGCTCAAAGATATGAGCTGTGGCTTGCGTGGAATGGCGTGCTATGGTGGGCGCATGACAATGGAAGAACATCGTCATCTGCGTGACCTCAAACCACAAATTGTGTTTGCTACGCCCGGACGCCTTAACGATCATCTTGATAAAGGCAATATCGTTGCTGAAGGAATCCATTATCTTGTGCTTGACGAATTTGACAAATGTCTTGAAATGGGCTTTCAAAAGGAGATGGAAGCACTGACAAACAAACTGCCGAAACAAGTGAGATGTATTCTTCTTTCGGCTACTCCAGCAGAGGAACTTGGGGAGCAACAGCTTATAAATGCAGCGTTTAAGGTTCTTGATTTCTTACCAAAGACGGAACAAGTGCCTGATCGTGTACATATATATAAGGTGGAAAGTCCAGACAAAGACAAACTCGATACCTTAAAACAATTGTTGCTTTCGTTTGGCGAACAAAGCACAATAGTGTTTCTGAACTATCGGGATGCGGTGCAACGAACTGCCGATTTTTTGATGGATGCAGGCTTTAGTGTCAGCTTTTTTCATGGAGGAATGGAACAAAAAGAACGTGAAGTTGCGCTTTATCGGTTCTCAAATGGCAGTGCAAACATTATGGTCAGCACTGATTTAGCTTCGCGTGGTCTTGACATTCCTAACATTGAGAACATTGTTCATTATCATATTCCAGAGAGTGAAGACGGATATATTCACCGCGTTGGACGCACTGCACGGTGGGATAAGCATGGACGTGCTTTCTTTATTCTAAATACTCAAGAGCAGATTCCTGCTTATGTAGATGCTGAAGTAGAAGATTATGTGCTTCTAAATGAACGACTTCGTCCGGCTCTTCCTAAGAATAAAACCCTCTATATCGGTAAAGGAAAGAAGGACAAAGTAAGCAAAGCAGACATTGTAGGCTTTCTATGTAAGAAAGGAGGACTGCGGGCTGACGAGATAGGCCGTATTGATGTGAACGACCGTTATAGTTATGTGGCTGTTGTCAGGGCTAAGACTCAGCAGGTTTTACGCCTTACAAAAGGCGAGAAAATAAAAGGAATCAAAACCATTGTTGAGGAAGTTCGCTAAGTCGATGCTGTGTAAAGATGATTCATAAGGAAACAGATTGATACTCAATGTGTTTTATTCTTATTTATAGAATGCCCCATTTCATGTGCTGAAGTGGGGCGTTTTGCATCGTGATTTGCCTCATTTTACTCGGTGAAATGGCATTTATTACGAGACGAAATGAGGTGAAGATAAATATACTTTCTTTTTCCTTTCCTTTCCAATCAAATGAAGGAATAACTTCCTTAAAATGAGATTGTTTCTTAAAATTAATGTTTATTTCTTGATAGTTGATGTAAAATAACAGGAATTTATTTGCTTTTTTGAAAATAAAGGTGTACATTCGCATTTGTAAAACTATTTATATCACGCATTAACAGAACTTAAAATTTAATTCAGATGAAGAAGTATAACTTTAATGCAGGACCGTCAATGCTTCCTCGAGAAGTAGTAGAAAACACAGCAAAGCAAATCCTTGATTTCAATGGTAGTGGTCTTTCGCTGATGGAAATAAGTCATCGTACGAAGGACTTTCAGTCAGTTGTCGATGAAAGTGTAGACCTTTTTAAAGAGCTTTTGAGTATACCCGAGGGATATTCTGTCGTCTTTTTAGGAGGTGGAGCATCGTTACAGTTCATGCAGATTCCAGCCAACTTCCTCATCAAGAAGGCTGCTTATGTGAACTCAGGTGTATGGGCTAAGAAGGCAATGAAAGAGGCAAAGTTCTTTGGAGAGGTAGTAGAGGTGGCTTCATCTGCAGCTTCTAACTATACTTATTACCCTAAGAACTTCGAATCAAATGTGCCATCTGATGTTGACTATCTACACATAACAACGAACAATACGATTTATGGCACGGAGTATCGCGGTGATTTTGATGTTAAGGTTCCATTGATTGCAGACATGAGTTCGGATATCATGAGCAGACCAGTTGACGTTAAAAAGTATGATGCTATCTATGCAGGTGCACAGAAAAATATAGCAATGGCTGGTGTAACGGTAGTCATTTTGAAGGATAAAGCCTTAGAAAAGAGGGTGCGAGAACTACCTACAATGATAGATTATCACACGCATATTGATAAGGGATCTATGTTTAATACGCCTCCCGTTGTACCCATTTATTCTATGTTAGAGAACCTCCGTTGGTTGAAGAAACATGGTGGATTAGAGGCTGCCGACAAGCGAGCTCACGAACGGGCTGATGCACTTTATAGTGAGATTGACCGCAATAAGCTCTTCAAAGGGACTGTAGAAGTTGACTCACGTTCGTTAATGAATATCTGCTTTGTAATGAATTCAGGTTATGAAGAGCTTGAAAAGGCCTTCCTTGATTTTGCAGTTGAGCGTGGTATTGTAGGTATTAAAGGACACCGTTCTGTAGGTGGTTTCCGTGCAAGTTGCTACAATGCACAGACTATGGAGGGTGTAAATGCCTTGATAGAAACAATGAAAGCTTTTGAAGCAAAACATTAATCATAACCTTATTTGCAGGAAGAGTGCTTCACTTTTCCTGCTAAACATTAAATCAAATCACTATGAAAGTATTAGTTGCAACCGAGAAACCTTTTGCAATTGCAGCCGTTGAAGGGATTAGAGAAGTAGTAGAAGCTGAAGGACATGAGTTGATGTTGCTCGAGAAATATACTGATAAGGCTCAACTTCTCAGTGCTGTTGAGGATGCAGATGCAATGATTATCCGCTCAGATAAAGTTGATGAAGAAGTTTTTAACGCTGCAAAGAAGCTGCAAATCGTAGTTCGTGCTGGTGCGGGATATGACAATATAGACTTGAATGCAGCCACTTCACATCATATTGTGGCTGAAAACACGCCGGGACAAAACTCAAATGCTGTAGCAGAACTTGTGTTTGGATTACTCGTTATGGCTGTACGTAACTTCTATAATGGTAAATCTGGTACTGAGTTAAAAGGCAAACGACTTGGCATTTTGGCTTTCGGTAATGTGGGACGCAATGTTGCTCGCATCGCAAAAGGCTTTGATATGGAAGTCTATGCCTATGATACTTACTGCCCGAATGATGTCATTGAAGCAGCAGGAGTGCATGCTTGTAAGAGCCAAAATGAGTTGTTTGAGAACTGCGATATTGTGAGTTTGCATATTCCTTCAACCCCCGAGACAATCAAAAGTATAGGAAGTGGGCTTGTTGGTCAGCTTCCAAAGGGGGGTATTCTCATAAATACGGCTCGTAAAGAAGTTATTAATGAGGATGAGTTATTAGAGTTGTTGGCTAACCGAACCGACCTAAAATTCATCACAGATATTATGCCTGATGGTGACACTGAATTCAAAAAGTTCGAAGGACGCTATTTCTCTACGCCCAAAAAGATGGGTGCACAGACAGCCGAAGCAAACATAAATGCAGGTATTGCGGCTGCAAAGCAGATAATTTCTTACTTTACTGACGGGTGCACGAAATATCAAGTGAACAAATAAATCTATTGATTAACGCAATGGACTCGGGCCTTGTATGACTTCATATGAGGCTCGAGATAGCTTGTTTAACTTAAAAACATATATTCTTTTACTATGGCACAGATAAAACCTTTTAGGGGATTGCGTCCTCCAAAGGCTCTTGTTGAGTTGGTAGAATGTCGTCCTTATGACGTGTTGAGTTCTGAAGAAGCTCGTCAAGAGGCTGGAACCAACGAGAAAAGTCTTTATCATATCACACGACCTGAAATTAATTTCGAAATAGGTACAGACGAACATGACCCAAGAGTCTATGGAAGTGCAGCCGAACACTTTAAGAAATTCGTCGACAAGGGATGGTTAAAGCAAGATGAAAAGGAGCATTACTACATCTATTCTCAAACAATGAATGGTAAGACTCAATATGGTTTGGTCGTGGGAGCAAGCGTTTCAGACTATATGGAGGGTGTAATTAAGAAGCATGAACTAACTCGTCGTGAGAAAGAAGAAGACAGAATGAAACACGTTCGCGCTTGTAATGCGAACATGGGACCCGTATTTTTGGCCTATCCTGATAACGAAACACTCGACAATTTGCTTTCGCGTTATGCGCAAACTCCGCCAGAGTATGATTTCATTGCACCCATTGATGGGTTCAGACACCAGCTATGGGTGGTCGAAGATGAATCAGATATTGCGACCATTACAGACGCTTTCAATCGCATGCCGAGTCTATACATCGCCGATGGACACCATCGTTCTGCCGCCGCTGCACTCGTTGGAGCAGAAAAAGCGAATCAAAACCCTAACCATAAAGGCACAGAACCCTACAACTTCTTTATGGCAGTGTGCTTTCCCGCAAGTCAATTGACCATCTTAGATTATAACCGTGTGGTGAAAGATCTTAACGGAATGTCGCCTAAAGAGTTTCTACTTGCACTCGAAAAGAACTTTATTGTCACTCCAAAAGGAACGGAAGAATATCGTCCTCAGCGACTACATGAGTTCTCACTTTACTTAGATAAGCAATGGTTTAGTTTGAAAGCAAAAGACGGAACATACAATAATAACGACCCAATCAGCGTTTTAGATGTAGACATCTCAAGCAGATTGATTCTCGATGAGCTTCTTGGCATAAAGGATTTAAGGTCAGATAAGCGGATAGATTTTGTTGGAGGACTTCGCGGATTGCAAGAACTCCGCCGTCGGGTGGATAGTGGTGAGATGCAAATGGCATTGGCTTTGTACCCTGTAAGCATGCAACAGATTATGGATATTGCTGATAGTGGGAAGATAATGCCACCCAAAGCGACTTGGTTTGAGCCTAAACTTCGCAGCGGACTCGTTATCTATAAGTTAGAATAAATGGTCGAAGATCAGTATAAAACGATTGTAGAAGAAACTATAGGCGAGGGATATTACACGGAGAAACGCAGTAAATTCCTCGCCTTTGCGCATCATATTGAATCGGTAGATGAGGCAAAAGAGCTTGTAATTGCCTATCGTAAGCAATATTATGACGCCAGACATTGCTGCTATGCCTATATGCTTGGCCCCGAACAAAAGGCATTTCGTGCCAATGATGATGGCGAACCAAGTTCTACAGCAGGTAAACCCATCTTAGGACAGATTATTAGTCATGAGCTGACTGACGTCATTGTTTTCGTCATTCGCTATTTCGGTGGAGTGAAATTAGGTACAAGTGGACTCATCAATGCTTATCGAACAGCTGCTAATGAGGCTCTTTCGAATGCCTCAGTTATCGTGAAACAGGTAGAAGAAACAATAGATTTCGACTTCACTTATCCTATGATGAACGATGTGATGCGTGTGGTAAAAGAGATGCAACCACGTGTTATTGACCAAAAATTTGATAACACGTGCAGTATCAAATTAAGCATTCGAAAGAGTGAAGCAGAACAGTTGAGGATGCGATTAAGCAAACTTTCTTTTGAAGGTTGAATGTATAATGTCTGTTAAAACAATGTTTTCAGAAGGTTTTACAGCTTTCTTTTTCAGCTTTTTTCATTACTTTTGCATTGCAATTTAGGAAGATTGGCAGAGTGACCGAATGCGCTGGACTCGAAATCCGGTATACGCCTTTCGCGTATCGGGGGTTTGAATCCCTCATCTTCCGCTTGATTCAACATAATAAAAACGCTGTAAGATTAAGTCTTACAGCGTTTTCTTATTCCATGTTTAGAATCTTTCCTACTACAAAATCATTTCTTTTCGCAGGATGAGAAGGCGTTATTTAAGCCTTAAACACATTTTTATTGCTTTGTATTTCTAATGAATTTATTTCACAAAGAAAGCTATTATAAGCTCTTTTTTGAAGGATTCAGTGTTGTAATCCGATAGGTTTAATCATTTGATGAGTCAACATCCGTTTTCTGTACTACTTTATTTGAATCTTTCTTTCGTTTCTGATAGCGTATCTTCCAGCCGCTCCAAAGACACCAAATAACAGCAAGTCCGATGATAAAAATATAGAAAATGCTGGCTGAACCAAGGAAAGTGTAGAGCCTACCCGTGTGGAGTTCTAATGCAACATTACGCAAAGACATTGGCAGTTGCTTCATCTTTGCCGGCATTTTCAGTGCTTCACTTCCGATGTTATAATCGATTACATGTTCAAATTCGCCAAAGTCGTTTGTGTAACCCGACACCGCATGCGCACTAATGGGTATGCCTCCAGTCTGTTCAGCCAGTCCATGTGTGTAGTAATCTGCAATGATACCTGACTTTCTTTCCCATATATACATGCCACTAAACGAGCCAATCAGCCAATAACCATTCTCATCTTGCGTTTCAACATTAATGCCCATGACACTCACCGGCGGTTGCATTTTCACGGGATAAGGTGTTGATTGAAGCGTTTTTAAGCTGTAAAAACCATTTGAAGTATATAAAAGCCAGTCGCCTTCTGCCTGATCATATCGGAGTGAGCGCAACTGATCATTCCAACTATTGTCGCTATCTAACGTTGAAAAAGGTATAGCTGGAACTCTTCCTGAAGCGATAGCAAGTAGTGCTGGCGGTCGAAGAAGCCAGCCAGTAATGCTGAGTAGAAGTGCTAAAACAAAGCTAATACGTCCTATTTCGTTGTGCCATGAGCCTGCCTTTCGATGCAACCAAGCCGATGTTTTGCCTTTAGGATGAATCCAATAAAATATTCCTGTGACAATCAACAGAATGAAAACAATGGCTATCATGTCTACAATCAGCACGCCAATAAGCCCAAACAACTCACCACTATGTAGTAGCCATACCGTGCGAAAGAGGGATACTTTGCCATCCGAATCACTTGCTTTTTGAAGGCTTATGCGTTGAAATTGCTGATAAGGTGGTTTACTTAAATAGACAAAAGAGCGTGTAGTGAACAACAAAGAGTCACCTTTTGAAGTGATATCACAAAGCTTTTCATCACTGCCAATAGACAAATTGACCGATTGCCATTGATTGTTTGCATAAACATATAGTCCATATTGTCCCGCAGCAAAAAGCTTTCCTGAAGGTAAAATGGCCATTCCTTTGATGTTTCTTGCATCAGCTCCTGTGGGCAATCCTTGATTAAAATCATCAAAATGCTTAGCCGTTGTATCAGTTCTCCATATTCCTGAATTGCCATAGACTAACACTTTATTATGCCATTTGATGCTTCCGCGCAGCAAACCTAAGTTCCATTTGTCATATTGATAACGCTTAGGAAGCCATGATCTGCTGATATTACAATTGGAAAATAACGTTGGATGATTGAGTATTAGCCCTGAAATGCAAAACATTAGCAAAAAGAAACTGACAACAATGCCTATCCATTTGTGATGTTTATACCATGTATTCTTTTTCATTCTGAATGAGTTTTAATGTCAATTGGGGTGTAAAGGTACAATGTTTTTGGGTAAAATAGGGTGTAGAATGCTATTTTTTGTTCTTGATATTGATGTGTATTAGGCTATCATTCAATTTTACTTCTCATGACTTCAGCTTGTATTGATGAGGGTTAATAAGGCTTAAAACTATAGGAGTTGATTTGTTTTCCTGCTTTTTTCTCGTTATCTTTGCATCGAAGACGATATAAAGCGTTTGTAAATGAGTGCTTTACGACAAGCAGACCCTACACTCACTGCAATGTGAAGTGTATTATCTTTTGATGCCTCACCAGGCAGAAAAGTTATTCTGATGATAGCTATCTTGTGATAAGATTAGTCATTTAGAATCATTGTTTATCTGTGTTTGCGTTTAGCTTTCATCCTAAATATTTATCTATGGCATTCGAACAATTAAAATTAAGCAGTCAACTCTGTTTTAGATTGTATTCAGCAAGTAGGCTTGTTACCCAGACTTATAATCCTTTTTTGGATAAGTTGGGCATCACATACCCACAATATTTGGTGATGATGGTGCTTTGGGAGACAGACAATCAGCCTGTAAATGACATTGCACATAAACTTCTTTTAGAGACCAACACGGTGACTCCACTCATTCAGCGCATGGAGAAAATGGGGTTAGTCATACGTACTCGTGGAATGGTTGATTCCCGTCAACGCATCGTTTCATTGACAAAAGAGGGCAAGAGTATGGAGAAAGAGGCGGCTAAAGTGCCTCAATGTATGCTCAATCACTTTAGTAAATGTGGGCTTAGTAAAGAGGAAGTGTTTCAATTAGTGCCACTTTTGGATAAGTTGATAGATAGTTTAAAGGACCACACGAAAGACAATTTTGAAGACGAAGTTGAAGAAAAGTAGGACCATTTGGTAGTCTATCTTATTGTCGATTGGTGTATTTTGTTGGATAATCTGAATCTTATTTTTAATTCATAGAAATGGGATGAGGGTAGTTTTCAATGCTTATGTCATCAAGATGTGAGGCAGAGTGTTTTGTAATATGCATCAAATGAACTTATGAAGTGCCTCATTTCACACGATAAAGTGGCTGAGATCGCGCAGTAAAATGGCTTGATTTGTTTTGTAAAATGATTAGAGCCATGAAATGATAAGGGCACAAGTGTATATTCGTTAGAATCAAGGATTTGGGTAAAGTGTTAAGGAAACATGAGAAGATAGGATTGTGGAGTAGGGTATTCTGCTAACATAAATCAACCAAAGTAGCTTTTGTCATGGGATTGGCTGTCTGTATCTGTAATGTATTTTAGTTTATTTAGCTCAATAAAAATCTTTATATTAATAAGTGATGAGAAAATATTTATTCCTCTTATTGGTCTTTTTTGCACTTCAAGCTGTTGCACAAAAGAATGTTTATGCTTTCAAAGTGGCTGACAATCAGGGTAAGATGGTCTCTCTAAAGAAATGGAAAGGCGATGTTTTACTAATAGTTAACACTGCAACAAAATGTGGTTTTACGCCTCAGTATAAAGCGTTGGAAGCCTTATATGAGAAGTATAAGGCAGAAGGTTTCAGCATTTTGGATTTCCCTTGCAATCAATTTGGGCAACAAGCACCTGGAAGTGCGGCAGAGATTCATGAGTTTTGTACCTCTAATTACGATGTACATTTTCCGCAGTTTGCTAAGATTGATGTAAATGGTTCACATGAGATTGCGCTCTACTCTTACTTGAAACGTGAGCAAGGATTTCATGGTTTTGGTATAGGAACGATGGCAGAAGCCATGGACAAGATGCTGAAAAAGCAAGATGCTTTGTATACTTCAAATTCGGATATCAAATGGAATTTCACTAAGTTTCTGGTCTCAAGAGAGGGCAAGGTGATAGCGCGTTTCGAACCAACTGACGATATGGATATGGTTGAAAAATGTATTGTGGAGGCGCTTCACAAATAAAGAGTTTCAGCTTTTGTGTTTTTCTATAGCATTATTGATGATACAAAAGGGGCTGAAATCATTGTGATTTCAGCCCCTTTTCTAATTTATTTGATGATGATTTTATTCTTTTATACGATTCCTTGCGCCATCATGGCCTTTGCAACTTTAAGGAAGCCCGCAATGTTTGCACCCTTAACATAGTTGATATAGCCATCAGGCTCTGTGCCATATTTGACACAATTAGCGTGAATATCGTCCATAATAGCATGAAGTTTGGCATCAACCTCCTCACGTGACCATTTCATTCGCTCAGAATTTTGACTCATTTCAAGTCCTGAAACAGCTACACCACCAGCATTAGATGCCTTTCCTGGGCAATAAAGAATCTTTGCATCTTGAAACACTTTCGTTGCTTCTGGCGTGGTAGGCATGTTTGCTCCCTCCGTAACAGCAATGACTCCATTGGCCACTAAGGCTTTGGCTGCCTCTTCATTAATTTCATTTTGGGTTGCACACGGAGATGCAATGTCGGCCTTTTCAAACCAAGGTTTGCCCTCAGAATACTTGACTCCATAGCGTTCTGCATATTCTTTTATGCGGCCTCTCTCTACATTTTTCAGCTCCATGATATAGGCAAGCTTCTCTTTATCGATGCCATCGGGGTCGTAGATATAGCCATCTGAGTCGGAACAACTGACGGGTTTTGCACCTAATTCTAATAGCTTTTCAATCGTATATTGAGCCACATTGCCAGCTCCTGACACGAGTACAGTCTTTCCCTTTAGACTGATATTGCGAGTCTTAAGCATGTTTTCTAAGAAGTAAACATTGCCATATCCCGTTGCTTCCGGACGTATAAGTGAGCCTCCAAACTCCTGTCCTTTGCCCGTAAGTATACCCGAAAATTGATGTGTAAGCTTCTTATATTGTCCGAAAAGATAGCCAACTTCGCGTCCACCTACACCGATATCTCCTGCCGGGACGTCTTCATTTGGACCAATATGTCGATAGAGTTCATTCATGAAAGCTTGGCAAAAGCGCATCACTTCTGCATTACTTTTCCCACGAGGTGAGAAGTCTGAACCACCTTTTGCGCCACCCATTGGGAGGGTAGTCAAGGCATTTTTGAAAGTCTGTTCAAAGGCAAGGAATTTCAAAATGGAAAGCGTTACAGAGCGATGAAAGCGTAATCCACCTTTATATGGGCCTATAGCGTTGTTGTGTTGAATTCGATATCCCATGTTAGTTTGCACCTTTCCTTTGTCATCTACCCATGTTACACGAAATTCTACGAGTCGGTCGGGAATACAAAGTCGTTCAATAAGGTTCGCCTTCTCAAACTCGGGGTGCTTGTTATACTCCTCTTCAATAGTGCCAAGTATTTGACTTACTGCCTGAATGTACTCGGGTTCGTTTGGGAATCTGACTTTTAGTTTTTCTAAAACTTCACTTGCATTCATACGCTTTACCTTTTTCTGATTACCTATAAAAGAATTAATGTTATTCTAATTGCAAAGTTATAGAAAAATCATTGGAATTCAAATAAAAACAAACAAATTTATTTTATTAGGTTGAGAATAATAAGTTTATTAAATAAAATAGCTTTAATTAGAAATGAAACAGATAATCATTGGAAGCTGCATAAATACAAAAAGAGAGGACACTTTAGGCCCTCTCTCTGTTCATTTGAATCGGATGATAATTTATTTGATTCTGAAAATCTTCTTAAAGAACTTCTTTATACCGCTTTCAGCTTGTTTTTTCTGCACGTGAGCAGTATTCTTGTGCGTTGTCTTAGGACGATTTTCAGTCTGTGGACGATTGCGTTTTTTGTAGTTTCCTTCTACATTTGCGCGGCGTTTCTTGTGCTGTTGTTGTTCTGAATTACGAGAGTTTGTAGCATTTCTAACCTCATTAGGTCTGTTGCTTCGTTGCTCGTTGTTTCGTTTTTCACCACGTGGCTGATATGTTTTTTCGCCTCTTTGATTTCTATTTCTTTGTGAATTACGTTCCTTATTGTTGTGAGAATCCTTTGCAACCTCATTATTTTGAGATTGTGAGTCAGCTGCATTATTGCGCTGACGGCGGTTCTGTTGCTTCTTATCTTTATGTGCAGTTTGTTCGCGATTAGTGCGTCTTCTGCTCTTCGCTGAAGTTCCACGTTTGGGTTTTCCGGCTGATTTGTATTTAGGACCTTTGCCTAATCCTTCGGGAAGTGGCGTCTTATCAACTTGCTTTCCAAGGAATTTCTCAATCTGTTGGAAGTAATAAATATCATCATCCGATACGAATGTTATCGCTGAACCCTCGCGAGCTGCACGTGCAGTACGGCCAATTCGATGCACATAGTCTTCGGCATCATGGGGTACATCGTAGTTGATAACCATAGAGATATCGTCAATGTCAATGCCGCGCGCAACGATATCAGTGGCTACTAAGACATCAAATTGACCACTCTTAAACTTGAACATGACCTCATCTCTCATTGCTTGATCAAGGTCAGAGTGCATTTCTCCACAGTTGATATGCTTGCGTTGGAGAGCTCCCGCCACTTGTTTTACTTTCATCTTACTACCACAGAAGATGATAACTCGCTTAAGATCGTCACCCTTAAAGATGTCCTTTATTATACCCATCTTTTGTGTTTCATAACACACATAAGCGCTTTGTTTAATCTTTTCTGCAGGCTTACTAACAGCCAGTTTAATGACTTTAGGATTCTTTAGCAGCGTTTTTGCGAGCTCTTCTATCTTGTCTGGCATCGTCGCAGAGAACATAATTGTCTGACAAGATTGGGGTAGTTTCTTTGCAATCTTAAGGATGTCATCAGAAAATCCCATGTCAAGCATGCGATCAGCTTCATCGAGAATGAAGAATGAAACCTTACTTAAATCTACATTTCCTAAGCTGATATGCGAGATAAGACGACCAGGAGTGGCAATTACAACGTCTGCACCTAATTGGAGACTCTTTAGTTCTTGGTCATATCGATTGCCGTCATTTCCGCCATAAACTGCCACACTACTAACCCCATTTAGATAGTAACCAAATCCTTGCATGGCTTGATCAATCTGCTGAGCAAGCTCTCGAGTGGGGCTCATAATAAGACAATTAATGGCCTTCTCTGGATAATTTCCATCGTCAAGTTTACTTAAAATAGGCAGTAAGTAGGCTGCCGTTTTGCCGGTTCCTGTTTGTGCTACGCCTAACACATCATTGCCATTGAGGATTTCCGGAATACATTTCTCCTGCACAGGAGTGCACTTTTCAAAGCGCATATCATAGAGTGCATCGAGAACACTGTTGTTTAATTCTAATTCGTCAAAGTACATATTATTTTAATTTGGTGCTTGTTTGTAGCAGAAATATGCCACAATAGCAAAGATAATATTTGGTATCCATGCAGCAATAATCGGTGGAAGATTGGCATTGATAGCAAATGTTGATGATACGGTTTGTAACATTATATAACCGAAACTAAGTGCCAAGCCGATGCCAAGATACATTCCCATACCTCCTTTTCTCTTTTTAGCTGAGAAAGAAAGACCAATGATAGTAAGAATGAAAGAAGCTAAACTGGCAGCTATCCTCTTGTGATATTCCACTTGGTATTGAACCACATTACTCGATCCTCTGTCGATTTGTTTGGAGATATAATCACTCAGTTCAGGGTTTGTAAAGGTCTCTTGTTGTCCCTTAGAATATACGAGATCATTTGGTTCCATGAGTATAGTTGTGTCTCGTTTTGCTCCATTTTCGATCTGTTCTCGATAGCCATTGAACTTCCGAATCTTGTAATTTTGTGCAGTCCAATGATACTTAGAATCGCTTATAGTGTCGTATTGTATCTCCATAGCTGTCATGTGACTGACAAGCTTTTTGTCTTGAAACTTATCCAAAGAAAAGCCATAACCCCGCTTTGTATTATTGTCATAATGTTGTATATAGGCGATAGTTCCTTTACCAACATTAAGCATAACATTGTCTGCTGCTGTTGTTTTCTTCTTATTCTTATATAGAGATTCGAAGTTTTGTCGAATGACATTACTATGTGGGATGACATATCCACTGAGATAGAATGATACAACTGAGATGAGAATACAAGAGATCATGTAAGGTCGCATGAGTCTTTTGAATGACACACCAGCAGCTAACATGGCAATAATCTCACTATTTCCTGCCAACTTAGAAGTAAAGAATATCACCGCAATGAATACGAAAAGAGGGCTAAAAAGATTAGCAAAATATGGGATAAAGTTCATGTAATAATCGAACACGATGGCTTTTAATGGCGCATGATATTCGCTAAACTTTGCCAAATTTTCATTGATATCAATAACTATCGAGATACTGATAATCAGTGCAATCGAATAAATGTAGGTGCCGATAAACTTCTTAATGATATACCAATCCAATCGTTTGATATAACGAAGGGGATTGATATAGCGAAACCATGTCAGCCTTTTACCAACCCATTTTGCCATGAATTGCAGCATCAATGTATGTGCAACAATCCACTGAAACAGACGATGTAAGCATGCAGGATGCCTACTTAGCCATCTCAACATGCGGTATCTTGTCAAATGTCTCCTTATTTTTCCGAATTCAATCATTTATGTTTTACAAACGTTGTCCAAGCCGATCGATAACTGATTTCTTCCATGAAACGAAGTCACCTTGTTCTATATGGTGCCTTGCATCAGTCACTAAACGAAGATAAAAGGCCAAGTTATGAATACTTCCGATTTGCATTGCCAACAACTCCTTAGCCTTAAAGAGATGGTGAAGATAGGCTTTGGTATAGCGTTTATCAACATCACACCCCGCAGCATCAATCGGAGTAAAATCGTTTTCCCACTTTTTGTTACGCATATTCATTGTTCCATCATAAGTGAAAAGCAAAGCATTGCGTCCATTTCTCGTTGGCATTACACAATCAAACATGTCTACACCACGTTCAATGGCTTCCAGAATATTTTGTGGAGTACCTACACCCATGAGATAACGTGGCTTTTCTTTTGGTAGAATTTCATTGACAACCTCTATCATCTCATACATAACCTCTGTTGGTTCGCCTACAGCCAACCCTCCAATTGCATTCCCATCTGCTCCTTTATCAGCGATATATTTGGCAGCTTCCTGTCGTAAGTCCTTGTAGGTACAGCCTTGTACGATGGGGAAGAGGCTTTGGTTATATCCATAAAGCGGTTCTGTTTCGTTGAAACGCTTTATGCATCGGTCAAGCCAACGCTGTGTCATAGCCAGACTTTTCTTTGCATATTGATAGTCGCTTTTACCGGGTGGGCATTCATCGAAAGCCATCATGATGTCTGCTCCAATGATTCTTTCTGTGTCCATCACATTTTCCGGTGTAAACATGTGTTTGCTTCCGTCGATATGTGACTGGAAAGTACAACCCTCTTCTGTTAGTTTTCGAATCCCTGTTAACGAGAAAACTTGAAATCCTCCACTATCAGTCAGTATGGGAAGTTCCCATCCATTGAAGCCATGGAGACCTCCTGCTTGACGTAATATGTCAAGTCCTGGACGCAAATATAAATGATATGTGTTGCCAAGAATAATCTGAGCTTTTACCTGTTCGTGCAATTCGCTGAAATGAACACCCTTCACTGTTCCTGCCGTTCCTACAGGCATAAAGATTGGAGTCTTTATCGTTCCGTGGTCAGTAGTGATGAGTCCAGCCCTTGCGTCACTGGCGTTATCGGTATGTTGAACCTCAAATGTCATTGCTTTTCTTCTTTTTCATCTGGAATTGTGAGTGGGGCCGCATGTTCTACAAGCTCATCTGTAAGGGCGAAATCCCACACCTGTTGTATGTTTTCAACATAATGGAATGTCACTCCACTGCGATATTTCTCAGGGATTTCCTCGATATCCTTCATGTTTTCCTTACACATCACGATATCTGTGATACCCGCACGTTTTGCAGCCAATATCTTTTCTTTGATACCTCCCACAGGGAGTACCTTTCCACGTAATGTAATCTCTCCCGTCATTGCTGTGTTCTTACGCACCTTGCGCTGTGTAAGTGCAGAGGCAATCGACGTTGCAATAGTGATACCTGCTGACGGGCCATCCTTCGGAGTTGCACCCTCGGGCACATGAATGTGGATATTCCAATTGTCAAAGATGCGGTAGTCAATACCTAATTTGTCTACATGTGCTTTCACATATTGTAGGGCTATCATGGCCGATTCTTTCATTACATCGCCTAAGTTGCCTGTCAATGTGAGCTTACTGCCTTTTCCTTGGTTAAGAGATGTTTCAATAAATAGAATCTCTCCACCCACACTTGTCCATGCTAAGCCAGTAACCACACCCGCATAATCATTGCCTTGATAGATGTCGCGATAGAAAGGAGGTTTTCCAAGCAAATCCTCTATCTTGTCAGCTGTGATATCTGAGTATTCAATATTTCCTTTTATAGCTTTCTGATAAGCTAATTTTCGGAGTGCTTTATTAATTTGTTTCTCTAATTGTCGTACGCCACTTTCACGCGTATACTGTTCAATAATCTTCTCCAATGAAGCTTTATTGAACTTTATTTTTGGTTCGTTGTCCGCTAAACCATTATTTTCGAGTTCACGAGGAACGAGGTGACGCTTGGCAATCTCTATTTTCTCTTCAGTGATATAGCCACTCACTTCAATCACTTCCATACGATCTAATAATGGTCGTGGAATGGTATTGAGGTCATTGGCCGTAGCAATGAAGAGCACTTTTGATAGGTCATAGTCAACATCAAGATAGTTGTCATGGAACGCATTGTTCTGTTCGGGGTCGAGAACTTCAAGTAAAGCAGATGAAGGATCACCGTTAATCGTGTTCTGAGTGACCTTATCTATCTCGTCAAGTATAAAGACCGGATTACTCGAACCAGCCTTTTGGATGTTCTTAATGATGCGTCCTGGCATTGCTCCTATATAGGTTCTGCGGTGTCCTCTGATTTCAGATTCATCGTGAAGTCCACCCAATGACATACGTACATACTTGCGATTCATAGCCTCTGCAATGCTCTTTCCCAAAGAGGTTTTACCCACTCCAGGAGGACCATAAAGGCAAAGGATAGGAGATTTCAAGTCACCTCGCAATTTCAAAACAGATATATATTCAAGTATTCTCTCCTTAACTTTCTCCATACCATAGTGGTCATGGTTAAGTATTCTTTCTGCTTTCTTGAGATTGAGGTCATCTTTTGTATAAACTCCCCAAGGCAGATTAACCATGTTTTGCAGATAGTTAAGCTGCACACTATACTCTGGACTCTGTGGATTATATAGCTCTAATTTCTCAAGTTCCTTGTAGAATGTTGTTGCAACATCCTCATTCCATTTCTTGGTTTTAGCCTTTTCTAATAGTTCACGATGTTCAGGTGAACCCTCACCATGGCCAAGTTCTTCCTTGATATTCTTGATTTGTTGTTGCAAGAAGTATTCACGCTGCTGTTCATCAAGGTCCATGCGTGTCTTCTGTCGTATCTCTTGTTTGAGTTTCAACAGTTGAGTTTCTCGGTCAAGTATCTTTAATAAGCTATAAGCACGCTTTTCTGTATCATCAATTTCAAGTAGTTTAATCTTGTCTTTGATGCTAAAAGGTAGTGTGCTACATACATAGTTGACGGTAACAACTTTGTTCTGAATACTTGATAAAGCAAATTGTGCCTCGTCAGGCATATCTTCATTCAGGCTGATATAGTCTTTGGCACTCTTCTTTACGGTTTCACAAACCGTCGAAAACTCCTCACTTGTTTCGGCTGGCAGATGCTCCTCACTTGGTGAAACAATACCTGCATAGAAGGGTTTCATCTTTGTGATGCTCTCCAACAGACATCTTCCGAGTCCCTGAACGATAGCCGTGAGGTTCTTTCCTGGCCCTGGCATCTCAATGACTTTTACCACTTTGGCATATACACCTGTAGTATAGAGGTCTTTGAATATTGGAGTATCAACATTGGAATCACGTTGACAGAAGATGCCAAAGATGGTATCTGGATGCTTGTCGAGATACTTAACGAGCTTCACACTGGCTTCTCTACCCACCAGAATAGGGGATACTACGCCTGGGAAAACTACCAAATTACGCGTGGTAAGAATAGGAACCTCGCCTAAAACATTGGTATTAAGCAGATTCGAAATATCGCCTTCGTAGTCGGCAATCATTTGTATTGAAGTATTTTTATTGTTCATTTGCTACTTGAAAACTAATGGTTTGCAAAGATACGCTTTTTTCATCAGAAACTGGCAAACGTCGGTATAAAAAGCAATTATTAATGTGTAAATCCGTAAAAACGATAAAATATTAGGCGATTTTCAACGTTTATATATCAAGAAGTATGAGTAACAATGTTTTCAAATTTAAGCAGTTTTCTGTTCATCACGACCAGTGTGCAATGAAGGTTGGCACCGATGGGGTGCTCTTGGGTGCATGGTCGCGTGGTGGAAAGCGTTTGCTTGATATCGGAACAGGCACAGGACTGATTGCAATGATGATGGCCCAGCGCTTTCCTGAGGCTGAAATTGTGGCTATTGACATTGATGAAGAAGCCTGTTTACAAGCAAAAGAAAACGTGGAGAATAGTCCTTTTGCCACTCGTGTGCGTGTTATGCACACCTCCTTGCAGCAGTTTGATGGTGAGAATTGCTTTGATTGTATTGTTAGCAACCCTCCCTTTTTTGTCAATTCACTACCAAATCCTGATGAAAAACGCAGTGTTGCACGCCACACAGCAACGTTATCTTATGAGGCGCTTTTTACAGAAGTGAAACGTCTACTAACTGAAACGGGGCGATTTTCTGCCATTATTCCAGCTGAATGTCAATCGGATTTTGTGGCTGAAGCAACCTTCATGAATCTCTCTTTGATACGTGTTTGTGCAATAAAGACAGTCGAACGAAAACCCGTAAAACGTTTCATGTTAGAGTTTCAAAAGGCTGGTGTCTCATCTAATGAGATGCAAACTGTTTGTTTGATGCAACAAGGTGAACGGTCGGATTGGTATCAACGGCTTACTGCTGATTTCTATTTGTAAGCTCTTATTGGTGTTTTTGTACATCGTTTTCTTTCAAAACTCCTTCATGTTTCCTTTTCATTTCAAACATAATACGTGTCTTTTACATGGGCTATGTAGGTAAATGAATACGTGTTTTGTACTCTTGTTAATGTAGGTTCCTTATATTCCTTTTGTATAATTCATTTGTTTTGATGAATAAATATTGTAAAATAAGGAGATGATTTTTAACACTTTGGAATAGTAATATTGTGCGCTTGTAAGGTGGAAAAATAAGTGTGATGATGTGTTTCTAAGCAAAGTTTCTTTAGTTTTGGATGATTGCTAAATGCAAAATGGGGCATATCGTGTTTCCATTTGCGTCATTTCCCCTTCCAAAATGGCGGTGTTTACTATGTAAAATAGTGCAGTTTGTGGTGTGATTTAAGGGGTATCGTTGGATGATATTATCTCTCTCTTGCTAACAGATTGATATAAAGTAATTTGCAAATGCATGAAAAGTAGGCTTGTTTTATACAACTTCGTTTGTTGGTCTAAATCTAATTGTGTTTTGAAATATATCGTAAAATTAAATGATGAAATTTAACACATGAATCCGTTTGGTTTCAGTATGTCGAAATAAGGTGTTTCTTTCATAAACTATTACAGGCATAGAAATTAGGTCTATGCCTGTAATAATCTATAGTTAGGTTACAAATCGTGGGATGTTTTCTTTATTTCTTGAAGTTCAATTCATTGTTTGTGAGTTGAAATAGGGTAGGAGACAGCTGATAATCTTATAAGTTTAGTTTCCTAAGCATCATTTTATTGAGTGCCTTAATGCGTCGTCCTTGGCGGTTGATGTCAGAGCGTAGGTCGTTGAGTTGATTGAAAATATCTGCTGCTGCATTTTGGAGCGTGTTGGGTTTGCGCCTACGTTTGTCAGCGAAAGGATTAACAATAACTTTTATTCCTTTTTCAATCAGTTTGATTTCAATGTCTTCTCCCGTCATGGCAGGGTCGCCATCAAAATGTATATAACCAGGATTGTTACGATGAACGCGTAGCTGTTTGGTGCGAAAACTCTTGATTTTAGAGTTCTTGTCAAGGGTTTTGTTGAACATATCAATGCTGATTTGTGTTGCTTCGAAAGCATCGAAAGGTTCCATTACAATAACATCCATGAGCCCATCACTCATTGAAGCCTGTGGTGCAATATAGGCATTGTTTCCATATTGTGATGCATTTGCACATGAGATGAGGAAGGCTTTGAGTTTTGTTGCACCATTTTCATCGTATATTTCGTAGGTTTCGGGCTTATAGTTGAGGCCTGCTTTTAATACATTTTCTACATAAGTTATCGGGCCACGCTTACCTGCTTCCGCAAACTTATGACTGATAAAGGCATCAAATCCCATACCGCAGGTGCAGAAAAATGGATGTTCGTTGATGACGCCGTAATCGAGTTGATGAACTTCTGCAGCGTTGATAATCTCGATAGATTTAGCCAAATTGAGAGGTAATAACAGGTGACGTGCAAGACCATTTCCTGAACCACATGGAATGATTCCTAAGGCTGTAGATGATTGAACAATAGCGCGTGCCACCTCGTTCACCGTGCCATCGCCGCCCACTGCAACAACAATATCTGTATGATTGTCTTTTGCTTCTGCCGCAAGTTCAGCTGCATGGCCTGCATACTCGGTGAGTTTAATCTCATAATCGAATTTGTTGGTGTCAAGATATCGCTCAATGAGTTTCGGAATCCCGGCCTTGCTGGCAGTTCCCGAAATAGGGTTCATAATGAAAATAATCTTTTTTTTCTCCATTAGTGCTTTTTGTTTTTGAAAGAGAAATATGTTTTCCACATGAAAAGAACTTTCAAATCGTGGGTTGTAGTGTCTTTAATTCTCTTGTGATTTGGTTGAGTAGATACTCATTCCAAGTCTTTTTGCGCTGAGATAAGCTATTTTTGAGATTGTTTTCTTCAGCTATCGTTAATCTATTTTGAATGGTTGCAACCATACAAAGATTTCTCTTCTGCAAAGATAATCATTTACATTTTACAACCATCAGATATGCTTTATAATTTGATTAAATCGCATATTTCTTTTGAAAAAGTATACTATATTGCCGTTTTTTTGTATCTTTGCAGCCTATTAGTATTAAAAGTAGTTTTCTACACCTATTAAAATGGGACAATTACAAGAAAGATACAAGAATTATCGTGAGCCTCAAAAGTATATAGAGGCAGGCGTATACCCATATTTTCGCGCTATAACCAGTAAGCAGGGTACAGAAGTTGAAATGACTGGTCACAAGGTTTTGATGTTTGGTTCAAATGCTTATACAGGCTTAACCGGTGACAAACGTGTGATAGATGCCGCAAAACGCGCATTAGATAAATACGGTTCAGGCTGTGCAGGAAGTCGTTTCTTGAACGGAACTCTTGATATCCATGTGCAATTGGAAAAGGAATTGGCCGAATTTATGCATAAGGATGATACACTTTGCTTCTCAACTGGTTTCTCTGTTAACCAGGGTGTATTGGCACAAGTGGTAGGTAAAGGCGACTATATTATCTGTGATGATCGTGATCATGCAAGTATTGTTGATGGTCGTAGACTTTCTTTTGCGCGCCAACTTCATTATAAGCATAACGACATGGAGGACTTGGAACGCGTGTTAAAAGCGCTTCCTCATGACGCAATCAAGCTGATTGTGGTTGATGGTGTGTTCTCTATGGAAGGTGATTTGGCTAAGTTGCCAGAGATAGTTGCATTGAAACGCAAGTATAATTGCTCGGTAATGGTGGACGAAGCACATGGCTTGGGCGTGTTTGGAAAGCAAGGACGTGGCGTATGTGACCATTTCGGACTGACAGACGAGGTTGATCTTATCATGGGAACATTCTCAAAGAGTTTGGCTTCTATTGGTGGATTCATCGCAGGAGACAAGGATACTATCAATTTCTTACGCCATACTTGTCGTACGTATATCTTTAGTGCATCAAATACTCCAGCTGCAACAGCAGCAGCATTGGAGGCTCTCCATATCATTCAGAATGAGCCGGAACTTATCGAGCACCTTTGGGAAGTAACACGATATGCTTTGGATCGTTTCCGTGAAGAAGGCTTTGAGATTGGTGAAACAGAAAGTCCTATCATTCCATTGTATGTACATGACGTTGAAAAGACATTCCTTGTAACGAAGCTTGCCTTTGATGCGGGAGTATTTATCAACCCAGTAATTCCTCCAGCTTGTGCTCCTCAAGATACTTTAGTGCGTTTTGCACTTATGGCAAACCATACTAAGGATGAGGTTGAACGTGGTGTTCAAGCACTAAAAAAGATTTTTGTTGAACAGGGAATTATTAAATAAGAGCATATTCTTTATAAGTGATAAAAGAGGGGCTACATAAAAAATGTAGCCCTTTTTGTTACTACATAAAATAAAAAGTAATGATTTTATTTGGTCACATAAAATAAAAATATTACCTTTGCAGACGCAAAAGAGAAACGGATATAAAGCGGGGTGTAGCGCAGCCCGGTAGCGCTCCTGGTTTGGGACCAGGCGGCCGCAGGTTCGAATCCTGTCGCCCCGACTTTTAATATCTAACTCTTCATGCAGCGGGGTGTAGCGCAGCCCGGTAGCGCTCCTGGTTTGGGACCAGGCGGCCGCAGGTTCGAATCCTGTCGCCCCGACACAAAGACAATCTCAATTAGAGATTGTCTTTTTTGTTTTATATTCTATTTGATGATATGTTTTGGTTGAGAGGTATTTATAGTTTGGCTTGTTTCTTGCGCTTAAAATACCATTTCAAGACAAAATAAACAAAGGCAATAATCACTACAATCAATATGAAGACCTTGATATACTCACCATATTCAGCAATCTTTTCCGTGAGTTGATCTTCTGGTACAGCAGAATGAAGATACCAACCAAGTGCTGCCAGAATGCAGTTCCAGGCGCCAGCACCAATTGTAGTGTAAAGAAGGAATTTCCAATAATTCATCTTTGCTAAGCCCGCTGGAATGGAAATAAGATGTCGGATGCCAGGAATCAGTCGGCCGGTAATCGTTGCTATCATGCCATGATCATAGAAGTACTTCTCACTTTTCTCTACTTTCTGTTGATTTAATAGGCACATTTTCCCCCATTTACTATTGGCAAAGCGATAGATAATGGGCCGACCTAAGTAGTGACCTGCAACATAATTGATTGTTGCTCCACAATCAGCGCCGATTGTAGCAAATAGAATGACAAGCCAAATATCTAAATTTCCGCCTGCAGCATGATAGGCGGCAGGTGATACAACAAATTCAGATGGGACGGGGATTACCGTACTTTCGAGTAACATTAATAGGAAGATTGTACCATAATTTAGGTTTCCTAATAGTGCTGATAACCAGTTCATGAGAGTTTATTATTATTGTTTTTAAGATATTTATAATAGTCTTCAGGCTCCATTTTGTCAGGAAAGTATGGACTTAGGACAATTTTTGACTCTACGGGTGAATAGTATGTAGCTTTTTTTACGGCTTCTTCATATTCCTCTTTATAGCCTAATTCTAAGCAGCATACAGCCAAATAAGGGTATATAGGCACTTGAGTATATGCTGTCGAATGAGCTATATAATTAAGAATTTCATAGGCTGAGTCCGTATAACCATTGTCAAGAAACGATACAGCTATTTTCAAGTAAAGCTCTGGAGTGTTATTACTTTTTATCAGAGCTGCATGAAAAACTTTGGCCGCCTCAGCTGTTTCTTTATGTTCAAGATATAGATGTCCACGTAATAATGATAGTTCAAACGGGTCATCTGGTGGGATTTGCTCGCATCGATCAACATAGACTAAGGCTTCATCGAGTTTATTTTGCTTTGAAAGTAGATAAGCAAGCTGCTCATAAATTTGTAGAAGAAGATAGTCGTTCTTCTTACAAAGGGATTCAGCCTTGTAGAAATGAGGCAATGCTTTGCTATACGCTTTCATGTCAGCCAATACCATTCCTTCCATCAGATGACCGTTAGGTTCTTCTGGAGCAAGTTCGCTGACTTGCTTGAAACACTTCAGTGCTTCTTCATTCTGTCCTAAGCCGTAGAGTGCATTCCCTCTATTGAAGAGCGCTTCTGACGATTTCGGGTTGATTGCGAGAGCGTATTCACAACTCATAATGCAATCAGAGAACTTATTTTGCAGTAGTTGTGAAGCGGATAAACGATTCCAATATTGTTCTGAAAAAGGATCTTTGTCAATTAAATCAGTAAAAATCTGTTCACTCTCTTCTAAGTGACCGTGTCCCATTTCAATTCGCCCCATAGTATCCCAATAGTCAGGATCGTCTGGGTTTTCGCATCGATTGATCCATTCTTCAGCAATTTCAAATTCCTCATAGTCTGCAAACAGAATAGCTACCTCTATATAATAACTGTCAAGTTCGTCGTCCTCTACGTCTGGAATATGGCTGTAGAGGTATTGATTTGCATCTTTTGGAGCCCCTTCTGTAATCAAAACTTCTGCAGAAGTGTAGTAGAACTCTAAGCAATTTTTATCCTCTACGTTTGATAAATAGCGCTTTGCTGCCTCAAGATCATCCTCAATCATCATCGCCATTCGTGCTCGAAAGACGAGTGGAAACACTGAACCTGGGAATAAATGAATGGCATAATCAATCGTTTCTATAGCCTTTTTGGTCTGGTGATGATGGTCATAGTAGTCGGCAATATCCGTAAGCACGTCAGCGTCAAGATATATCTCTTCTCCTGACCTGCGTGCTTGTTCGTATTGCTTTAAGACATTTTGAAAAGCTTCTTTATCGAAATGCTCTTGATGATTCAATGTTTTTGTGTGCCCTACAACGCGAGTTTATTTCTTGTTATTTTGCTTTGCCCAAGTATCTTTCAGTCCAACGGTCTTGTTGAATACGGGATGTTCAATAGTAGAATCAGCGTCGGCCATGAAATATCCCGTACGTTGGAACTGCAAATATTCACCAGGTTTCCTACTTGCTGCATAGTCTTCAACATAACAATTCGTATCAATCTTAAGACTTTCTGGATTGAGTAATTCACGGAAATCACGCTCATCAGCAGATGGATTTTCTATATTGAAGAGACGATCATATTCGCGTACCTCTGCTTTATGACAGTGATCAACTGATACCCAATGTAGAGTTCCCTTCACTTTTCGGTTAGAACCTTCCATTCCTGTCTTACTATCTGGATCGTATTCTGCCTGAATTTCAACGATGTTCCCTGCTTCATCTTTCTTACATCCAGTACACATGATGATATAAGCATTCTTTAATCGTACCTCTTTTCCTAGTGTCATACGGAAGAATTTCTTGGGTGCATCCTCCATAAAGTCGGCGCGTTCAATCCATAAGTTCTTTGAGAAAGTAATCTTGTGGCTACCACTTTGTTCATCTTCTGGATTATTAATGGCATCCATTTCTTCGGTCTTTCCTTCTGGATAGTTAGTGATAACAAGTCTCACTGGGTCAAGAACGGCGCTGACACGAGTAGCTTTTTTATTCAAGTCTTCACGCACACTGGCTTCCAATAAGGCCATATCATTGAGTGCATCAAACTTGGTATAGCCAATAGAGTCAATGAACATACGAATACTTTCGGGACTATAACCACGACGACGCATTCCACATAATGTCGGCATGCGTGGGTCATCCCACCCATTTACAAGATGTTCGTCAACTAAAGTATGAAGCTTTCGTTTGCTCATCACTGTATAAGTGAGATTCAAACGGTTAAATTCTATCTGGCGAGGACGATTATCATGCAAGTTGTCTGCAGTGCCATTCTTCTCTTTTAAGAAATCAATGAACTTGTCATATAGTGGGCGATGAGGAACAAACTCTAACGTACAGATAGAATGAGTGACGCCTTCGAAGTAGTCACTCTGCCCATGTGCGAAGTCATACATTGGGTAACAGTGCCACTTTGTGCCTGTTCTGTGATGTGGAGTCTGTATAATTCGGTACATGATTGGGTCGCGGAAGTGCATATTTGCATTTGCCATATCGAGTTTTGCACGTAAAACCATACTACCTTCCACTGCTTCTGGTGTGTTCATTTGGTTGAATAGTTCGAGACTTTCTTCAATAGGGCGATCACGATATGGGCTTGGTGTTCCTGGAGTTGTAGGTGTTCCTTTTTGTGAAGCAATCTCTTCACTGGTCTGTTGGTCAATATATGCATGGCCTTTTTTAATCATCCAAACAGCAAACTCCCATAGCTTTTCGAAATAATCTGAAGCATAATAAATCTGTCCCCATTTGAATCCAAGCCATTTAATGTCGTTAAGGATGTTTTCAACATATTCATTATTTTCCTTACTTGGGTTCGTGTCATCGAATCGGAGATTACAAATGCCATTATATTTTTCAGCAACACCGAAGTCCATGCATATTGCTTTTGCGTGTCCAATATGCAGATAGCCGTTAGGTTCTGGCGGAAAACGTGTTTGAATACGACCGCCATTTTTTCCTTGTGCGAGGTCTTCTTCAACAAGTTGCTCTACGAAACTAATGCTTTTCTTTTCTTCGTTGTTTTCTTCTTTAATTGCCATGATGTTGAAACATTATTTATTTTATATTGCAAAGATAATGTAAACGGCTGGAAAAGCAAAGGAAAAAGGTGTTTTTCTTGTGGCTTGTGCATGAGGTAATCATGTATTTTGCAGCTTATTCTTCATTATTTTATAAAATCATCTCATAGATATCAAAAAACATGTTTAGTAACATAAAAAAATATTTGCACATAGAATAAAATCGCCTTACCTTTGTAATCGTTATCCTGAATACAATCTTTTTACCTTAAAAAAGCTAATACCTATTGAGAATAATACCGCTCTCTGTGAAGAAAGTGGTATTTTTGTTTACTTTTCTAAAAGCTTATTCGTTAAATCATTTGATTCCTCTTGCGTTCAAAGCTTTTGAATATTTCTCTGCATTCTTCATGTGTTCATCGTATGTACGAGCGAAGTTATGTGTACCACTAAAATCTTCTTTTGCACACATATATAAATAGTCGTGGTGTACTCGATTGAGAACAGCATCAATACCTGCTACAGATGGAATACGAATTGGCCCTGGAGGAAGTCCTGGATTCTTATATGTATTGTAAGGACTATGTATAGAAAGCAAGTTATTATAAATGCGTTTAAGATCAAAACGCTTCCATGCGAACTTAATAGTTGGGTCTGCTTGCAAGGGCATTCCATGTGGATACTTGGCATCACGCAACATGAGTCGGTTGTAATACATGCCTGCAATCATAGGCTTCTCAGCATTATTAGCCGTTTCCTCGTCAATGATACTTGCTAATGTAATGACCTGTTCGGGAGTCAAACCTAACTGTTTTGCTTTCTGCATTCGATCGAAATTCCAGAATTTTTTGCTCTCTTTCTGCATACGATCCAAGAATTTATCGATTGAAATATTCCAATAGATGTCATACGTATTGGGGATAAACATGCACGCAATTGTGGCTGTATCGTAGCCATATTTACGGCAAACATCTTCATTGGACAATGCTTTATAGAGTTTTGTACTATCGATCATGAGTCGTTTTGAAACCTCTGCAGCTAATCGATTCAATCTTCTAACACTTGGAATCGTTAGGTTTACCGGTGTTTGTAGGCCATTCTTCATGTGTCGAAAGACTTTTAATGCGCCATCACCTTTATCAATTGCATAACGACCAGTTTTGATTCTCTTGCCATAATCAAAGTGGCGAGCCATCATTCTGAAAGCACACATCCCATGTTTCGATGCAAATGGCTCGAGTTTGTGATATACAGAGTCCACATTATCATCGTTATCAATGTAGACATATTCAGTCTTATTCTTCGTTGAGAAGTCAGAGAAGAAATAATAATAAACCACTCCTAATATGACTGTTACACAGGCAAGGGCGGGAATGAAGTACTTTTTTCTTAATTCTTTTTTCATCATTTTATATTGAATGTCGCGCACAAAGGTACACCATTTTTTTTATCTATGAGAGGAGAATGACGTTTTTTTATTACCTTTGCAATTGATATCACAGTGTCTTGCAATTCTAATAGGCTTGCTGGTTGCTGTTTTCTGCGATGTGTTCGCAAGATTATGGAATAAAGATTTTATTTAGGATGATGAAATATCAAACTTATATTTTTGATTTAGATGGTACACTTTTAGATTCATTGACTGATCTTGAACTTAGTTGTAACTATGCACTTCGCGTAAATGGTATGCCAGAGCGTACCCTTGAAGAAGTCAGAATGTTTGTGGGAAATGGTGTAAAGAAGTTGATGGAACGTGCAATTCCTCATGGACTTCAAAATCCTTTGTTTGATAAAACCTATGAAGATTTTCGTCAACACTATTTGGTTCACAACCTTGATCATACGCATCCTTATGCTGGTATTGAAGAAATGCTTCAGCATTTGTTAGATGCCAATAAACATATTGCCGTTGTTAGCAATAAGTTCTATGCTGCAACGCAAGACCTTGTACGCCATTTCTTTGGAGAAAAGATACAGGTTGCCATTGGTGAACGCGTGAATATACGTAAGAAACCAGCACCCGATACTGTCAATGAAGCTTTGCGTTTGCTTGGGGTTAGTCGTGAAAATGCTGTTTATATAGGTGATAGTGACGTTGACATTATGACCGCAAAAAACAGCGGAATGCCTTGTATAAGTGTGTTGTGGGGCTTTCGTGACAAACGGTTTCTCATCGAACATGGTGGTGAAACCTTCGTTGAGAAACCGTCTGAAATATTAGATATTTGAAATGTTCGCGTCTTATACGATGCTGTGATGGTCTACAAAGCGGAACACCTCATCTTTATATGATTCAGAGATTGGAATAGATCCTTTACTGAAAATCAGTTTCATACGTTCTATTCTCCTTACTTTGCGCATATTGACAATGTAAGAACGATGTACACGTAGAAACTCATCACCTGTCATCTGATGTTCAAGTTTCTTCATGTTCATCAGAGATAGGATAGGCGTTTCTTCGTTATCAAGGTGAAATTTCACATAATCCTTAACGCCTTCAATGTAAATGATGTTGTCAAAGTCAAGTCTTAATACCTTGTAATCGCTTTTTACAAACAGGAATCTGTCTTTCTTCAATTCATGAATTTCCTCTTCGCGTTCACAGATTTCATGCACTTTGTGCATGTCTTCAATGAAAGCTGTCTTGCTGATTGGCTTTAATAGGCAGTCTACTGCATCGGCTTTATAGCCTTCTATGCCAAGAGAGCGGTCGTCGGTCATGAAGATTTTGATTGCATTTCGTGGCAGCATACTTGAAAATTCAACGCCGCTCATCTCCTGTAATCTTAGGTTGATGAAAGCCAATTGAATGTCGTTCTGCTGTAAAAGCCTAATGGCTTCGACAGCATTACTGCAACTTCCTGTCAGTTTTACACATGGCGTGTCTGCCATGTAGCTTTTTAACGTCTCTACTGTTTGTTGATCGTCATCAATAATAATACAATTCAATTCCATAAATTCTATGTGGTTAATGAGTGTCTTTTTCTTATTTTATCATACCATTTTGATAGTATTTCAACATGTTTATGTTCAGAATAGCAAGATACTTGCTTTGAAGTTCATTTTGTTCAGCCTTCAAAAGATTATCTTTTCCAGTCATTAATTCAATGATGTTCTTTAGTCCTAATCTGAATTGTTCACTTAGAAGTGCGTAACTTTCCTTTGCACTTTCCGTGCTGATTCTTGCACTTTTGAACATACTTTGATTATTATTAGCCTGTAGCCAATAGTTCTCTATGGTAGAGTAGAGGGCTGTTTGCTTGTCTTTCAAATCAAGCATATTGTTCTGTCGTTGTATTTCTGCTTTGCTGATGGCTGTCTTTGCTTGACGATTGTCAAGCAGCGGTATACTGATATTAATGCCTCCACCAATCACAAAGTTATTTTTCATCTGTTTATCCCAGCCATTTTTGTTCATGGTTGAGGTATTAGTGCTGATGCCAGCAGACATTGCTACGGTAGGCATTCGAAGTGATTTTGCCAGCTTTATGTTTAGTTCGCTGCTCTGAATGCTTAATTCTGCATTCTTAATTTCAGGCCGAGTTGTCAGTGCTTGCTCGTAAACACTGCTGACATTTGGAATCAGTTCCAATGCCATATCGTCTGTTGTTTCGGGAACAACAACATTAAACGCTTCACCATTTGTTAGTTGCAATAACTGTTTTAGTTGGCGTTTATACTCTTTTAAGTTGCTTTCTGCCTGAACAATTGCATATTCATCTTGGGCTCGTTGGGCTGTAAGTTGTGCTAAATCAGCCTTACTCATTTTTCCAACGGCAAGCATATCCTTACCCCGTTCTTCGTTCTTTGCACTTGTGGCAAGGCTCTCTTGATTGACTTTTATAGCCTCATTAGAGTATAATATCTGAACAAACAACTGTGTAATTTGTTCTGTTAATGTGTTAATGTCACTTGCAACGGCAAGGTCGGCCTGCTTTTCGGCAAATTTGTTCAATTTTACTTGATTATGGTTTCGATTGCCATTCCAGATGGTCCAATTTGCACTTAGTGAATAACCTCCATTATAATATGCTTTGTCTACACTTGTTTCAACTCGGTTTCCAGCAACAACATAGCTGTTGGTTTCAGGCCATGGATTGTAGGAAACGTTTTGCGAAGTCGCAAGAGATAGTGATGGTAACAAGGCTGCTTGACTTTCTTTGATATCTTCTTTGGCTGCCAATTGATTTAATCGGCTCTTTTGAAGTGTGATGTTGTTTTGCAAAGCGTAGTCAATACACGCTTTCAATGTCCAGTCTTTTGCCATAAGCTGTGCTGGCAAAGCCATGCATACAGCTGTTATGATGAGGTTTCTTGTGATATTCTTCATAATTCATTGCAATTTTAATTAGATGAAAGAAGTTTACTAATATATAGACTTCTCAAAAGATAAAAAGGTTTACACGTAGATGACAACCTTAACATTATTTAGTGTGTTTCATGTCTTGGTATGTCATTCTAAATCTCATCGTTCTGTGCTTCATGAGAGACTAAATTGCAATCTCTATCAAATCGTGTTGTGATTTGTATCTGATTGCGCAATAATCTGCGTCAAAAGAAGCTGTGAAATACGTCAAACAAAAAGTCTCTTCTTCATCATTTATTTCATGGGGTACCGGGAGCTGACACACCACTTGTTGTTTATGAAAATATATTTTCAATTTTGTGGTGTGCCAAGTAGTCTTTTACAAGGCTTGAAGTCTCGCAATATATTTTCCCAATATGTCAAATTCAAGATTGACAACGCTACCAATTTCTATATCTTTGAAGTTCGTATTAGCCCGTGTGTAGGGAATAATGGCTACCGTGAACGTGTTATCTGTAGGTTCACACACAGTGAGAGAAACGCCATTTACGGTAACCGAGCCTTTGTCAACTGTGAAGTATCCCTTCTTAGCCATAGCCTCGTTATGTGGGTATTCAAATGTGAAGTACGTACTTCCATCTGCATCTCGTATTCCAATACATTTGGCAGTTTCGTCAACATGGCCTTGAACAATGTGCCCATCAAGACGCCCATTCATCAGCATTGAGCGTTCAATGTTCACATGATCACCAACTTTTAACAAGCGAAGATTGGAGCGATCAAGTGTTTCTTTCATTGCCGTTACGGTATAAGTGCCATTTTCTAAACTTACAACGGTAAGGCAAACACCATTATGTGCAATGCTTTGGTCAATCTTAAGTTCATCAACAAACGAGCATTTAAGCGTAAAGTCGATGTTCTCTTTATCTTTTGTAATCGCTACAAGCGTAGCCATTTCTTCTACAATTCCACTAAACATGAATTTATTTTTTATTCTTTTTAATCAAAAAGAAAAAAGGGGTTGCTCGATGATGTGATGAAACTCCGAGCATTTCAATAGTTGAGTGCTCTCCGCCTTTGTAATCCACTGGCCTTAAGGCTTAGTTCCGAAGGAATTTATGTGGCCCGCCATTAACAAGAGAAGCATTCTCGGTTTTCGAATTTATTTGATGAGTATCCCGATCAAACCGACACAACCCCCAATATCTTTCCTTCTTGGGTATCGCTATAAAATAGTCTATCTACGTGCAAAGTTAATTTGTTTTTGCTGATTGACCAAATGTTTCGGCTAAAATCTTTTCACTAAAATAAAGCCTAATCTATGGCTAATTCCATTGGCGTTAAGGCTTCTCAATTGATAGAAACCATCAGTAATCTGTTTGATATTCACGGCATTTCCCGTCTGTTGTAGACGTTTAATAGGGATGCCATTAATATCACATAGCATGACAATTCCATCACATTCATTTATCCAATTAGGTAGTATTGCGCGGTTACCATCATTGGGAATAAGGCTACTTTGGTTAGCTTTGGGCTGGTTTTGGCATTGCACCACATCACTTTCATTACCATATCGGTCCATAGCTGTAAGCGCATAATAATGTGAAGGGTCATCAGGAATGTCTACACTGTTGGTCTCTTGTCGATAGAGCATAAGGTTTTCAGCCTTTGAAATGTCTACAGGCCAAGTGCGACTGCTATAGAGATTATAAGTCGTATTGTTCTGTTTCTGCCATTCAATTCTATTCTTTTCGACCATAATCAGTGTGGGTTTTTGTAGTTTTTCTACGTTTACCCATGTCATAGTGGGCACCAAAGCAGGTTGTCGGTCAATTTCGTTTAGCGCAGCATCATATATCCCTTTAAGATTATCAGTAAAGAATTTACTTCTGAAATATGCGTGCCCCATGCCCATAGAACGAGTGAAAAACATTTCTCGTGTGATATCATCGAGGTTCCAATCTTTTTCGCGTGGCGACATGAAATATATGCCAAGACCTGGCACAATCATCTTTCCTTGTGCCTGTTCTTGCCAGTCAATGGCAAATGGATAGAAGTTATTTCCCTTGAAATACATCATGGGATAGAGTTGATCCATTAGTCCATTGCGTAACCAATATTGAGCATTTTGTAACACCTTTGAGTAGGCATTCCAGCCATGACTCCAATATCTTGCTAAGTCATCAGCCTTTCCAATTGGCGAACAACTCATCTTTACCCAAGGTTTTTTGCCTTTTACAACATCGTGAATCTTTGTAACAATGTCTGTGATATAAGCTCTTCCTTGGTCAGAAGATACCTTTATTTTCCATGTTTCTGGATAGCGAATGTAGTCAAGATGAATGCCATCAATATCATAACGCTCGGTGATTTCTGAACAGATTTGAGCGAGATAGTCTCCTGTTTGTCCTTTTTCAGGGTTGAGATATCCGTCTTCTCCAATCTTCACTACTAAGTTAGGGAAGCGTTGACGAAGTCGTTTGCATCCTAAACCATTCCATTTTCCAATAGGTAAAGTGACTATCCATGCATGAAATTCCATACCTCGTTTGTGGCATTCATCAATGGCAAACTGGAGTGGATCATATCCTGGTGATGTGCCAGGAATGCCACTTAGGCAGCCATCCCATGGTTCATAGTCTGATGGATAGATTACAGTTCCGCGAATACGTGTTTGAAACAATATTGTGTTTATACCTGCTTTTTGAAGTTTATCGAGGATGTTTCGCAACTCTTGTTGCTGCTTTTCCATCGATAATCTCTGTTGGGAATAATTGTGAGGCCAGTCAAGTCCGCCAATTGTTGTTAGCCAAACAGCTCTTACTTCGCGCTTAGGATGAGCACAAAGGGATTGCATGAACAATAAGAAAAATAGAAAACAGGAGAAAAGTTTCTTATTCATTGTGATGATTCGTGAATTGTATCGCGGCGCGTCAATTATCGATTTTGAATATAACAAAGTGCAGCTCCGATGGCTGTACAGAACTCGCTGTATTTCGGAATGCGGAAATGTACACCATAAAGTTTCTCCATAGCGTGGAATACTTCCTTGCATTGGGGGAGTAGTGTGAGGTTACCGATGAGCACAAAGTCCTTGATTCCACTTTCTAAACTGCTAAGAATCGTGCTGGAACCAACGGCTTGTAATACCATATAGATAAGGCCAATAGCGATGTCTTCACGTGTGGCATTGGTCTTGGCATTACTGAAAAGGCTTGCTGTTGCATTCATAGGAAGTCCTGGAAGCGGTTTAGCACTGATATCACCAATCAGTAAATTGATCTTTGAAATGTCGCCGTTCATTGCAAGACTGGCTACTTGTTTGATGTCATCTGTTTTGAGCATGATGCGTGATAAGCCTTGTAGTGTTCCACCACCGATACCGATTCCTCCAATGTGTCGGATGTCATTTCCATCACATTTTACAAGACTTGTGCCTGTACCCATGCTGACAACAATCATGCGTTTGAGCTTACTTTCGTAGCGAGCACCAAGTCCATCGGCAATAAACTCTTGCGCTTTGCTCGTTGGACGACCATAAATGTTCTCATCAATATAGGCTGAACCAACTCCTGTAAGCATAATCTTTTCGACATCATCAAGCTTGATTTTATTGTCATGAAGATATTTTCCAAAAGCTCCATACAATGAAGTTATGGGGTCGGTAGCCTTTATTCGGAAGGGATTTACTACAATTCCGTGTTCATCAACGCCTACAATCTTAGTTGTACTAATACCAACGTCTATGCCAATTACTATGCTCATGAGATTTGAAATTAATGGTG
This sequence comes from Segatella salivae F0493, assembly GCF_000477535.1. Classification (NCBI taxonomy): domain Bacteria; kingdom Pseudomonadati; phylum Bacteroidota; class Bacteroidia; order Bacteroidales; family Prevotellaceae; genus Segatella; species Segatella salivae. The sequence goes on from NZ_AWGW01000015.1 coordinate 81,033, forward strand.
TTCGGGAACGATAGCTAAGTATTCTACATCTTCATTGGTTCGATTCTCAAAATAATGATTATGTCCCATTGGGCAATAATGTACTTGTCCAGCATGTGCCACCTCTATTTTTCCATCGTAATGATAGGTGAGCTCGCCTTTAAGTATATACATTACTTCGCAGTTTCCTTCGTGAGTATGTAGGCCACTGCAGGCTCCAGGCTTGAGAATACTTTTCATTATCTTTATCTTTTCATCGACAAAGTTGCGGGTGTCGAGTTCACCTTGCCCACCTTTGAAACCATTAATCTTTACTTCTTTTATATCTTTGAAATCTATAATCATATTTATCCGTTATCTTCTTGATTTGCGCAAAGTTAATAAAAAAAAGGTAATCTCTGAAAAGATTACCTTTTTTATATGTGAATCAGTCTATTCTCGTTCCTTTAGAAAGTCACACGTAGACCTAATTGCATGTGCCAACGACTTGTGAAGTCGCTGAGGTCAAGGCGAGGTGCACCATAAATAAATGATGGAGTCATCTTTCCTGCAACCTTCTTCACATCCTGTACGGTGATAACTGGCACGTTGTAAGTGTTTGCGTAGTATTCACCCCAGTGCTTGTTGATAAGATTTCCTACATTGAGAATATCGAATACGAGGCTAACTTTGCTTCCACGTGTTCTGTCATAGAAGAAGTCCTGTGCGAAATGGAAGTCAAAATGATTCTCCCAAGGTGCTATATTGCTGTTTCTTTTTGCATATTGACCACGATGGTTCTTTGCATATTTGTCGTTTTCAATCCATTCTTCGAAGTTCTTACGACTTTCTGCAGCTGTCATTTTGATGTGATGTGTTGTGCGATCAACATTATCAACGAAGTTCATATTCTGCAATTCTTCTTTCGTTGGGATATAAAGAAGGGTGTTTCCTTTTGCATATTCACCATTGAATGAAGCACTTGCATTATCATTCATTGTGAGACTGTAACGCTGTCCGCTGTTTCCATTGTAGGTAAGTGTTACATGGCTCTGCCAACGACCATTGCCATAACGCTTAGTATTGTAGGCTGCTTGGAACATTAGTCGGTGAGGCATGTCGAACATAGAATAAGAAACGTCAGCCTTATTAGGATCTACACAATAATAATACTTCCAGTTTGACATTGCAACAGATGAAGTTCCATCATTAACAGAATAGGAATGACCGAAAGTATAGCTTGCCATAAGGTCGAGACCGAAATCAAAGCTCTTTTCAAATTTAGCACTCAAACTATAACTATGACCACGATTGATGTTCTTCAAGTTAATAACTGAATTAGCATAGTACTTTCCTGTTGTGCCATTAAGAGTGTAAGTATCGTTCTGATTACTCTTATAATAGGTGGTCTTTGAAGCTTCAACGCCATCAACTGCATAGATATCGCCATTTGGTTGAAGTGCGATGTTATTGAACCAAACAGCGTTCAACTGGCGAGAATAGAGAGCTTCGAGAGTCATCTTAACGCCATAAGGTAGCTGTTGCTCCCAAGCAAGGTTTGCACGGAAAGCTTGTGGAAATTTGAAATGACGATCAATTGTTACGATATCTGGATTTACACCTCCTGCATTGCCATAGGTTGCACGAATTTGATCAGGTGTCTTTCCACCATCAGCCAAGAAGGTTGGAGGAAGCGGACTTGTAGAATTTGAGCGAATATTAATACCGCGCATCTCCATACCTGTATTTGCCCATGCATTCTCAATCCATACAAATGGTGCACGGCCATTGAAGATACCGACGCCACCACGCAGTAATGAAGTATGATCTTCATTCATAAACCAACGGAATCCAACACGAGGAGATACCATTACGCATGAGGCTGGGCGACGACCAACCACAACTCCTGTCTTAGCCCAATTGTCTGTAGCATTAAATTTGTCATTGATTGAAATTTTGTTGCTATAGAATGGAATATCGAAACGGATACCATAGGTGAGTTGGAAGGCTGTTGACATATCCCATTTATCTTGTACATAGATGCCAGCCATACCAGCTTTGAATGGGGTCCTCCATTGTGTTGTGCCAGTAAAGGCTTCATCTGAGTATTTCATCTGATAGCCTGAGTTTGGAATAATGCCTTGATTATTGAGGAAACCTCCAGCTGTTGGAGTAAATACCTGTGTAGCTCTATCAACAGAACCTAATTGGTTGAAGTTATAAGCAAAGTTACCGAAAGCTGCCTGGATAAAGCCATTCTTCATATCGTAGAATTCATTGTGTGTACCTACGGTAATGTTGTGGTTGCCGGTATAAATAGAGAAGTTATCTTCTAAGGTCCAAATATCCTGATCAAGTGAGTTTACGCCTGAAGAATATTCTGTACCCATATTGACAGTATAATTATCTCCGCTGAAATAGAGTGTAGGACCTGAATAAGGAGTAGCACGTTTATCACGAACAGAAGTCAAACCGAGGCGGAACTCATTATAAAGACTGTTACTGATGTGTGAAGTTAATTCAGCAACAAAAGAGTTTGTGCGGTCCTTCATGCGATAACTTGAATTATTGAAGAAGAACGACTGTTTGCCATTACCAAACTTATCAGCATAAGAGAAGTTGCCTTGATAACGCAATGTGAAGTGGTTCTTATTATTGATATTCCAGTCTAAACGACCTAAGAGTGAAGTAGCTTCTTGATTGATATTGCGACGTTCAAATGATTCTTCAATACCAGTGATATTCTTATAAATGTCAACCAGTTGCTGAGCTGTTTGTGTGTTCATGAAATAGCCTGGTGCACCAGCATAATAGGTTGAAGGATAGCTGTTCTTTTTATATTCCAATGAAGTGAAGAAGAACAATTTGTCCTTAATGATAGGACCACCAAAGGTGAAGCCGTAAGTTTTGGTGCTTTCATCAGAAAGCTTTTGTGTTTTCTTGTAGACTTGGCTATAACGACCATAAAGGTTTTCATCAGTATAGTATGTGAAGGCTGTACCTGTGAATTTATTTGTACCCGACTTTGTAATAGCATTGATAGCACCACCTGTGAAACCACTTTGACGAACATCGAAAGGTGAAACTGCAACTTGGATTTGCTCGATAGCATCCATTGAAATTGGATTTGCGCCAGTTTGACCACCATTTGTACCAGATGAAGTTAGACCAAACACATCGTTGCTGACCATACCATCGATTTGGAAAGAATTGTAACGGTTGTTGGTTCCTGCGATAGAGATACCTCCAAACTTGTTGTTATTTACAAGAGGAGATAGTTTTGCAACATCATAGACATTACGATCTACGGTTGGTGCATTCTCAATCATTTGCTTAGAGAAGTTAGAAGTAGCACCATTTCCACCATGTCCTGCGCGTCCTGTTACGGTTACTTCGGTCAAGGTTTTAGCATCTTCTTTCATGTCTGCATTGATAACGGTGGGTTCACCCAATGCTAAGAAAATGTTTGTGCGGTTGTCATCCTTAAAGCCGATATATGAAATCGTAACTTTGTAAGGACCACCGACACGCATACCTTGAATGGTGTAACGTCCATCGGTGTTGGTAACAGCATTATAGGTTGTTCCTGATGGAACGTGAACGGCGGTCACGGTTGCTCCGATGACGGTTTCACCGCCTGCGACAACTTTTCCATTAATGCTTGATGTGGTTACCTGCGCCATGAGGGATGTTGTAAAAAACAACATAAGCGCCATTAATAAATGCAATTTTTTTTGCATGACTGTTAACTGAAATTTAATGAATAATTTGAGGGGATAAACCCAGTTAATACTTAGATGATGCAAAATTAGTTAAATATTGCCAAAGTTGTATGGATATCGTGTTAAAATTTTAATTAATGTTGAATTTAATTCTAAATCACTCTGTTATTTCCTTAAAACTGCATTTATGTTCTTTACTTTGCGCCTTTTTCTTACTTCTAAACATGTCATTGAGCTTCAATGAATTCTTACGCTGAAATCATTTTGTGTGGATTTAGTTGTTAATCCTAATTGTTTATGATAAAAGGTAGGCTTGGATTTCAGTTGGTGGTAAAGCTTATTTTTATATGGATTAAATCTTTTTCTTTCGAGCTTTATTTTCCAATAGTCTGACAATTTCCGTATATCCTAATCTTCGTGCGAGAGCAAGTGGTGTAAGTCCTTCTTCACCTTTCACATTTTTTCTTGCACCATGTTTCAGTAGTAGTTCAACCATGGCTTTGTTTCGGTTTCCAACTGCTATGATGATAGGGTAGCTTGTATAGTCTGCGCCAAGGTTTCCCATTCCATCTGCTTTAGCCCCACTGCTCAGTAATAATGCTGTTATCGGAAGATTATTTGTAAGACAACTAAAGACTAATGGGCATTCGCCTTCTTCGGTGTAGGGCTGGTTTACTTTTGCACCTTTAGAAATAAAATACTTTGTCAAGACGTAATTGCCATTATCAATCGCCATATAGAGTGCATCGTAAATGTATATATCATCAGAATATGCATAGTCGATGTTTGCCTTCTGTGCAATGAGCTTTTGGATTGCCGCCTTGTTTTTGTATAGACATGCATAGCCAAGTAAGGTGTAAGATGTTGATTCGTCTTTCCTTATCAGCGAATCAATATTTTTAATATGCTTGAGCTGTGCATCAAGTTCCGAAAGATTGTTTGCCTTTATGGCTGCTATCGCTAAATTATAATGATTTTGCTTTGCCACATTCTTTTGACTATATCCCGACACCAATGCCAAGAGTAGAAAAGCAAGCAAGAGTGTTATTTTCTTATTCATCGTAAGTGTTTTTTAGTTTCTCACTATTTGCAACATTGTTATAAACTTTGTTACAGAGCGCTTTATATCCTTCTAAATTAAAATAATTTTTATCGGCGATATAATCTCTGAATGCTGTATCGTTATAAAGGGCTTCTCCAAGGAGATCGGTTTCTTCAACGCCAAATTTTTTGCAAAATCTATACTGATAATAACATAGGTATGCCGCAACTTTATAGCGTTCTTCCTTATTAAATTCTTTTGCCCAATTAGGCGTATCTTCTTCGTCTTCATGCAACATATATTTTATATAGGTATTCATGAGCGAACTGATTTTGATGTTTTCTGCTTTTGCAGGCAGTTTCAAAACACTTTTCAGCAGTCCCTCTCTGATTTCTACATGTGGCCATTTTGTTTTTTTCTTGATGGCGAAGGTCTCATCAAGGATGTGTGATTTCGCCACAGTGGCATATTCCATTACCATCCATTCAAGCAGCAACCTATTAATCTCCTCGTTTTTGTCATAACCATACTTTTGTAATAGGTTGGTAAGAAATCCCCATTCATTTTTTTTCAGCCACGCAAATGCTTTCTTGCTATCATGAAAAATAAATTCATTTTCATAATATGGTTCTTTGCGACTGAGGTCATAATAGAGCTTTCCTGTCTTAAACAATCTCACATCATAGTCTTCTTCGAAGATATCGGGTAGCCCTTTAATATCTACAACTTCATGAATAGTAGGGTGGGGAAAGATGTAGTTATAATTCGGCACATAGATAGTTTTATTCCAGAAATAGCTTGGTTTCTCATAGGAAGCAGAAATCATTGCATTGGTTTGCTTTCTTCGTTCGGTAGGATTTCCATTCTTAAAGATATAAGTTCGAAAGCCTTCTTCGGCTAAGGCATTGTTGTTTTGAGAAATATCCACACCATAGTATTTCAGAATAGCCTTACGGGCTGTCTCGTTGTTAACAGCTCTGTATCCATGCTTTTTCAGAGCTTCGTAGATAAGTTCAATGGCAATATCCGTATATTCAACTTGATGTTTGCTGGGCATAATCTCAATACCATCCATACCTACATCCGAAAGTTCTTCATAAAAAGCTCGGATTTGTTTGTCATACACTTTCAGTAAATCTCTTTTTGCATGCACTATCGTGTCGTTGGCATTTACCGACTCTTTTTTCTTAGATTGCTTTCCACAACTCAAAAGTCCAATGAGCAGTGATGCAAACAAAAAATATTTAATATTGATTTTCATCTTTCTGTATGGTTTCTTATTTTAATTTTGGTGTTATCATCATCATAGGTTTTACGGCATAGGTTCTTAAATTTCTCATGCGCCTTTGTACAACTGCTCGTAAGCATAATGAGTTGAAGAAGCATGAGTAAGCTTGTGAGACATTTCGTATCATTCTTGTGTTCCATGTGGAATTTCTAAGTTAAGTAAATCTTCATTTGCATACAAAAATAAAGATTGTATGGTAATCTTGCAAATAATTTTCTTGTTTTCATGCTTCTGAACGTTTCAGAAAGGCCAAAAAGAGGTTTTTCATGCTTCTGAACGTTTCAGAAAGGCCAAAAAGAAGATTTTCATGCTTCTGAACGTTTCAGAAAGAGCAAATGGCGGATTTTCATGCTTCTGAACGTTTCAGAAAGGCCAAATGGAGGTTTTTTATGCTTCTGAACGTTTCAGAAAGGGCAAATGAAGGATTTTCGTGCTTCTGAACGTTTCAGAAAGGCCAAAAATTGAAAATAATCGTTTCTGTCAACGACATAAGCATGAAAAAGAGAAAATAGGTGTTTCTGTCAACGACATAAGCATGAAAAAGAGAAAATAATCGCTTCTGTCAACGACATAAGCATAGAAAAAGAGAAAATAGGTGTTTCTGTCAACGACATAAGCATGAAAAAGAGAAAATAGGTGTTTCTGTCAACGACATAAGCATGAAAAAGAGAAAATAGGTGTTTCTGTCAACGACATAAGCATGAAAAAGAGAAAATAATCGCTTCTGTCAACGACATAAGCGCGAAAA
>NZ_AWGW01000016.1:0-14208 GCF_000477535.1 Segatella salivae F0493
GTAACTAATCAATGAAAAAGAAGAAATATCGAAGTTGATGTAAACTAACTGATAATGAGGATGGAATGCACAAATTAGCATGATGTTGCTCCGTTTGTAAAGGGCAGAAATATGCAGATTTAGGCAGAAGTTCAGTTACCAGAGCGTTACCTTGTTTTGATGTAGGTAACGATGGTGCAGCATTCGGTAACTGAATTATTTTCGCTCGTGTGGCTGTTGCTTTGGTCAGCAGTTTTCTGCGTAAGTGAGGAACGCTTTAATTCGGGTAATTTTGCATAAGACAGGCTGAGCTCGTCCATTTGAGAGCAAGCTCTCATGGAACTCGTTTGCACTGTCTTTGCCCACAAAGATTAAAGCGTATGAAAACAGAGAAGATGAAGGTGCTGCTCTACCTTAAAAAGAGCGGGCTTGACAAATCGGGGAAAGCTCCGATTATGGGACGTATTACCATTGGACGTTCCATTGCCCAGTTTAGTTGTAAACTTTCCTGCAATCCCGACTTGTGGAATCCCCGTGAGAGCAGGATGGACGGCAAGAGCCGTGAGGCGGTGGAGGTTAATGGGAGATTGGAGAATTTGTTGCTTTCCATTCAATCTGCCCATCAATCGTTGATTGCCAAAGGGCAGCCATTTGATGCAACCGATGTGAAAGAACAGTTTCAAGGCAGCGTACAGGCACGATGTATGCTAATCGAAAGGTTGGATATGCTCATCAAGGAGAAAGAAAGCCATATTGGTATAGACATCAAGAGGGACTCTATGTCCGCCTATCATTCCACTCGAAAACGATTGCAGGAGTTTATACAGAAGAAGTATCATGTTTCGGATTTGGCATTCTCGCAGTTGACAGAAAACTTCATCTACGAATTGCAAGCATTCTGTCTTAGTGAACTCGGGCATCAGCAAAGCACTTTTTTCAGAGCTGCAGCAGATTTGAAGACCGTCTGTAGGCTGGCTTATCTTGAGGGACTGGCTGATACGCTTCTGTTTGATAAAGTACATATAGAACGAGGCGACAAGAAAGCACCTAAAGCTCTTGACAAAGAAGCATTGGACAAACTCAAAGCACTCCGCTTTGATGAGTTGGAAGAGGAAATGGAAGCCGTTCGTGATGTGTTTCTCTTCGCCTGTTATATCGGTGCAGCCTATTGTGATTTGATGGAGCTAAGCAAGAAGCATCTTGTCCGTGATGATGCAGGTAGTTTGTGGTTGAAGTTCAACCGACAGAAGACGGGTGTGCTTTGTCGTATCAAGTTGTTGCCCGAAGCAGTTCGCTTAATTGAGAAAATGCACAGCGATGAAAGGGAAACACTGCTGCCTTTCATCAAATATCCCACTTATCAGTCCTGTCTTAAAGCCTTGCGACTACGGGCAGGTATTTCTTTTCCCTTTACCTCGCACACGGCAAGGCATACCTTTGCCACACTTATCACATTGGAGCAGGGCGTACCTATTGAAACGGTGAGCAAGATGCTCGGACATACGAACGTAAGTATGACCGAACGTTATGCAAAGGTTACACCACAGAAACTCTTTGAGGAGTTTAACCGTTTCCTTTCTTTCACTGAAGATTTGCGTTTAACCATTTAACCAAGATTTTTTATGAGAAGTACATTCAAGATATTATTCTATATCAACAGACAGAAAATAAAAGCAGACGGCAAGACTACCATTCTCTGCCGTATCACCATAGACGGAAAGAGTACCGCCATTACCACAGGCGAGCAGTGCAAATCCTCCGAGTGGAACAGCCAACAGGGACAGACAACCGACAAGAAGACCAATCAAAGAATTGGCAAGTTTAAAGAACTTGTAGAAAAGGCCTATCAGGATATTCTGATAAAGGAGGGAGTGGTAAGTGTGGAACTACTTAAAAACCGTTTACAGGGAATAGCCACCATGCCGACAACGCTTCTTGCCATGAGCAAGGCAGAATTGCTGTCCGTTAAAGTGTGCGTGGGCAAATCGAGAGCTGAGGGAACCTATCAGAATCTTCTCTATTCAGATAAGTTACTTACGGAGTTTGTAAAGGATAAGGGAATGGCGGATATAGTCATAGCCACTATAACGGAAGACTTGTTTGAAGAATACCGTTTCTATCTGAAAAGACGAGGCTTGGCAACAGCAACCATGAATCGCTATCTTTGTTGGCTGAGTAGGCTGATGTATCGTGCGGTCAGTCAAAGGCTCATTCGCTGTAATCCTTTTGAGAATGCCAAGTATGAGAAAACGGAACAGAAGATACACTTCTTGCAAAAAAGCGATGTTGGCAAACTCATGGCATTGAGAGTAATTGATAAGGAAGCAGAACAAGCAAGACGGATGTTTATCTTCTCATGCTTTACAGGCTTGGCTATTGCTGATATGGAACATTTGCAATTTGGACACGTCCAAACGGCAGCAGACGGACAGAGGTATATACGCAAAGAGCGTCTGAAGACAAAGGTGGAGTTTATTGTGCCCCTACACCCGATAGCAGAGGCCATCATCAATCAATGCAAGAAAGAACAACTGAGCATGAAAGAAATGCAGACAGTGAAAGGAAAAGGCGACGACTTTATCTTTCACTGTGCTCGTAACCGTAGCGTGATGAGTGCAAAGCTGAGTATTGTGGGCAAGGCTTGCGGCATTAGAGAGCGGTTATCCTACCACATGGCGCGACATACGTTCGGTACGATGAGCCTGAGTGCAGGTATTCCCATTGAGAGTATTGCCAAGATGATGGGACACGCATCTATCGCCAGCACACAAATCTATGCACAAGTAACCGATAATAAGATTTCGGAGGATATGGACAGACTGATAAGAAAATATCAAAAGGAGAAAGCAAAGGAGGAAGCGATATGAACATCAATCACCATCAAACAAAAAGAGACCGCAGCTATTTTGAATGGAGCGACAATATACAAATCGTTCGCAAGGGAAATGGCGATATAGCCATGACGGAGAGTGAACTCGTAGATTTCTTCGGTGTAACATGGAAGAAACTCAATTATCACCTGCAACTGCTTCTGAAAACATCTCATCTGCACCCTGACGAAAGGAATGCAGGTGAGGAAGAAGTTTTTGTGAACGGACGACCAAAAGGCTATGCGCCGCTTTATCCGCTCTCAACCATCATCGCTTTGTCTTATCAATTGGACAGTACGGAAGCACACTTCTTCAGGAAACATGTATGTCAGAGATTGCAGAAACCTACATCCATAATAACACCGATATTCTTAATAGGAAAGACGGATACCTGATGATTATATTTTCTTTTTCTTTCATTGATTATATCTTACTACATAACTACAATAAGGTATAATACGTTGAAAGAAAAAGGATTAAAGATTTTTATTGATATACGAATATTCTTTCAATTATTTACTACACTACTACAAAAGAAAGATTTTTATTAAAACTGAATTGACAGTGTATAAAAACTAAAAGCACAACCATGAGAATTTATAGTTTATAACACATAAACTAAAAGAGCCGTATCAAACCCTATAATGAGTAACGATACAGCTCTTTTCCTTGTTTTGAGGAGGTTAAAGTTTCTAATCAAGAAGTTCACATTCTTTTAGATGTTGGTGTTATGTCCCAATAAATATCATAAGTAATATTCTATTACAACTATTTAAGCTCATGCAACATATAGGGTGCTCCGGAAACCTTTACCTTCAATTTTTCATAGCTTCCATCATCCATGTGATAGACAGAGTAGCCCATGCCTTGGTCTGTTGACATGCCGAAGATGATATTATTGCCAGACTTGCAGATGGATGTGGCCCAGCCTACAGTTCCAGAAAAATTCATCTTCTTGCAAGTCTTATTGTATAGATTAATTTCAAAGGCTTGAAATGATTTGTCATGAACGTAGTCAGGTGGATTGCTTGCCGCTCCGGGAATGTTAAGGAATCCATAAACCTTTCCGTTTCCACCATACACTTTATTATAAGCATACGATGTTCTGTTCCCCTTTACTCCTTCTAAGTTTACGTCTGCAAGGGTGAAGCAATATGAGTTGTCAAAGTCTTGCTCCCCTTTCTTAATGCGCAAGAATCCTTCCTTGACCCCAGGCTGGTATCCAAACATAGCTACGCAATAGAAATAGATGTCACCCTTTTCGTCCACGAATGGATCCCCAGCGGGGGTCATAGAGGAGGCCATTGTAGCACGAGGGTCACTAATCATTTTGATGGGCTTATCGGTCTTGGTATCTATTAAGGCTATATGTGCTCCCTTCTCGCATGAGTAGGCAGACTTTAATTGGCAGAGCGTCACGTATAAGATGCCGTCTCTGATGATGGAAGCACATGGTTCAGGATTATTGTCGCCAGCCAACTTCCCCAAGGAATAGCCAGATAAATCTATTTCTCCTGTTTTTGTCATGGAGGACGGATCTATAATCCACACCTTTCCTAATCCAAGACAAGAAACGTAGGCTTTCTTCTCGGATAAGAATGTGATGTATGTGGCCTTTGCACCACTTGGAAATAGCATGGTGTTTCCTTCTTGAACAAGGATTCCATCCTTAGGAATGTACTTGTAGAGGTGTTCTGTATCTGTCACATATATCTTATTTTTATACACGAATGTGAATGCCCCCTTCGGAAGCACCAATGCGTTGTCTGTATTGAGTGAACCAACACTCAAATCCTTGAACAAGCTAATATATGTGTTTTCTCCGATGTTTACGCTGTGTACAAATCCTACTTCAGATTTTGTAGAGGGAGGAAAGTCCGGAGAGTCCTTTCCGCATGAGGTGAGACCTACAAGAGATAACAACACAAGGGCTGCGATTAAAAAATAATGTTTCATTTTATTTGTTTTTAAATTGGTAATATATTACAAACTCATTGCTCCGCCCGATGTTTTGTCGCGGAACAGATTAAAACGCAATTTTGTTTTAAAAGTGCGTCCTTGCAGTGGCATCTTGAATTCCATATAGTTCTCCTTGTCAAAGATGTTCTCAACTTCGAAACTCAATGAAATGTTGTTGTGCCAAAAGGATTGTTGAAGGCCTATGGTAAACACATCGTTGGAGGGGATAATCCATTTTTTACGCTGGTCGGACAGTGTGCTCATTTGCCATCCCCAATCGAATTCTCCGACATGGGACACATCCATATAAATTCTAGATAATTCATTTCGCCCCAACAGATTTTCTGCATGATACTCCAAACCATAATTGAAATAGAAAGACGGTATGTTGGGTACATGTTTATTATATGTGGGATTATCCGTCCCTTTTGCATCGTTTAACCATTTCTGCCGGTCTCGAATGTCCTGTAGTGTAAGATTAAAATATGTATAGATGTTTGGTGTCACGTCTACTTTCAAATCGGTATCAAATCCCATCGTGCTCGTCTTTCCCAAGTTTGTATAGATGGAACGGATATCAGCGGGGAAAAGCCTTATCATATTCTGGATATACATGTAATAGAAGTTTGTTTCCCACTGCACGCGGGTAAGTCCCATCACATTTCTTGTATCTATGATGGTTCCAAAGTTCAGGTTGTCTCCAATTTCAGGCAGTAAGTTCACTGATGGCTTGATGCTCATTCCGTTACCGAAAAGTTCTCCTGTGTCAGGGAGTCTCACATTGTGTGAAAACGAGAACTTTCCCCTCACGCCTTTCCAAAACTCATAGCTCACTCCCTCACTAAATCCGTAGTACGTTTTGTTCACACTTGTCTGTTTGGGAGCTGATGCATCTTTCATTTGGGCTTTCGACAAGGCATCGCTTGTTCTAAAGATTTTTGACTTCAGATAGTAAATGCTTATCGTCAAGGAATTCTGAAAACGATGATTGGAAGAGGCATACAAATGACAGAGTCCGATATTGTTTGAAATCATTTTGCTGGGAAACGAGCTAGGATCGAACCCGAGATAGTCATTCATGCGTTCATCTTTAGGACGATAGTCCGAAAGAGCAAGTTGATCATTTATGTTGAATGTATGTTGTCCAAATGTATATTTTAAATTAAATTTGTTTCGTAATTCAAATTGCCGGTTATGGGATTCATTAAGAAGATTGTCTTCAGTTTCCCCCATTGCCTGAGTGATGGTTCCATCCCATTGTCTTCTTGTTGTTGTTGTGTCTATCAGGCTCGTTTGTATAATAGGAATAACAAGAGATGATTTCATTTCCAAACCTTTAAAGATGAAGTCGTCTTTTTCTATATGCAAAGTGGGCATTATATTAAAGCCTTTCATATAGGCATGCTGCGAATCAAAGTTAAGAGACTGTATACCTTTTTTATTTCTGTAGAAGGCGCATTCCAAATCCAGTTTATCGAAGTATAGCTTTCTAAAACCAATGCCGACATGATAGAAGTCTGCGTCATAATAGTCATTATTTCGTCTTACCTTTCTGTATTCTGAGACTGGCAGGTTTGTTTCGAATACTGGCCATGACATCGTGTAGTTGTTCTTGGATTTATTCTTAAAGAAAGCAACATTAAATAATATGCCTGACTTTGCAAAAAGCTTTTGAGCACTTGTAAGTGTCTTGGATGTTCCGAATGATGCCAATTCCTGCGTGAATCCTACTAAGTCGCATTCATCCTCCCGTGTCACAATATTGATGGCTCCTCCTAATCCGTCGCCTCCATATTCTGCAGGCACAATACCTTTGTATACCTCTATATATTTGATCACATCTATTGGAATATCGTTGATGTCGAAAGAACCGTCAGGACTGTTGAGTGGAAAACCATTAATATATACGGCGACACGCTTACCTTCTAAACCATGTACAGATATGCGCGACGCACTTCCCAATCCGCCTGTCTTTCTTACTTTGATGCCAGACGTGCGTGTAAGAATTTCTTCTATACCGCTTGAACGTCCCCGCAGCTTGGATCCGTCCACTACGGTTACAGCCATAGGACTCTGCCGAATGCGGTTTATTTCCACCTGCTGGGAAGATCCCCTCACTACAACTTCGTTAAGGACGTTCGCTGATGATTCTAAGAAAAAGTCTTTTGTGATATTGCCGTTTAACACAATGGCTTGCCTTACTCGTTTATATCCAACAAATGAAACCTCAACAATACATGTTCCATTTGAGGGAATGTCAATTTGATAATTGCCTGTTTTGTCAGAAACTGTTTTCTGTTTTGTATTTTTGATTGATATGTATGCCCCAGATATGGGAAGTCCTGTTTCTTTATCTATGATTTTCCCACGTAATATATTTTGGGCAGACAAAACTGTTGTACACAAATACAGTATCGTTACGATGAATAATCTGTTCATAATTTTATGGATTAATGAGTTCTCGCCATCCTGCCGTATTATAGCGTATGTATTCAGATAAGACCTGTTTTACCTCTTCCTTGCAGATTTCTGTGCTTGAGACAATCTCTCCGATGATCGTTACCCATGTGGAAGAGGAAATCCGAAAGAATAGTGACGAAATTCTTGTTTGTATTTGTGGATAGACTTTTTGCATTTGATCAATATATTCTTTACTTATTGCAACTTGTTCTTCGATAAAATTTTCACGGAAAAACTCTACAGAAGTACCTTTTGATTCAAAGAGTAATAACTTTAATTCTTCTTTATATAAGAAAATTATTTTAAGCGTTTCTCTTAGCAAATCTTTTTGATTTTGTATAGAGAAGTGAAGTTTATCTATTTTGTTATGTTCTATGCGATAGGAGGACATCCTTTCATCCAAGACTATAAGTAAAGGTCTAAGGACAGTATAAAAAATATCATCCTTTGTCTTAAAATAATTGTATATATTACCTAAGGTAACTCCCGATTTTGCCGAAATTGTTCGCATCGAAGTTTTTCTAAAGCCATTTTTAATAAATTCATTGCGAGCTGCTGCGACAATCTTGTTTCTTATGTCTTCTTTTAACGTTTTCATTACGGTTTTATTAACGGACATCGTTTAATTTTGTTCATAAAAAAAGCGTACTGTTTAAAAACAGTACGCTCCTTTTATTGTTGCCTTTATGCGGCTGTGTGATATTTTTTATCATTAATTCAATTTTGGATACAAAGGTATGGGAAGAATTCTATACTGGCAATACTTATTAATAAGTATTTTTAATCGAATTATAATACTAAACTCAAATGGACTTAAAATAGTAATTCTCCTCCAACATCCTTTCCAAGTCCGAAGCCTTGTAGAGTATCTTTCCTGCAAACTGCGTGTAGGGAATAATCTTCCTGTCTCGGTAGTCCTGCAAGGTACGGGGGCTGATATACAGAAGTTCGCACACCTCCTTGCCCGTGAGGAAAAGCTCGCCAGCAAAGAGTGGCTTGTGCGTCTGTGCCACTTCCATGATCCGTTTCCCCACACCTCTCAATGCCGAGACAACCAGCTGCATCTCGTCCGTTTCCATGTTCAAATCCCTTGCTGTTTCCATCATATCATTTTGTTTTTAGGTTTGTTCGACTTCGTAAGAAGCAGTGTTTCCACATCCTCACGCTTGTAATAGCACTTGTGTCCGATTTGTGTAAACGGCAGTACACCCGTATCACGATAATGCTGCAAGGTGCGCTTGCTGATGTTCAGCAGCCGGCACACATCACCGTTGTGCAGCCAGTCCGTGTGCTTGCTTTTCTCTCCGAATGCCTTGTGGCAGCATTCTGCAAGGCTTAAGATTTCATCTCGAAGCTTTGCCCAATTGGTTTCTGTAATGATGTAATAGTTCATAATCATATTTTGTTATTGTTTGTTGTTTCAGTTCTTTCCTGTTTCTGCTGGCAAAGATAATGGCGTACGTGCGCCTCTCAAAGCCGTGGGGAACAGCAGGGAAGTATCGGGAACAATCGGGAAAAGAGCAATCCGTTTCATCGGTTCACATTTGCATTTTCCTGCCCCGTCTTTTTTCTTTCATTGCAAAATTAATATCGGGCATTTCTTATTCCATCACTTTTCATTCACGTGGCAGCTTGTGGCGCTATAACAAGGACAAAAGAGACAGATTTACACTTTTGCCACTATACAAATAAGGCTAATAAGACAATCAAAGCAAAAGAGTACATCTGAAAGCAGACAGTAACATCCGTATTTCAGCTAACCTTTCTTTCCTGTCGTCCATTTTTTGCTTAATGAGACGATAAATACTCTTTTTGACAGCCTGTTTCCCTAAGAATTTTACAGCAGACAGATGCAACATTATGCAAGAAAGCTCTGAATGCTTGGAAGTTACACATTCTCACCCTAACTTCACTCTTGGAAACCAATTCGAGGAAATAATGAAAAAGAACACAGATGCAGGCAATACAAACAGCAGAAGAAATCCTTATCGCAGAGGTAGCTCATCCAAGAACGCAGAGATAGAAAACTACCTCTCCACACACTATGAGTTCAGATACAACACGGTATTGGGCAGAACCGAATACCGAAGTAGGAACAGCGGCATATTTATAAAAGTCGGTCGTTATGAAATCAATACGCTCCGCAGGGAACTTGATAACGATGTGGGGATTATTACATCTCCTGACAACCTCTATTCCATCATTGAAAGCAGCTTCTCTCCCCGTATCAATCCCGTGCAGGAATATTTCAAAGCATTGCCACTGATTGATATAGGTGATAGCAGTAGCTGTGATGGTGAAAGTTTCAGGGATAGTAATGTGTCTTATCTTTCACTGAAAGCCATTCCCGAATTGGCAAGTTGCGTAGTCGTGCGCAACTCTGATAAGTGGTTACAATATCTCACCAAGTGGCTCGTGGCAGTGGTTGCCAACGCAATGGACGACCGTGAGTGCCGTAACCACACCTGCCTTGTGCTGACGGGCGAGCAGGGCAAGTTCAAAACTACATTCTTGGATTTGCTCTGCCCACCTGCATTGCATGGCTATAGCTACACAGGCAAGATATATCCGCAGGAGAAGGACACGCTCACCTATATAGGGCAAAACCTCATCGTAAACATCGACGACCAACTCAAAGCCCTCAACAAACGAGACGAGAATGAGCTGAAGAACCTCATTACCTGCCCGATGGTCAAATACCGTATGCCCTACGACAAGTATGTGGAGGAGCATCCCCACTTGGCAAGCTTCGTGGCATCGGTGAACGGTAACGACTTTCTTACAGACCCGACAGGCAGCAGACGCTTCCTGCCCTTTGAAGTGCTTTCCATAGATATTGAGAGAGCAAAGGCTATCTCGATGGACAATGTTTATGCGGAAGCCAAAGCCCTGTTAAAGTCTGGTTTCCGCTATTGGTTTGATGATGATGAGATTGCCGAACTATATAGGGAGAGTGAAGATTTCCAAGTACAGACTGCAGAGATGGAGCTTTTGTTGCGTTGTTTTGAAAAGCCAACGGAGAATGAAAGTTATTCGTTAATGACCACTACGGAGATACTCACCTATTTGGGTATTTATACTCACCAACCACTTGTTGCGAAGCGTATGGGCGAAGCCTTGAAGAAAGCAGGATACATAAAGGTGAGCAAACGAAGACACGGTGGTAGTCCCATCTATGTCTACAAGATTAGGAAAATCTTGCCATGCCCGCTCCTTCAAACTTGTAGTAGCCAAATGTAGTAGAATGTGTAGTATTGTCTTATACTACAAAGTAATACTGATTATCAATCACTTATCACAAAATAGTATGTAGTAAGAAGAAAGATGAAAAAGTGTGGAGGGGAAAACTTTGGAAACGGTAAAACCACAAAAACAGACAAACATAAATAATTATCATTCAACCCATTAAAGTATCAAAACAATGAAAGAAGAAGATTTATCACGTATCAAGCGATACCCCATCGTGGAGTATCTCGAAAGGAAAGGTATCAAACCTGTCCGCAAAACACCGACCTATGCCATGTACCGTTCACCGCTCAGGGAGGAAACGCATCCGAGTTTCAAAGTGGACACGGAAAAGAACCTTTGGGTAGACTATGCTGAAGGTAGGGGTGGAAGCATTATTGACCTTTATATGCGCTTGGAGGACTGCACGCTCTCGGAAGCCATCTGCCGTTTGGGACAGAACGTTTCAGGGAATACAGCGCACAGCTACAGTTCTCCAAAGAGAGAAACACCCATCAGTTCAAATCAAAGAGAGCATGTAACGGCAAGCGGAACAAGGAGACTGACAAGCATATCAGACACCCTGCCACCGCATTTGCAGGAGTACCTCAAAAAGGAACGCTGCATTGATTTGGAAAAGGCAACACCCTTTCTTAAATGTATCAGTTACGAGGTAAGGGGAAGAAGATATGAAGCTATCGGCTTTGCCAATTCTTCGGGTGGGTATGAGCTTCGTGATGATAAGACTTTCAAGGGAACGGTTGCCCCGAAGGACATTACCTCGATATTTGAGAACAAGGCGCAACCTGTCTGTTTGTTCGAGGGCTTTATGGACTTTCTCTCTTTTCTTTCAATGAAAGGGGAGGTCTCCAACCAATGTCTCGTGATGAATTCCGTGAGTAATGTAGCAAGAAGTATCCACTACCTAAACAAAAGAGATATAACCTCCGTTCGTACTTTTTTTGATAATGACGATGCAGGGCGAAAAGCTGTGCAGGAATTTGTAAACACAGGTTTTAAGGTAGAAGATATGGCTGTGTATTATAGAGACTTCAAAGACCTCAACGAGTATCACGTCAGCCGTATCCGTGAGCATGAGAAAACTCCAAATACAAGCAACAAAATAAAATAAGTCAAACTTAAAATAAGATAGAGGTATGGAAAAGAAAACAGTTAGCAATGAGGAAATGGAAAATACCATCAGGAAATCTTTCAGTATGAGCCAAGCTGAAAGTTCAAGTGAACAAACCGTAGCTGAATTTCGAGCAAAGGGAATGAAAAATATTCAAGAGCAACAACAACAAGAAACAGAGCATGCCATAGAGCATGCCACGCCAACCGAGCCTGTACTGCATACAGAGCATGCAACTATTCAACGACGCATCAGTGCCAAGATGAGAAAGGAAACACTCGAAGCATACAAGCAAGCGTTCCTTGTTCCGACAAAGCTAAGTGAGAGAAAAGCGGTCTATCTGAGCAGGGAGACACAGGAACGTGCGGACTTCATTGTCCGTAGGTTGGGTGACAAGGGTTCCAACGTGTCAAGCTTTATCGAAAACCTTGTGCGCATCCATTTGGAGGAATACGGTGAGGAAATAGAGAAATGGAGAAAACTGTAAACTGTAGAAAAAGGTCGAGTGCTATTATTTCTTTTTCACTCAAAATCCTTGACCGTTTTAGAATAGTACCGATGACCATTTTTACTGAATACATTGAACGGTGGGAATGCCACGAACACAGTTAATCTTCTGAATGCATAGCATTCATTTTTGGACGGCAAAACGCTTTATGCGTAAACGGTCTGTTAGGTAGCATTGCAAGACGTCAGTTTGTACCCACAAACTGCGCTTGCTCCCCTCGTTTAATTGTCGGGGAGATTAGACCGTAATCACTCCGTTCTCATCGGTCAGTGTTCAGAAATTAAGCAATAACAAATCATCTACAATGATTAACTTTCAAAGAAACTTATATGGACAGATATAACAGAAAGACTGCCAAGTGGCAGCAACGAGGTAAGGAAGAAGTGAGGATGAACAAGACGGAGTTCATCAAGGTAAGATGTACAAGAGAGGAAAAGCAGCGTATTAGGTCAAAGGTAGAAAGTACAGGGCGGAAGTTCTCAGACTACTGCCGTGAGATACTCCTTAACGGTGAAGTGGCAGCTGTTCCCAAGATGACCGACAATGAAAGGGAAGCCATCGAACTACTCAGACGAACAGCCTACTTCTTCTCACATATTTCCAATCTTATCAAGGTAAAGGATGATGCATGGGTACTGATTACCCAAAGTCTTTCTTATCTGGCAAGGGAAGCATTTAAGCGTTTCTTCAATCCAAAATACCGCATTGAGGAAAGGGCTATTAAACTCTTAAATCTGATGGAGAATGATAGGAAAGTGTAAGGCGATAGCGCACGGAAGCACGGCTTTGGATTATATTTTCAGAGAGGGAAAACTCGGTAAAACACTTCTCTTTCATAATCTCTGTGGAACAACACCAAAGGAAATTTACGAGGAAATGAAGATGGTGAATAACTATAACACACGGTGCAGAAACAAATTCCTCCGCATTGAAATCGGTTTTGCACCGAAAGATGAACCAAGATTGAATTTAACTTCTGTCCGTAATCTTGCGTCAAACTTTGCAGGGCACATGGGGCTTGCCGACCATCAATGGGTAGCGGTTACACACAAAGACACCGACAATATGCATATCCATATCATCGCCAATCGCATTAGTCTGTATGGCAACGTTTATGACACTACCTTTGTGAGCAACAAGGCAGCGAGGGTCGCAGAGGAACTTAGCCGTAAGTACGGCCTGACCATTGCAAAGGAAGTAAAAGCGGAAAGACAACACCAAAAAGCAAAGGCCAATCCTACGAGAGAGCAAACAAAGAAAGAAGTACAGCAAATCTGTTATGCCTTGTTGGATAAATATAAAGGCGGTGGCATATCAGGGCATTCCATGTTTCTCTACGAATTGAATAAGAACAACATTATCATAGAGCGCATGAAGAACAAACAGGGAAAAGTCTATGGTTTGAAGTTCTCCTACTGTGGCCAGACATTCAAAGCTTCCGAAATCGGCAGGGAGTTAGGTTACCACTCCTTGCAAAAGAACTTTGAAGTAGCCAATAAAGCCGAAACAAAGGAGACGATAACAAAAGCTCACACAATAGCAGACAAGACTACAATGAATAAAGTTCAATCAGATACAGGCTATCAACTCATCCCTCCCAGCCGTTCGTGTATACTACCGAAAAATACAAATGATAGTTCATCTATTGCACAAGCCGTAGGAAATGTAGCAAGCACCGCCTTGAATGCAGCCGAAGAAATGATTTCGGGGGCAGGTGGACTTATCAATCCACAGATACACGGTGATGATTTTGCAGAGATGGCTTGGCAAGGAAAACTCAGAAGCCAAGCCAAGAAAAAGAAGAAGCGAGGAAGAGGAATATAATCATTCTCCTTATTTTTCAATCTTTCCAAACAACAGATGGAGCAAAAGAGCGAAAATCTTATCAAAAACGCTTGTTATTCAAAGCAAATGATTATCTTTGCAAACAGAATAACAAGCGTTCTTTGTTGATGTAGAAACATGCGACAGAAAGCACTTCGCTCGTTTCCAAATCGTTACCTGTTTAGTTTGTGTCACAAGGTAACTTCTTCTTTCTCAATTAGATACAATTTAAGAATTATCTTCTCCCGTAA
>NZ_AWGW01000017.1:0-115919 GCF_000477535.1 Segatella salivae F0493
CATTTCCACGACTAACTACTCCCCTCTCTCTTCGGAGAGGGGCTGGGGGAGAGGCTTTGTTTTGCCCCAAACCATTTCACCTTTAATTATCAACAACATCACCACCCCAAACTAACTCCAAAACAACTCCCTCCATTTCCACGACTAACTACTCCCCTCTCTCTTCGGAGAGGGGCTGGGGGAGAGGCTTTATTTCCCTCAATCTACCCCCCCAACAAACATCTTTCAGTAGGTCGATTCACCTTAGAGATTCTCTGAAAGATTTGTTTTCTTTTGCAGTTCTTGGTAATATTGTATTGTTTTTGCTTCTATTTCAGGCTTCACCATGCCATGAATCGACATGCCATGTGCAATGCGTCGCCGGATATCCGTACTGTTGAAATCGTATAACGGCGTGTTTTCGAGCGTGACATTCTTGGGAAGTTGCGTTGTGCATATAGGCGAATGTTTGCGCGGATAGATGATAATGGGGTAGTGATGGAGGATGAAATCGTGGTTTTTCCAGCGGTCGAAGTTCGCCCAATTGTCTGCTCCTATGATGAGTGTAAACTGATTTTTGGGGTAGGTTTCATGGAGTTTACAAAGCGTATCATAGGTATATGAGGGCTTAGGAAGGCGGAATTCGAAGTCACAAGCAATAAGGTTTGGCTCGTCAGCAAGGGCATTTTGTGTGAGTTCTAAGCGGTGGTTGTCGTCTAAAAGGTCGTTGTCCATGCGCTTAAAAGGGTTGAGAGGCGACACCATGAACCAGATTTCGTCGAGCCGTGTGTGCTGAAGTAGCGTCTTAGCCAACGATATATGACCCATATGAATGGGGTTAAATGAACCGCCGTAGATACCGATTCGGGGTGCAGTGAGCCTTATTTCGTCCACTTTTATTTATTGTTCAGGAAAGTCGTTATCAGTCTAAGAGTGTCTTGTTTGGCTGTTTCGAGGTCGTCGTTGACAACGATATGGTCGAAGTTTGGTGCGAAAGAAAGTTCGTATTCAGCTTTTGCGATGCGCTGTTCGATAACCTCCTGCCGATCGGTTCCACGGCCATTAAGTCTTTTTCTCAGTTCTTCTATCGAGGGAGGTTGTACAAAGATGCTTATGGCTTGACTGCCGAAGAATCGCTTGATGTTGCATCCGCCTTTCACATCTACGTCAAAAACGACGTTCTCTCCACGTGCAATCTGCTCCTCAACTTCAGACTTTAGTGTGCCATAGAAGCGGTTTTCATAAACTTCTTCGTATTCAAGGAACTCGTTGTTTGCTATCTTTTCCTTGAATGCTTTGGGCGAAAGAAAGAAGTATTCTACGCCATTTTGTTCCGTTCCTCGAGGCTCACGACTTGTACACGAGATTGAAAAGTGGAGATTAAGTTCAGGATGTTCTTTCATCAACCATTGCACAATGGTGCTCTTTCCCGAGCCCGATGGCGCACTGAAGATTAGGAGTCGGCCAGGAAACTCAGCCAAATGAGAGTTTTTTTTAGAGTCTTCTGGTTGTTGTTTGCTTTGTTCTGACTCGTTGGAATGAAGAAAGTCGTTGTTTTGTTTCATCATATTCATCCTTTAATATCATGGTTTATTTTGATTAGGAAGATTCTTTCCTACTTTTATTCACCATTGAAGGATTATCTAAATTCTGCTATTTATAGAGCTGTTTCATTTCAGAATTAGTCGCAAGAAAGATGCATCTGTTTAGAGGTTCTACCCCTTTGGGAAGATATGTAGAGCCCTTTCATCTTTAACTTACAGTGCATTTAGCACCTGTTCCTTAATTTGTTCCAACTCATCTTTCATCTTTACGACGATGTTTTGCATCTCCGCTTGATTGCTCTTACTACCAGTTGTGTTGATCTCTCGCCCCATTTCTTGTGCAATAAAGCCAAGTTTCTTACCAACACCATGGCCTTCTTCTTGCATCGTTTCACGGAAATAGTTCAAGTGATTGGTAAGTCTTTGCTTCTCTTCGCTGATATCTAACTTTTCAATATAATAGATAAGCTCTTGCTCTAAGCGGTTTTTGTCGTAGTCAACACTTGGGATTTGTTCAAGGCCTTTAATGATATTCTGTCGTATTTTCTCTACACGGCTCTTCTCATATGGCTCAATACTTGCGAGTAAGGCTTCGATATTGTTAATCTTTTCGTTGAATTTGTGTTGCAAAGCAGCCCCTTCTTGTTTGCGGAAATCTACCAAGGCATGGAGTGCTTCGTCAATAGCTGTGGAGGCAACTGCCCATTCTTCGTTGGTGAGTTCTTCGTTTTCAGTCTTTGTTGTGATATCAGGGAGCGCCAGAAGAGTGGCATACCAATCGGTAGGCTCAGGGATTCCGGTTTGCAATGAGATATCTTTTATCTGCTTATAATAGTTTTCTACGAGCGCCACATTAATGGAAGCAGCGTCTACAACGTCATCTTTTTCAATCCAAATGGCAAAGTCTACCTTCCCACGTTCAAGGCTTTTAGCTACCTTTTGGCGTATTTCCATCTCCTTTTCTCTATAGAGTGGGGCAATGCGGGCAGACAAATCTAATGCCTTACTGTTTAGAGATTTAATCTCAACATTAATCTTCTTTTCTTTGAAAGTGACTACAGCTTTGCCGTAACCCGTCATGGATTGTATCATAATTGCTACGCGTTAAATTTCTGCAAAAGTAATAATTTTGTGGGAAAAAAGCGTAAATTTGCAATTTATTAAGATTATATTTTTCATTTATGTCGTGTATATTAAACATTGAAACGAGTACAACGGTGTGCTCGGTTGCCGTGAGTAATGACGCAGAATGCATCTTTAACAAGGAAGATCATAGTGGTCCGCACCACAACGAGACGTTAGGTGCGTTCGTAGATGAGGCACTTTCTTTCATTGATAGCCATGGTTTGAAACTTGATGCAGTGGCAGTGAGCTGCGGACCTGGCTCATATACGGGGCTACGTATAGGTACTTCAATGGCTAAAGGCATTTGTTATGGTCGCGATGTAAAGTTGATTGCCATACCAACGCTTGAGCTTTTGGCTGTTCCAGTGTTACTTGGTGAGCATCCAAATGAGGAAGATGCGCTGCTGGTTCCTATGTTAGATGCTCGCAGAATGGAGGTATATGCTGAGGTGTTTGACCGTGCTTTGCATGTTGTTCGACCGATTCAGGCAGATGTAGTAACTGAAGAAACCTATAAAACTTATTTAGATAAGGGTATTGTTTATTTCTTTGGAGATGGTGCAGGCAAATGTATGAGTGAGATAAATCATCCTAACGCCCGTTACATTAAAGACATTTTACCACTTGCAAAGAATATGTTTCCCTTGGCAGAAAAGCGATTTGCTGAAGAGAAATTTGAGGATGTAGCTTACTTTGTGCCTTTCTATTTGAAAGATTTTGTAGCTAAAATGCCTAAGAAACTGCTTTAATTATGAATATTGAAGGATTAGATTACAACACACAACGTGAGAAACTAATCATGCCCGAGTATGGACGTGAGGTGCAAGATATGGTGGATCTCTGTGTGAACTTAAAGACAAAGGAAGAGCGTCAGGCTTGCGCTGAGACAATAATTGCCATCATGGAGCGTATGTTTCCACAGGGAAAAGAGAGTGGGGACTATCAACATAAGCTGTGGGATCACCTTGCAATAATGAGTGATTTCAAGCTTGATATCGACTGGCCCTATGATATTAGTGCGGCAAATAGAATCTCTTCAAAGCCTGAACCGATGCCTTATCCGATGGAACGCATACCAGTTCGTCATTACGGACATATCCTTTTTGAAGTTTTTCAGCGTCTAAAGACGATGCCAGAAGGCGAAGAACGCGATGAACTTATACGTTTGACGGCGAATCAAATGAAGATAGATTTGATGACGTGGAGCCATGGTTCAGCCGATGATGTGAAGGTTGCTGATGACCTTGCACGGTTTACTGACGGGAAGGTTCAACTCGATTTGAACTCCTTTGTGTTTAATAAGATTGCGGATAGGCCCATTGCTAATACGCCGAACAAGCGCAAAAAGAAGTAACTATGGAATCATTTATCATCGAAGGTGGACATCGATTAAAGGGTACTATCACGCCACAAGGAGCCAAAAACGAGGCACTTGAAGTGATTTGTGCCACGTTGTTGACGACTGAACCCGTGAGAATCAAGAATATACCCGATATTCTTGATGTCAATAACCTTATCATATTATTGCAAGATATTGGGGTAAAGGTGACGCGACATCAGCGTGGAGACTACACGTTTCAAGCTGATGAACTGAATCTTTCCTATCTCGACAGCTTGCAATTTGTTCAGAAATGTTCCTCACTTCGTGGAAGTGTTCTCTTGATTGGACCTCTGTTAGGCCGTTTTGGCAAAGCAATCGTGGCTAAACCTGGGGGAGATAAGATAGGACGCAGACGCTTAGATACACACTTTCTCGGTTTTAAGTACCTCGGAGCCAAGTTTGTTCGTGACCCCGAACGTGATGTTTTTCGAATCGAAGCAGAACAGTTGAAAGGCTGTTATATGTTACTTGATGAGGCATCTATTACCGGAACAGCAAATATTATCATGGCTGCTGTGACGGCAAAAGGCACAACTACCATCTACAATGCAGCCTGTGAACCATATATTCAGCAGCTATGTCACTTGTTAAATGCTATGGGTGCCAACATCAGTGGCATTGCAAGTAACCTTATTACGATAGTGGGGGTGGAGCGATTGCATGGAGCTTCGCACATGGTTTTACCCGATATGATAGAGGTTGGCTCATTTATTGGCATGGCAGCCATGGTGGGTGACGGCGTAAGAATTAAGAATGTGTCACTCCAAAACTTAGGAATCATCCCCGATGCCTTTAGGCGTTTGGGTGTAAAGATACGGGTTGAAGGTGATGATTTGATTGTACCCTATCAGCCACATTACGTGGTTGACTCGTTCATTGACGGCACTATTATGACATTGTCTGACGCACCTTGGCCCGGACTTACCCCCGACTTGATTTCTGTTCTCCTTGTCGTTGCCACACAAGCACGTGGCTCTGTGCTCATACATCAGAAGATGTTTGAGAGCCGTTTGTTCTTTGTTGACAAGCTAATTGATATGGGAGCACAAATCATTTTGTGTGATCCTCATCGGGCAGTTGTCGTGGGACATGATCACAAAATGAAGCTAAGAGCGGGACGAATGACCAGTCCTGACATCCGCGCGGGTATCGCTTTACTTATCGCAGCAATGTCATCTCAGGGGACAAGTAATATTGCAAATATAGCCCAAATCGATAGGGGTTATGAGGACATTGAAAACAGATTGAATGCTATCGGGGCTTGTATCAAACGTGTAAATGATTAAAAACGAAGACGTATATAGAATCGGAAAGCTTGGGAAACCACATGGGGTGCAAGGTGAAATATCCTTTCTCTTCACCGATGATGTGTTTGATCGTGTTGAAGCCGACTATTTATTGCTATCTATTGATGGTATACTTGTGCCGTTCTTTATAGAGGAATATCGGTTCAAGAGTGCCGAAAATGCTCTTGTTAAGTTTGAAGATATCGACTCAGAAGGGCGTGCCCGTCAGCTCACGGGATGCGAAGTGTTCTTTGAACGCAGTCTTTCTGATGGCGCAGAACAAGGCTTGTCATGGGCCGAAATCATAGGCTTTACGGTCATCAATAGGCTGAATGATGAGGTTGTTGGGCATATAACAGAAGTTGATAACACCACCATCAACACACTTTTTGAGATTAAAACCACCACGGGTAAAGATATCTTGGTGCCTGCTCACGAGGAGTTGATTCACGAAGCTGATATGCAACGCCGTGAGATTCGAATGTCCATCCCTGATGGGCTGCTTGATTTATAACCCTAAGACGATAGGAAAAGAAATGAAAAAACAACAGATATGTATCCTCGGATCTACTGGAAGCATTGGTACTCAAGCTTTAGATGTTATCCGACAGCATAGTGATCGCTACGAAGTTTATTGTCTTACGGCGAACAACAGCGTAGAGAAGTTGGCCCAACAGGCACGAGAATTTAAGCCTGCTGCTGTCGTTATTGCCAACGAAGCACATTATGATGCTTTGCAACAACTGCTCAACGACCTACCAGAAATAAAGGTTTATGCTGGTAAAGAGGCCTTAGAACAGATTGTTTCTGCCTCACCTATTGACATGGTTTTAGCTGCAATGGTTGGCTTTTCGGGGCTTGTTCCGACGATAAATGCCATTAAAGCGCATAAGAAAATATGCTTGGCAAACAAAGAAACGCTTGTCGTTGCCGGCGAATTAATATGTAATTTGGCCAAAGAAAACCATGTACCCATCTTGCCTGTTGATAGTGAACATAGTGCAATCTTCCAGAGTATTGTCGGTGATGCAGATAATAAGATAGAGAAAATTCTGCTTACTTGTTCTGGAGGTCCTTTCAGATTGTTCAGCCACGAACAACTCAAGACGGTCACAGCTGCTGATGCTTTGAAGCATCCTACATGGGATATGGGCGCTAAAATCACTATAGACTCGGCATCGTTAATGAATAAAGGTTTCGAGATTATAGAGGCAAAGTGGCTCTTTGGCGTACCCGCTGACCGCATACAAGTGTTGATTCATCCCCAAAGTATAGTCCATAGTGCGGTCGAATTCATTGATGGTGCGGTGAAAGCTCAGTTGGGTGTGCCCGACATGCGATTGCCCATACAATATGCTTTCTCGTTCCCTGAGCGCTTATATCTAAAAGGTGAGCGCCTCGATCTATTCAAACAGCAACGTTTAGAGTTCTTCGAGCCCGACACAAATAAGTTCAAATGCTTAGCCTTGGCCTACGAAGCAATCGATAAAGGGGGAAATATGCCCTGTATTTTGAACGCTGCCAACGAGGTGGTTAATGCGGCTTTCCGTCGCAATGAGTGCTCTTTCCTTGGCATGGCCGATGTGATTGAGCAAACCATGCAGCAGGCAACATTCGATAAAAACCCTAATCTTGATGTCTATTTGCAGACAGATGCTGAGGCCAGAACCATTGCTCAGCGTCTTGTTTTGAAGGCTTCAACCCTATAGAGTCATTCATTTTGAAAATAAAAACGATAAATAAATCATGGAAGTTATATTCATAAAGGCATTGCAGTTCATTCTTGCAATCTCACTATTAGTACTGCTCCACGAGGGTGGACACATGTTTTTTGCAAAGCTTTTCGGTATAAGAGTTGAGAAGTTTTATATATTTTTTGATGTCGGTATAGGGAAATGGACGGGTAGTCTGTTCCATTTTAAACCTAAAAACAGCGATACTGAATATGGGATGGGATGGCTTCCATTTGGTGGTTACTGCAAGATTGCAGGAATGATTGACGAGAGTTTCGACACCGAACAAATGGCTAAACCGGCTGAACCATGGGAGTTCAGAACAAAACCTGCATGGCAACGGCTGCTGGTTATGATTGGTGGAGTCACTGTTAACTTCCTTCTTGCACTCTTCATCTATTCAATGCTCATGTTTGTTTGGGGCGATACTTACATCCAAACGAAAGACATGAAGCAAGGAATGCTGTTTAATCAAGAGGCAAAACGCTATGGTTTTAAAGACCATGACATTCTTCTTGGCACCGAAAAAGGGCAGTTTAAAGACTTTAGTGCCGATATGTTCCGCGCAATCTCAAAGGCTAAGCGCGTTGATATCATTCGAAATGGAAAGCCAATGAGCCTACATTTGTCAGGAGATATTAATCTTTTAAGCATGATTAAAAGCACTCCGGCTTTCTGTCAGCCTTATCTTCCTGCCACAGTCGACTCTGTTCTTCCCGGTGGTCCAGGCGAAAAGATTGGTTTGAAGAAAGGAAACAAGCTGTTGGCACTTAATGGGGTGAAGATAACTTCAGCCAATGTGTTCCTTGACGAACTAAGTAAAATGAGAGAAAAACTATCTGCTTGCAAGACACATCAAGACAGTATGAAGATAAGAACGGCGCAGTTGGTATATCAATCCGATAAGGTTGACACCGCAAAAGCTGTGCTTACACCCGACTTGAAGTTTGCCATTGAGTTCCCAAGTATGTTGTCTCTCTACACACCTACACACAAAAGTTATGGCTTTTTGGCCAGTTTCCCGGCAGGAGTTGCCTATGGTTGGGATGTGTTGAAAGGCTATGTGAGTGACATGAAGTATGTGTTCTCTGCCAGTGGAGCCAAGAGTCTCGGTGGATTTGGCACGATAGGAAGTCTCTTTCCCTCATCATGGGATTGGTATATCTTTTGGAAAATGACCGCCTTCTTAAGCATAATTCTCGCCTTTATGAATATACTTCCCATCCCAGCCCTTGATGGTGGTCACGTGCTTTTCCTCATTTATGAAATGATAACGGGTCGAAAGCCGAGTGAAAAGTTTATGATTCGTGCCGAGTATACAGGCGTAACGATTCTCATTCTGCTAATGATTGTGGCCAATCTCAATGACATTCTGAGGTGGTTAGGCTACATGTAGAATATTGGTGAAGTCGTTGTATATCACAATATTATAGAAATATTTGTGTAAAATCAGTTAAGGCGAAGTGCTATTTGTGGCACTTCGCCTTATTGTTTGCGTCATTTCATGCGACAATTTGCGTCAAATCATCGTGTGTTTTGCCGTATTTTACACGATGAGATGCCGCAAACCATTTAGCTTTTAATTAGCAACTACGCCACCATTTCCCATTAACCCATTTGCCGTTACAAATATCCTAATGCGCAACGGCGAAGGTATTGGGTCAAGATTCCAATGAATACATCCACCATGATGGATGTGGCAATAATACAACGCCGTATATTTAATGCAAATATTTCAATGGATATATCCAGCATGATGAATGCTCTCATCATGCACTGCCGTAGGTGTTATGCCAATATCTAAATGAATGTATCCACCATTGCGAATGTCACAACGACGCAACTCGGTACGAGTTGTTCTTTTGATAGCCCGGGGTTGGCGAGGAACGAGCCTACCCCGGGTGAACGTTCGCATGGAGATTCAACGCCGTAGGTGTTGAGCTTTTTTTGTGAAGGCATGGTTATAGCGAGGGGATTAATAGGATATTATGCCAATATTCCAATAAACAAATCTGCTACCAAGAATGTTCTCACCACGCAACTCGGTACGAGTTGTTCTTTTGATAGCCCAGGGTTGGCGAGGAACGAGCCTACCCCGGGTCAACGTTCGCAAGGAGATTCAACGCCATAGGTGTTGAGCTTTTTCTGTGAAGGTATGGTTACAATGAAACATTTTATGGCGGATAACGCCGAAAAAGCGCAACACCGATGGCGTTGTTTCCCACACAACATACATTAACCCAGGGTAGCCTGCACTATCGTTTGGCAACCCTGGGCTATCAAAAGCGCAACACCTACGGCGTTGAAACGTGTGTTGCATGATGTGATTAATGTTTATGCACACATGTATAAATGGCAGGTTACGCCAAAAAGGTACAACACTTACAGCGTTGTTCCCCACAAACCATACGCAAACCCAGGGTAGCCTGCGCTATCGCTTGCCAACCCTGGGTTATCAAAGGCGCAACACCGATGGTGTTGAAACATTTATTTCATGATACGATTTAGGGCAATTCACACATGTATAAATGGCGGATTACGCTTAGAAAGCGTAACACCGATGGCGTTGTTTCTCACAAATCATATGTTACCCCAGGTATCTTACACACATTCACACACACAAACCTTGGCGTTGTTCCCCACAAACCATGCGCTAACCCAGGGTAACCTGCACTATCGTTTGGCAACCTTAAACTATCAAAAGCGCAACACCGGTGGCGTTGAAACATATATTTTCTAACCCCATTTCTTTGGTTCATGCGGTAAAATAGGGGGAGGTGACGCGCCGGTTTGCCCCGAATCATTTTATGATGTGTGCCTTTACGGTTCGTGATAAGGCGCTATTCAATCGTCACTTGGAGTGGATTTTTCAGCCTTTCAGTTAGAGAATTGATTTCAAGTTGCCACATTTTTTGATTGCGAATGCCTGAACCAATCCAGCCAGCACCAAAATAATAGGTTGCCTTTTCATTCGGACGGAGGGTAGTTTTGCAGATAGCGTGCCCCGCAACACCTTTACTTAATTGAGTGTTTTTCAACCAGCGGTGTTGCACTTTGCCTTCAGGGAAGACGACAGCGACATAGATTTGGATGCCATGCCCCGATGGATTATCGGTTGGATCAGCATATTCCACGTAGTTACGACCCATGTGTAGTGTGTTGAGGGCACCCTCATGGACGACAAATCCAGCACAGAATGGCTGCGGACGACGTTGATTTTCATACCAAACGGCAGCGTGATTGAAACTTGATCCCTTATCTAATGTAATCAAACGATGCTCAATGAGGTTGGTCTCTCCATTCACATTGGCAGGATTATAGATAAATTCTGCGCGGAAACGGAGGGGCCCGTTGTCGATGACACGATAGGAACTAAAGCAATAAGGCATAACAATGCTGTCGCCATGCAATAGGGCTGGTGTGCCACATCCAAGCGTAGGACCTACATTATAGCAATCAAGTCCATTGCCATGGTCAAGATGTAACGAGAAGTTTCGCTTGACACTGTCGGCAGCTTCGGTAGCTCCCTGCTTGCGAAGTCGCTTCTCTTCCTGATTGGCGGCATAGACATTGGCATAGCGTTCGGCTACAACTAAGTTGGGAACAGACTTTAACCAGATGTCGATTCCATAGGCTTTCTCGCCTGTTTTCTGTAGAGCTGGCCCATAAGCACGATAGGCACAGCGGTCGTTTTCCCATGTAAAGTCATCCACACGCCAGGCATATAGTTGACCATCTACGCTGCTT
The DNA here is from genome assembly GCF_000477535.1 of Segatella salivae F0493. Taxonomy (NCBI): domain Bacteria; kingdom Pseudomonadati; phylum Bacteroidota; class Bacteroidia; order Bacteroidales; family Prevotellaceae; genus Segatella; species Segatella salivae. The sequence continues at coordinate 10,796 of NZ_AWGW01000017.1, forward strand.
TTGAAGGCTTGAGGCACGCCACGTGTGACGCTAAACACCGTCTTTTCGTGAGGAAAAACGGCTGCATCAATCAGCAGGAGGCTATCAGATGTGAGTTGAGAGGCCACCTGTTGACCAAACGCATTGCGTATAATCAGCGGTGAACCATAAGCAGATTGCAGTCGCTGATAAAGTATTTTAGCATTGATTTCGACGACTTCTGCGCGTTGTTCTGACGTAGGATTCGCGATAACAACTTTGACCTCATGGCCTTTTCCCATTACAGGAAGCGACACAAAGAGACTGCACAGAAGCGTCGATATAAAGTTTCTCATGATTTATTTCTGTATGATTTTCTTTCCGTTTTGAATGACTATACCTTTAAAAGACTTGCCAACACGCTGTCCTTGTAGGTTATAAGTCATGCTCACTTGAGCCTTTTTTTGCTGCAGTTTGTGATTCGTTATCCCTGCAGGAATAGGCTTTCCCGTAGCATCTTTTAGGATAATATCGAAGAGGAAAAGTCCGTTTGTTGTTGTAAAGACCACATCTCCGTCGGCTTTTACCTTTCCGATGCTTTCTTGAATGAGTGCGCCGTCATCAGGAGTAGCAAACCCTTGCAAAACCTCTACATTGGCTTCAGCTTGCAAATAGTTTTTTGCTGCCTTACTTGTTGACTTGTAATGCACAGTGATAGTTTGTCCTTTTTTACAATTTGGGATAACAAGGGCAATACCTTTCGCATTCAACCGTAGTACACGTTGCCCCTCATCATAGGCAATCAGCAGCTTACCTGCACTGAGAGGTTTGCTGTTTCCGTTGACAAAGATACCGAATTGAAGGCCTCGCCAGCTCTCAATGGCTTTCCCATTGGCAGAGATTGGGGAGGTGAATGGGCCTATTTCATTGGCTGAAAGCGTCTTTGTTCCACCCGAACGACCTATATTCTGTTTGTTAGAATAATAGTGTTTCCCATGGTCATCAATGCTTTCCCAATTCGCATCTTGCCTCAATTGATCTTCCTCTTCCGTAGGCATGATTGTGAAATCCCATGTCTTTTTGGGTGCTTGTGCCTGCAAATCGAGTTCTGAAACCCAATCTGGAAGATAGCCAAGTCGGTGTTGCAATTGAGCCGCATAGAGCGAGCGAGGAGCCACTTCGAGTCCATGTGCCTCGTCACGCTTTGTGTGTCCATCGGCGAAAGTCACGTGAGTGCCGTGGAAACCAATGATGGTTGGGGGGAGAGTCTTATACCATCGGTTGCTGTTCTCCCACCATTTGAAAGGCAGTTCGTCAGGGTTCGTGGCCGTACAAGTAAAGTTCCACATTGTAAGGTCATCGAGATGATTTGGTAGTTGGGTTATATCTCCGCCCATACGCAACTGCATAAACCCACCTTTACAGTCATCAAATAGCGTCGCACGAGGCTGAGTTGCATGGCTTTCGAAGCAGTCGTCAGTTCCCCAAGTGCAGTTCCATATCACGTTTCCGATGCTTGGTTTCGACACACCGCAAGCGTGATACTGTCCCAATCCAGTGCGTTGGTCGCTGAAATACTTATCACTTGTTAGATAACCCCACGTGTTATCATAAACGTTTGCAATCAATCCGCGTGACGAACTGGCCATACGTACGGCCGAATGTCCTCGGTTTCCCGTTATCTCTACATCATAACAAATGACGTTTGCACAGTCTTGGAACGTCGCACATTCACTGATATTCTCAAACCTTACGCGTCGCATCCAGGAGTTAACTAAGCGTACAAAGTTGATAGGTTTATACGCTCCATCGTCTTGCCACGAGCCATGATGTTTGAAGTTTGGCTTGGAATGACCGCGGAAAGTGAGGTCTTCTACGCCCACTTCTGCATAATGTCTGTACTCCGTTATCATCCATTGCTCACCTGATTTGACGGCACGCATGAGCGGTTCTTCAAAGGTTACCACGTTGCCTACAATGGATTTGATTTGATGATAGTCGTTAACGGTGACACCACTATTAAGGAGGTTCGTCATCGTATGGTCGGGAGTACGTCCAAGAAGTTCATCTTTGATGACTTGTAGATTGGTATTTGGCTGCATTTGCAGGCATATCCAATCGCCTACTTTCAGCTTAGAGACGTTGTCAACTTCGACACTAAATGTTCCCTTTTGAGCTGTTCCATTCACATTTGCATAGATAGCTGGCGTCTTTACTCCATTGTTTCGGAAGGAAAGCAGTGTTGGAGAACTATATAACAGCTTTTCATTTGCAGGCAACATCGGGTCATTCATCGTGAGGAAAGTCTTGTCGCGACCAGCACCTTTCATGATTACTTGTCCCATAACGAAGTTGAGACATTCTGACTTTTTCAGCCCCGTTTTGCTGTCGATGATATCATCATCTGCGGTGTGTAGAATGAACTCTCCTTCTGGGAAATAGATGATTGCACGTGCATTAGGCTTCTTATCGATTTTCGATAGAATCGTTTTCAGTGCCAATCGGTCAGACTTCCCATCGTCAGGGATAGCCCCATAGTCCATCACATTATAGATAGTGTAGTCAGGGAAAGCCTCTTTGGGCAGTGAAAGGCCATGATTGTAGCCAGCATAAGAGAAGTCTAACAATACGTTTTGAGGGGAATTTGTAACAAATTCATTCCATGCGGTAGTATACTCTTGCTGTGCCCATAGAGGAGTAGCCGTCATAAGACAGCACAATATGTTTATTATCTTTGCATGTTTCATTTTTTGTAGCTTATCAATTGACTTAAAATCTGTTGCTGAGCCCACGGGTCATCAATCTCTTTTAATAGTTCTCCGAGTCGGTGACAGAGGGCAAGATAGTCGGCCTTTCGCGTCTCTGGATCGATATTATGCAGCTGATAGGGATCGTTCCAATCGTCAAAGAACAGAACGTTTTTAAGCTTTTTATTACGTGTTATGTAAAGTGCGAGGGTGTAACGCGATGTCTTTATGCCTCTTGCTGATGGGAAGTAATCAAGAACATTGCCGTTCGTTCCCTTGCGTCCGTCTATGTTTTGAATATAAAGAGCAGCGTCAGGACGTTGTATAGTAGCCTTCTTATTCAAGAAAAGTGATGAGTAATCATGGCCTTGAACCGATGAAGGAAGGTGATGACCAAGCCCTGCTAAGCCAATCATTGTAGGCATAATGTCGGGTGAAGACATGAGCAGTGAGTCGACTCTTGGTGTCAAATGACCAGGATATCTGACCATGAAAGGAATGTTCATAGACTCAGTGTATGGAGAGTTTTTGGGGTCTTCTGTTCCTTGACTGCACATCGTTTCTCCGTGATCAGATGCAAATACGACGATAGTATTACGTGTAAGCCCAGCTTCTTTCAGTGCATCGAGGATCTGACCAAAGGCTCTATCGACGCCACTTACAGAGGCAAAATAGAATGCAGCAGACTTAGCTTTGTCCATGTTTCGCACTGCATTGTCGCGCACAAGTAATTGTTCGATAGGTTTATCCTTATATAAAGCATAGTCTTCTGGCATGCAGTCGTTTAACGAACGATAGGGACTATGAGGCGGATTCATACCAACCATGAGGAAAAATGGCTTTTTGGGGTCGCGCTCTCCATGCAGATTACGAATGTAGTCGGCTGCAATGCGTGCTTCATGCAAGGGAGACCACTCGTGAGGTTCATGTTTCTTACCCTCAGTATCCCAATAATGTGGATTCTTATGTTCATCAAATGTGCCGTAAGAATACCAGAAATTGAATCCATGTCGACGTTCTTTTGGCGTATAAGCATCCCATACTGGTTGTTTATCTTCTACGTAATGACCAGGTCGAGCAGGGTCGTTTTGCTCAGGTCTGTCGGCATGTAGTTTACCAATATACCCGCAATCATAGCCTGCTTGATGGAAAACGTCTCCAATACATGTAGTCTCTGGACGAATAAAACTAAATGGACGGGACGAGTTACAGTTAACAGGCACGCCACTACGGTTAGGATACATTCCAGTTAATAGACTGCCACGGTGAGGACTACTCAGTGGACAGTTGCTCATAGCCGAACTTAAAACTACTGACTCTTTAGCGAATTCATTCAGTCGTGGCGTATGTGTTGGATCACCACGAAACTTTACTTGTTCTGCAAATCCTTTCTCTTGCCATATCCCCAAGGCTGCATTACGAAACTGATCTGGGAATACATATACTATATTAGGTGGCACATTGTTCCCTGCTACTGCACAAATAGCCTGCGGAGAAAAGACTAACAATCCCGCGAAAAACGTCTTTTTTTTCATTTTCTTCTTGTCAATGCTTCAAGGAAATAATAGTCTGCATAGTTCAATGGCACATCAATCTCGTTGTTATGAGGAATACTTCCAACCGAGTGCATTAACAAAAAGCAACCATTTTTGCCAAGAGGTGCGCGATATTCTGGTGAGGAAAGCGAGCGGATTATTCTGTCAGCAAGAGATGTATAGCCATTATCTGGCAGGTAATTATTCATCTCATACAGCGCCGAAGCTATGCAAGCAGCACTTGAAGCATCGCGAGGTTCGTTCGGAATATTAGGCGCATCAAAGTCCCAATAGGGGATAAGATCCTCGGGAAGATTAGGATTTTGCATGACGAAGTTCAATGTTTTTACAGCCTGGTCAAGGTATTTGCGGTCGTGAGTATAGCGATAACACACAGTATATCCATAGACTGCCCAAGCTTGTCCGCGTGCCCATGCACTATTATCTGCGTATCCTTGTGCAGTCTGTCTATGTAAAACGGCCCCGTTGTTTGGGTCATAATCTACCACATGATAACAGCTTCCGTCCTTGCGAAATTGGTTTTCTAATGTCTTGTTTGCATGCGAAACAGCCACCTTCCAATAGGTAGAGTCACCACTAAGTCGCGTTGCTTCAAACAACAATTCGAGGTTCATCATGTTGTCAATGATAACGGGACAGGTCCATCCTCGCTTTGATTGCCACCCTCTATCTACGTTCCATGACTGGATAACTCCAGCCTTTTTACGGAAGCGAGTACATAGAGATTTGGCCGTTTGTATAATGGCTTTCTTGTATGCTTTGTTAGGATTGAGACGATAGATGTTTAGATAACTGCTGCCAATCATGAAGCCGACATCGTGATGCCAGGTAAGATATTGGATGGAATCTAAGGCTTCTGTAAAGCGTCTTGATTGCAAAAGCCACGATTTATCGTTAGTTAATTGGTAGAGATAACATAGACTCCCGGGGAAGAATCCTGAGCACCAATCGTCTATTGGGATATAAACCATGCGCCCAAGTTTGTCAATCGTTTTGGGAATGCGTACCTTTCCTTCACGTCCAATCTGTTGAAGCATCAGAGAATATTGGCGTGTTGAGAAGTTAATATCATTGTTAATGATGTTGCTGATGTCGTTGTTTTCAGCGTGGCAAAAGGCTGGTGTCATTAGAAAAACACCCAAGGATAGTAGTAATTTTCTTATTTTCATATCATCGTTTGTTTAATTCAAGTTCATAACTTAGTCCATCTTTACACATAAACTCAAGCGTTGTTGTTTTTGCTTTGCGTTCAACCAATCGGATATTTGCCGTTGGAGTGAAGTCCCAGTCGCCCAATAAGGTTACACGAACAGGCAGTTCCTGGCTGGCATTCTTAATCCATGACCGGCTATAAACACTGCGTTCAACACGTTTCCCATCTTGATAAATATCATCATTCGGGCCTGAATAAAGGTTCAAATCAGGCTGAGCAACCGTTAATATCAGCTTATTCTTGGCCACTTGGCGTACCATTGCGAGACAAGTTGTGTCGGTGAGCAGTACAGGACCACCCGGAAGGTACGACTTAGGCGTTTCAAAGATGACATAAGACATGGTGTGTGTGGGCTCATGTCGAACGATATGTGCGTCTCTGTCCTTTTTAATCACGGTGTAGAAAGGCTTAGAAGCAATGATCTTTAGCCTTTCGGGATTAACCTTTGGCAATACAGCGTATTCATATTCTGCACCTGTTGGGGCAGTGCCATGAGGGATATATAACGATACCCATTGTCCAGTATTGGGCTTGTTAGTATCATTATTGCGCGATTGTTGTTGGATAAGACCCGTAAAAGTCCATGGATTTGGAGAATAATATCCTGTGCCAAGAGCGTCTAAACACGTATTACTTTGGGGCTGATATGTTTGCCAATAGCTTTGTGTTTGTGGGTCATCGGCTGCCAATTGAAAGACAGTTGTCTCCGTTGGATGTTGCTTGTCGTTGTTCTCTATGTTGCTTCCGAGACATATAATGTCGTCATTAAAGAAGTGAAAAGATTTGCGTGCACGGAACGAACCATTATATTTATCGTGCTCATGCAGCTTTAATCCGAAGTTGCCATTAGTCTTTTGTTGAGACAATCCGCCTGCAAAAGCTTCGTCAGACAATAGCATTTCTTCAACGCCTGAAGAGGTATCGACATTCAAAATCTTGGCTTTCAGGTCGTCGTATGGCAGATGAATGCTTGTCGCACCAGGTATTCGGTTCCAATCAAAGCCTTCTTCTTGCCAGCCACTTGTCTTTAAGGTGACATCAATTCCTTTGGGAGCTGTTGATAACAACAAACTGCCATAGCCCAAATAACGGCCATAGAGATTCTCGCCTGTATAGTGTTCGCTACACCATAGATAGCGACTTGTACCACGAACAACGGCAGCCCAGTTGTCTCTTCGCTGTACGGCGGCACACGAATAGCCTAAACTGAGATTCCCTTGTGGGTCAGCTTCGGGTGAAATTCCCTTCAATCTAAACTCACGATAGATTTGTTTTTCTTTGTTGTTTGTCGTGTTTTGCGTTAAACGTAAATAGGCGGCAGCCATAGATTCGTCAAGTTCGTTAGCACCATTTGGTGTGCCTGCCCAAGCCATGTAAGCGTAATGCATCGGTGAGAGCTGTCCTTTTCCGTCGGGATGACGCCCAGAAAGGGATAAGGGGAAACTCAGTTTATTGCAGTAAAAGCGCATGGCCATCAATGCATTTTTAACGGTTTGATGAGCTAATTCGCCTATAGCAAACTCACTTCCACTAAGTAAATAGATCATTTGTGTAGCGCCATTGAGACCTCCAATCGCATAGGCTGGATAGTTATTACAATGATGATAGGCTGAACCATCTATCTTAAAGGAATCCATTAAGCCTGGAGCTGGGCGGCAACCCCAATCAAGCCAGCGAGAGAATGAACGAAGATATTGCACCTTTATGGGCGAATCTTCCATTAATAGGATGCTCGCCATACAGCCCATTGTGGCTGTATTAAACGTATCCATATCCATTCCATTGCCTGTTGGCTTTACATAAACCTGGCGCAATTGGCTATACCAAACCATTGTTGCTACAGCTTCATCTAATTTTCCTTCGGCTTTCAACACCTCTTTCATGAGGAAATAGGCGATATACATGCTGCGAAGACTGTATCCGTAGTGGTGAATGTTACCCCAACAAGAGCCCCAGGTGACGCCCTGATCTGTGATATTGTCATACATTAGCATGAACATCTCACGCAGTTCCTTTTTATCTTCACTCGTAGATGCATTGTTATAAGCGATTGCTATCTGTTGCATGAGCTTGAAATAATCGTTCATTTCAAAGCCCGTTCGTGTCAGAATCTCCTTATCCCATTTAGGAAGCATACGCTCATAAGCCTCTGCATGGCGCACATACCATATTGGAGTACCTATAATATAGCTTTTCTTTCTCTTGATTTTATACGTGTCAATCTTGTCCCGAATGCCTTCCATTTGCTTCGGATAAAACTTGGATGGCGTATAGATTAGATGCCGAAAGCGTTGCTCTATCACATGAATTTGCTTTGTCTGTTGTGTGGTTAGAGGAGTCAAAGTGATGTCAGACTGTAACTTTGAACGCTTCAAAACCTGCAACCATTCGTTATGCGATTCAGGATTGACAAAGGGCAACAGCTCGTCAGCGGTTTGGTAACGAGGGTCCACTTTGATAGCGGTAATCATGTGATCGATATAAAGTTTCCCCGCCACATCAGGCGCTTCGACAACAATCTCATTCATTCCAGTTTCTGGTTTGCCTTTCATGTCGCGCTCATAGCATACCCATGCTCCGCGCCATCCTTTGAAATTAAGGCTCATTGGGAATGAAGTGCAGAGCTTTCCCTGCTTTTGGAACTTGAAGACTACAGTCTTGTTGGGCAGTGGACGCTCGTTGTAGAGCCACACGATAAAGGCAGATAGGTAGTTGTCCTGACTGCCCTTGAGGTGTGGTTCAAACTGAAGGTCTTTGTCAATAAACAGCTTTCCTCCGGCGTTGAAAGTCCATTCCAAAGACTTCTTGCCATTTCTGAAATGACGATCAGATAGGGAGGTTGTTCCTTTTTCGGTATGAATTTGGCGCAACTCGTTTGTTGTCTCAAATGAGAGCATACGGCTATTGTCATACATCTGCGCATGAACAGATGATGAAACAGCGATAAGGCTAAGGCCAAGGATGACACATTTGAATGTGTTTAACTTCATATCGTCAATCAACAACTTGGATGTTTATTTCTTTTACGACTCTACTCTCTGACTTATAGTTGCCGTTTGTTGCAACAAACACAGCCTTGTATTGTCCCACCTTATTATATATATAGGTGTAGGAAGACAGACTTTCTGTGGTATTCTTTATGCTTACGCCTCGATCAGGAGAGCAAGCGTTCGCCAAAATCAAGTCAGAAACCAACCATGAATATTTCAATTTAGCACCTGTTGCAGAGCTATGAATGAAGAAGTCTCCTTTTGATGAGCCTGTAAGATTCCACACTCCACTCGTATTATTCGATACCGTTCCATACTCACGATTGCCTGTCATTGTCTTCTGATCAGCCAAATTGTGGTGGCACATCATGTTCAGTGCAGTGAAGTTGAAGCCACTTGCATAGAGCGTTGAACTTGTTCCATCTTTCATGGTGTTGACAATCTTCATGCCAACAACGTTAACTCGCGGTTGCGGAGCAATGTTAGTATGAGGTTTATAGCATGCCGCGATGGTGATACGCTTACCTAAATAGGGAGTGAAATCAATCTCATAGGAGCTGGCATGGGCTGCATTGCTCGGTGCAGTAGGCAGTTGTGCAGGCTCAACGAGGTTTTTCCATGAGAAGCTCTCTACCAAAGTAGAATCTTCTTTGAAGGCATTCTTTGCTAAACCAGGGAATGATTCTGAGATATAGAATCTCATAAGGTCAGCCGAAGAGGCTGCATTTCCATATTGATACCAAACAGAGAAGGTGAGTTTTGATGAGGCGATGTCGTCAAAAGCCACTTGATCGCGGTCCTTATAAGCATACTGATGGCCAGCTTCACCACTGTAAAAAGTGATGAAGTCGGGTTGGCCTGTCAGTGCAAATGTTAGGGGCGATCCTTTTTTTACAATGATATTGTCGCCAGCTTGCTGGGTGTTTTCTTGCGTAATCGCCTTTACATTTAAGGTAACTTGTTCCTTCATATCGTCTTCACACGCTGAGAGTATAAAGGCAAATAGAGGAATCCACATATATATATAGCGTTTCATGTTGTTTAATTTGTATTGAATGATTAAATGATTAGAGTCACTTTACACGACAAAGTCTATCACTTTGTCGTGTGTTCTCTATGCTTTTACTTTCTACCAACCAGGGTTATTAGCGACAATCTTTTTGTTGATTGCCATTTCATTCGAAGGAATTGGGAAATAGTTATAGGCGTCAGAGACTTGGAAATAAGTGTAAACATTGGATGGTCCAAAGTTCCAGTTCGTTCCGTTTTTAGCTCTTTCAACCAGTGCATTCATATCCTTTGTGAAGTCACCCCAGCGAATTAAGTCAAATCTTCGTGTCATTTCAAAACATAATTCCATGGCACGTTCGTCTTTGATTGCATTGCGGAAGTCTTCTTGATTGAGTCCAGCGAGCGTAGCAATTCCTGCACGTTGGCGCACCATGTTGATGCATTGATAAGCCAAAGTCGTTGGACCGCCGTGGATTTCATTCTCACATTCTGCCACCATCAGCAACACATCGGAATATCGAAGGATGGGGAAGTTGATGAGTGTGAAGTTCTTGTTCTTCTTATCGGGTTCATATTCACGGCGCCATTTGCCACACATACGGCTGTAATCTGTTGAAGCTACGGCCTTTTCTCGGTCACCTGTCTTTGCTGTTGAAGGCATATCACCATAGCTATAGGATTGATTGTAATACTGAGTCTTTACTTCTTGCAACTTACCTTTCTCGAAAACGCGTCCATCAACGCCTTTACCCACTTTGGATTGTGTGTAAGAGAAGGGGGCAATATTCCAGTTCATGCGGTCTTTATCGCCATTCTTTTCATAGAGTTCATAAAGCTTTGGTGTGCTCCAGAAGAAGCAATAACCGAATCCTGGGTCTAATTTCCCTGTGATATCTGTTTTGCTTGACAAGTCGGGTGCTTGGATTCCGATGATATTTCCCACACGACCTTCGGTGCGAGTATCCGTGCTATAGTTGCCCGTATATTCTGCTTCCCAGATACTTTCCTTGCCTGTTGTGTTATATTTATCAGAACATTGGTCGATGAAGAAATCCCAATAATGCGGTGCAAGCGTGTGACCTTCGTTCATAACTCTTTGTGCAAATGCCCCAGCCTTAGTGAAATAGTCTTTTCTTAAGGCTTCATTTGGGGTGGTATGATCGCGGAAACATTCGCCAGCTCTAAACATATAGACGCGTGCCAAGATGCCCCATGCAGCTGATTTTGTTATGCCTCCGGGCAAGAAACTGACTTCCGAAGCGTGCTTAAGTCCGTCAACACTCTCTTCCATTTCCTTGCAAATGAAGTCATAAATCTCTTCTTTTGGCGTACGAGCAGTTTGTAGTCCATACACCGATTGCGTGGAATGGGTTCTGAAAGGCACATCTCCCCAGCATTGAACTAAGTTGAAATAGTAGAAGGCACGGAGGAAACGAGCTTCTGAAGACATGGTCTTTATCATGGATTCTGATAGTCCAGGCACTCCATTCACCTCCTCCAAGAAGATGTTTGCACGGTTAATTCCGGTGTAAAGTGTATACCAGTATGCTGCGACTGCAGGGTCACTGCTGTTTGCATTGTTGCAAATCAACCCCCTCGTTGATGGCGAACGACCAGGTCCTCCATAGGCTTCGAGGTCGTCACCTCCTACGAGATAGAAGTAATCATTGCCGTAAAAGGCGGTCTCAGTAATAGGAGCATAGATGCCTTTTAGGAATAGTTCAGCTTCTGATTCGTTCTTAAAGTAACTCCCTGACGTTGTACTTGTTGGTTCCTTGTCAAGGAAGTTACAACTCGATAGCAATGAAACGATAATTCCAAGCGCTATGATATATATATTACTTACTTTCATAATGTGTTGCAGTTAATAGTTAGAAACCAAGATTAATACCGAAGCTGAAGCTGCGGGCACGTGGATATGCTGAGAAATCTAAGCCCGGAGTCAGCGCACTTTCTCTAATAGACACCTCTGGGTCATAGCCACTATAGTTGCTAATGGTGAAGAGATTCTGTGCTGCAAAGTATATTCTGAGTTGGTCGATTCCTACGCGTGAGATTGCTTTTCGAGGAACGGTGTAACCCAAAGTCAAGGTCTTCAGACGCAAGAAAGAACCATCTTCAATGATGCGTGAAGAGAAGACGCGATTTGAACTCGATGAGGTTGCACGAGGAATATTGCTTGTTGGGTTGTCAATCGTCCAGCGATCAGCATAGCTTGCAAATTGATTCAGCTCGCGTGTACGGTTCCATGAGCTTTCAAACATCAGTCGATTGGCATTCAAAACGTCGTTTCCATACGACCATTGGAAGAAGAAACTGAAATCGAAATCACGATAGTTGAAGTTGTTGGTAAAGCCACCTGTGTGTGTGGGAAGGCCGTTACCGATGAATGTACAGTCGTTCGTGTTGATGACACCATCGCCATTTAGGTCGCGATATTTAGGCATTCCAGGTTGTGTGTTGGCTTCAGAGGTATAGTAAGGAACATTCGATTTCAGCGTATAGCTATTTCCTGACTTGTTGAAGTCATCCAATTTATACGTTCCTTCATAAATATATCCATACATAGCTCCCATAGAATGGCCCACCTTTGCAATGTAACTGCTTTGCGAATTGAAGTTCTGATCAAACTGAGCAGAGGTGAGTAGGGCGGTCTGATTTTCTGAAAGTGCCAACACTTTGTTGCGGTTGAAGGCAATGTTAAAGTTGCTGGTCCACGTAAAATGCTTGGTCTTGATGTTTGTTGTGTTCAAGGTGATTTCAAGACCTTGGTTTCTAACCTTTCCAACATTCTTCATTGCACTGATGAAACCCGATGATAAAGGCAGACTCGATACCAGCAGAAGGTCGCGTGTTACCTTATGATATAAATCAACGGTCAAGCCAATTCTATCGTTAAGGAAGCCCAAATCAACACCTAAGTTCCATTGCTCCGTAGTCTCCCATTTCAAGTCTTTGTTTGGTATAGAGACTGGAACCATGCCGACATTTGTATTGTCATTGTTATAAGGATAAACGCCACTGGGCACACTTCCCAATGAGATGAGGTCGCCTGTGCGGTCTTTTAAGAGTTGATAAATGCCATAGGTGTCATACTCACCCACGCGATTGTTTCCCGTGAGTCCCCAGCTTAGACGAAGCTTTCCGCTATTGAGCACCTTGCGAACTGGCTTCATAAACTGCTCTTCGGTAAAGTTCCAAGCCAATGAACCCGATGGAAAATATCCGAAACGATTATTGCCACGGAACTTAGAACTGCCGTCGGCACGCATCGTCATCGTAGCATAATATTTCGACTTATAGTTGTAGTTGAAGCGTCCGAAATAAGACATCATCGCCCAAGATGACTTCTCTGAGCGTGTGATGGTTGGTGTTCCGTCGCTCATTCCAGCCATTCCTAAGCTCTCGTTTGGTATTTTTATCGTCTTGAAACGATAATATTCGAAGTCAGAATTCTGTAGTGAGAAACCCAATAAAGAATTGAAATAATGGCGCTTTTGAATGTTTGTTTGCCAAGTTAAAGTATTCTCATTGAGCCATGTTTGACGTTGAGCACGCGCCACTTGTGCATTTACTTTCTCTATAGATGTCGGTCCTCCATAACGTGTTTTCGAGTTATTGAAGTTATCCGTATTCATGCGGTTATCAGTATATCCGCCCGAAACCTTCAAACGAAGTCCTTTCATGAGTTCATATTCTACGAAGCCATTAAACTGCATGTAGGTAGTGGTGCGTTTGTTATACTCATTGTTCAACGACATGATTGGATTGAAACGATAGTCGTTTGTGTTGTTCACATCCTCATCCGTTGCACGTTCAACAAGCGTATGAAGTGGAACTCCTGGCTGGGTCACCGGACGATAACCCCACACACTATAGAATAGGTTGTTCATGCCAGAATAAGAAGTCTGCGAAGGAGACTGACCCGTTTGGTTCGACTGTGCATAGTTTACGTTGAGGTTAACTTTCCACTTCTTATATTTTAAATTGGTTGCCAAGCGCCCCTGAATGCGGTTATAATTAGAATTCTGCACAATACCATCTTGATCAAAATAAGATAGTGAGGCGGTATATCTAACGTCTTCACTTCCTCCCGTCAGACTCACATTGTGATTCTGAATAGGTGCTGTTCTGAAGATCATATCCTGCCAATCATATTGAGGAATATGCTTATAATCGTCCATTGTCCATTGCTTTCCATCATAAAGCGATAGATATGAGTTCTTAACAATCTCTGGATACATCTCATTTTGCAAGGCAACAAACTCATAGGCATTCATCATTGGGATGGTCTTTGATACGCTCTGCCAACCTACGCTGCCGTCATAATTCACCTTTGGACGGCCTGTCTTACCGCTCTTTGTAACGATAATCACCACACCATTTGCGCCTCGCGCACCATAAATGGCTGCGGCAGAAGCATCTTTCAAAACATCAATCGAAGCAATATCCGAGGGATTAATTGAACTCGCAATGCTTGGATCTTCAACCGGGAAACCGTCAATAACATACAAGGGCGAGTTCTCTTGCGTCAAAGAGTTGTTGCCTCGAATCACAATTTTCATGCTTCCGCCAGGCATACCCTCATTAGAAGACACGTTGACTCCCGCCAAGCGACCTCCTAAAGTCTGGTCGAATGACGAAACAGGAGTACTCGTCAGCGCACTCACATCTGCTTTAGACACCGAGCCCGTGAGGTCACGTTTCCTCACTTCTTGATAGCCGACAACGACTACCTCGTCAAGCACCTGGTGGTCTTCCTGCATCGTGACAGTCATCAGTTTTCCTGTTTGCAACTTCTGTTCTTGCGTGGTATAACCTAAGAACGAAAACGAAAGAACTGCATTCTTGCGGTCGGTTTGTAGACTAAAAAGACCATTAACATCGGTGACAACACCGACATTCGTCCCTTTTATCATCACACTTACTCCCGGCATGGGTTCACCTGCATCGTCTTTTACGACGCCCGAAACTTTGATTTGAGCACTCATCACGATTGATACAAACATCAATACGAATGATAAGACGCTTCTCCGGGTAATGATTTTTTTAAATTTACTCATGATTAACAAGAAGGTTATATATAATTGTTAGTTTGTTTCCGCAAAATTACAGACTTCGTTTTAACTGGTATAGAATTATAATACAAATTCATTCCAAATTCGTACAATCCCTCTTGAAACCCCCTCTCACACGGCTATCTTAGCCTTTCATGGCAAGGAATACACACGGCAGCAGATTACAAGTTTATTTAGGCCTTTCCGCGCCACGCTGTAACACCTAAAACCTCTTTTTGGTCTTTCTGCGCCACGCGGAAGCATGAAAAATCTCCATTTGGTCTTTCTGCGCCACGCAGAAGCATGAAAATCCCCTTTTTAATGCTTGATGCATTGTATCTAACTCCAAATTCCTTTTTTTTGCGCTTGATACGTTGTATGTAACACGAATTTCTTCATTTTGGTGTTCCATACGTTGTATGTAGCATGGAAATTTCCTTTTTCATGTTTATGTCGTTGTCAGAAGCACTTTTTTTCTCCATTTGGTGTTTATGTCGTTGACAGAAGCGCTTTTTTTCTCCATTTGGTGTTTATGTCGTTGACAGAAGCGCTTTTTTTCTCCATTTGGTGTTTATGTCGTTGTCAGAAGCACTTTTTTTCTCCATTTGGTGTTTATGTCGTTGACAGAAGCACTTTTTTCTCTATTTGGTGTTTATGTCGTTGACAGAAGCACTTTTTTCTCTATTTCATGCTTATTGCATAGTGTTCTTTCAAATCATGATTATGCGGCAACCATAATCTTTTTTCTTAGGCGTTGCAATAGCCAGAAATAGGCGGGAATAAGGAAGATGTCGGCCATTATCCAGGCTACAGGGTCGGCATAACAAACGCCGAGCCATGCCACGGCAGGCACTAACCAGAGGCTCACTCCACAGCGTGCGAACATTTCCATCACGCCACTCATCATGCTGAGATTGCTGTAACCGAGGCCTTGAATGCTATAACGAAGGATGACGAGAATGCCTAAAGCCGGATAAAACCAGTTGCAAATGCGCATCAGTTGGGCGGCGTTGGCTATCACTGCATGCTCACTGCTGTCGACAAAAAGCATCATCATCTGGTCGGCAAAAGGATAGATGACAAGCACTGTCAGAACAAAATAGCCCATCACTAACCACATTGCGTCACGCACTCCGGCTTTAACCCGATCGAGTTTCTTGGCACCTATGTTCTGACCGCAATAGGTTGCCATGGACACCCCAATGTTTTCCATCACGCACGTAAATAGATATTTAATGCGGACGGCAGCCGTAAACGAAGCTACATACACGGTTCCCAAAGCATTGTTTGCACTTTGAAGCATGATGATGCCTATCGAAGTGATAGAAAATTGAAGTCCCATGGGCACGCCATTATTCAGGAGAATACTGATTTTTTTGTTGTCAAAGTCGCGCTCATCTCCCATGGGAACAAGTATTCGCATGTTGCGTTTAATGAAGCGCCAGCATAGCCATGAGGCAAAGGCCTGACTCAAAAAGGTGGCTATACCCGCACCTTCGACGCCGAATTTCAGGATTAAAATCAGTATCACATCCAAGAAAACGTTTAGCACTGAGGATATAATCAAGAAATAGAAAGGCTGTTTCGAGTTACCCAAAGCCCGAATCTGACCCGCCAATAGGTTATAGGTTATGGTGAAAGGTATTGTGCAAAACTGTAGAAACAAGAATACATAGGCATCGTGGAACACTTCATTCGGTGTATTCACCATGTGCAAAATCTTATCGCATAGCACACAAGAGAGCAGCATAATCACCACTGCCAACACCGCTGCTATACGGATAGCATTGCTCACATAGCACCGCATCTTGTGATAATTTTCGGCTCCGAAGGCTTGCGCTACAGGGATTGCAAAGCCTGCACAGGCTCCGTTGCAGAAGCCCATAATAAGAAACATGATGCTGCTTGAAGCCCCAACGGCAGCCAAAGCGCCTACGCCAATCCAGCGACCCACAATGACTGCATCGATGATGAGATAGAGTTGTTGAAGGATATAGCCTAAAACGAGTGGGGTAGCAAACGATAAAATAGCCCGAAAAGGTGCACCACTCGTCATGCTTGTTTCGTGTTTTAATGTGCTTTGTTCTGTCATTCCTGAATCTTCTTACCTTTATATATCATTATAATAAAAACCATTTTGTCTTCTTCTTCAATAGCGTTGAGGCCACAAACAGCGAGTTTATGCGTGCTCATTCGTGCTTTCTATTGCTTCATTCAGCTTGCGATAAAATGGATGTCGGCAAAGCGTTGCCTTGTCACCTAAGATAATCAACTTCATGCGGGCACGCGTTATGGCAACATTCATGCGTCGAAGGTCGTTGAGAAAACCTATTTGTCCTTGATCGTTGCTGCGCACAAGAGAGATCAAAATGATGTCACGCTCTTGCCCTTGAAAGCCATCTACGGTGTTCACGCTAATGGAATGACGATATGGTTTGAAGCTTTCGCGCTTGCGAATCAGCCGTCTTAGATATTGCACTTGGGCGCGATAAGGCGAAATAACGCCTACATCGATATGCTCATCGAGTATGCGTTGCTTGCCAATCTTCTTGAAATAATCTTCTAAAGTGTCGAGCGTTAACTGGGCTTCGGCTTTGTTGATACGGCCAAACGACTCACCCACAAACGACTCTCCGCTATCACCTTCTTCGTCGTCTACCTTTGAATCACGCCATTCTATCGGTTCATCGAGGTCTAAAATACCGCGATTTCGTGTCTGCGGAGCACTCTCAACTTCACCATGATAGAACCAATCGCTTGAGAACTTCATTATCTTTTCGTTCATGCGATATTGTATTTTAAGTAGGGTAACGACGTCGGGTTTGTGCTCAACGATACGCTCCATAAGAGACTTTCCCAATCCCGCTTTGAGCGCAGCTATGCTCTTTACCATCGGCGGAAGCTGGCAATGGTCGCCTGCAAAGACTACTCTTGTGACACGACGCATGGGAATCCAGCACGCCGCTTCTAAGGCTTGGGCAGCTTCATCAATAAAGAGTGTGCCAAATTTCATGCCTTCTAATACTCTGTTTGCAGACCCAACGAGCGTTGAAGCCACGACACGTGCCTCGTCAAACAGGGCGCTGTTAATGCGTATTTCGAGTTCAGTGGCGCGCGCTTTCAAATGCTCAAACTTCTGATGGAAACG
Source organism: Segatella salivae F0493 (assembly GCF_000477535.1). NCBI lineage: Bacteria > Pseudomonadati > Bacteroidota > Bacteroidia > Bacteroidales > Prevotellaceae > Segatella > Segatella salivae. The sequence goes on from NZ_AWGW01000017.1 coordinate 28,476, forward strand.
CTCATCGCCTCGTTTGCGATGGCTTCTCAGCTCACGGATTGCCTTTCGAATGGCCCAAAGTTGAGGGTAATCAGGATGACTTTCGAAGCGTCTTTCATACGTAAAGCCTAACATCTTGTCGTTCACTCGCGTCGGATTGCCAATGCGAAGCACATTAATCCCGCGGTCAACCAACTGCTCTGATATCCAGTCTAAAGCCATATTGCTTTGTGCACACACAAGCACTTGACTCTCTTTCATCAAGGTTTCGTTGATTGCTTCGACCAAGGTTGTGGTCTTTCCTGTGCCCGGTGGCCCATGCACCACAGCCACATCTTTGGCCCACAACACTTCGTTTACGGCACGTTCTTGTGTGGGATTGAGCCACGGAAAGCGTTGACTCTCGAAGGTGAATCGCTGGGCTTGCTGTCCCGAATAAAACAAATCGCGCAGGTAGGCCAATCGATTCCCCTTGGCGTTGATTACGCGATCGAGCGCATCGAACATGCATTTATAGCTTGTTTCATCAAAAAACAGCTGCACACCCACCTGTCCTTGCGCGTGCTGAAGGTCGATAACACGTCCTGCATCGGGGAGAATCACAACCATGTTATCGCCATCTACATACGACACCACACACGAAAAGTTGAAATAGTGCAATCGTTCTTTGGCCTCACCATTCACCTTTTGTAGCGTGAAGAATATCGCCGGACGTCCAAATTCAAAGTTATGTTCGATGTCTTGGTCGGCAGTTCGCCTGACCTCTAAGGCCATTTGATTCATCGAATTGTAGTAACTTCGCCCCACAGACAATGGAAACCAGGCATCGCCACGCTTCACTTTTCGCAAGAGTCCCATTGCTTCGGTCTGCTTGCGAAAGGCTTCTTTCTCGGTGTAATACTCCATTTGAAGAAGCATCTTCTGGCGTTGTAATTCCTGAATTGCTGTAGTTTGCATCCTCATTTCGCGTGCAAAATTAAGAAAACTATCATGAATTCTCATTATCTTTGCAGCATGGAATCAATCGTTTTGAATCATTTAACTATTGGGTATAAGCATAAGGTTGTGGCAACTGACTTGCAGGCGGTGTTGCATGCAGGCGAATTTACGTGTTTGTTAGGCCCAAATGGTGTTGGCAAATCAACATTGTTGCGCACCCTATCGGGCTTTATTCCACCCTTGAAAGGCTGTGTTGAGCTTAATGGAAAGGACATTTCGCAACTCAAACCTTATGAATGTGCGCAGCAAATAGGCGTGGTGTTGACAACAAAGTTAGACACTGCAAACATCACTGTGGCCGAACTTGTGGGCATGGGACGCTATCCTTATACAGGCTTCTTTGGCCGTTTGAAGGCCAACGACCAACAGATTATCGATGAAGCTATGGCGATGACAGGCGTCAAACCACTGCAATCGCGACTCATCCACACGCTAAGTGATGGCGAAAGGCAAAAGACTATGATTGCAAAAGCACTCGCTCAACAAACGCCTGTGATATTCCTTGATGAGCCAACTGCCTTTCTCGATTATCCCAGTAAGGTGGGAACAATGCAGCTCTTGCATCAATTAGCCCACAAACTCAACAAAACTATTCTGCTCTCTACCCACGATATAGAACAGGCTTTGCAGGTTGCCGACCGACTATGGCTGTTAGATGACGGCAAACTTCATGTCGGAACGCCGCGCGGCTTGGCTGACAATGGATCGTTGGGAAACTTTATTGAGCAAGGAAACATCACCTTTGATGCCGCTCATTTGCGTATAAATATAGGGGAGGGCAAGGCATAATGTCATGAGGTTTCATTCATCCCGCATCATGAAAAATGCAGAATGGCGGCATGCTTTAACGCCACACATCTCCTGAAACCATACTTCATGGAACTCATTTGTCAGCATTTCTCTTCTTAGAGGGATTGAGATAGCCTTTAAATTCCAATTCCAACTGTATCCATTCAGCCTTATTTTCATTGTCATCTATTCCCGGATTAGACACCGAAAGGCCCATTAATCGAATGGCATGTGCATTATCATAGCTAATCAATTGTAGCAAACGCTTGGCCAAAGGCAATATATCGTCCTTTGTTTTCAATAGCTTATGGCTCGTGATGCTACGCGTTATCTGTTTGAAATCGGCATATTTGATTTTCAGTGTCAAGGTCTTTCCTTCAAAGTTTCCTTTCTTTATGCGCGCTGAAAGTTCAACAACAAGGTGATAAAGTTCTATCAACAGGGCCGAAGGTAGACTGATATCTTCAAGAAAAGTGTGCTCACAGCCAACAGACTTCCGCGTGCGTTCGATGATGACGGGACGCTCGTCAATGCCTCGTGCATAGTTATAGAACGAAGGACCCGCCTTTCCAAACACCATCGTTAGATGCTCCAGAGAGCATGCCCGCAGTTGAAGGGCGTTGAAAATTCCCATGCGATGCATGCGCAAAGCCGTCTTTGGACCCACTCCCCAGAGGTCTTCTACGGGCAGCTTTGCCACAAAGTCCAACGCTTTGTCAGGGTGAATGGTGCATATTCCGTCGGGTTTTCGATAGTCAGAAGCTATCTTTGCCAAGAGCTTATTATACGAAATACCAGCCGAAGCCGTAAGATTCAGTTCGTCTTTTATGCGTTGTTTGATTTCCTTTGCTATGTCTACAGCGAGTGGAATGCCTTTCTTGTTTGTGGTAACATCAAGGAAAGCCTCGTCAAGGGATATGGGTTCGATGAGTTCTGTGTAGTCATGAAAGATGTGATGTATTTGTGCCGACACCTCTTTATAATGCTGATAACTTCCTTCTACGATAATAAGGTCCTTGCATAATCGCTTAGCCATCTGTACCGACATAGCCGAATGAATGCCAAACTTGCGTGCTTCGTAACTGGCAGTAGACACAACTCCGCGCGCACCATCATAGCCCACGGCAATTGGTTTGCCGCGAAGTTCGGGATGATCTCTTTGCTCTACGCTCGCAAAGAAAGCGTCCATGTCGATATGAATGATTTTGCGCATCAGCTAAAACCTATTATTCCTTGATTTCAAAGGAAAGAAAACATAAACTCAAAACAGCTATTCCAAATGGGCATTGATATTGATAGTCAATCCCATCCTGTGGCTTTTATGCTCTCATGAATAACCTCTTTATTATTAACGAGTTACAAACCCTTTTCCAATCTGCCTCATATCACGCGGCAATCTCAGTCGTTTCATGCGGTAAAGTGGCACATTTCATGCAGTGTTTTGCCGTATTTTATACGATAAAATGCCCCAAACCATTTTACCATGAATTATCAACAACGCCAATATTCCCCATTCCCCCTCAAATAATCTCTTCTATTTCAAAGGCTAACTAATCTGTTCTCTCTTTTGAAAACCAAAGGTTGCTGTTCGTTGAACCAGTGAAACGAGGAAGAAAAGGGGCTGGGGATGAGGCTTTGTTTATAAGCGCTCACTCATCAAACACCTGCAAAGTGAGCCATTACAAATAGCTGCTTATCCCCGACTTAGTCCTTAACAGGGGTTGAATCTCAATCTTTTGTCTCTTTCGATGAAGCCGAGTTGAGCAACTCTGTCAGCCGTTTCATCCCCTCGCTTGCCCCCATTTGCAACTGCTTTACATGTTGAAAGGCGTTGGTGTTCACGGGATTCGGGTCTATGAGATAAATCGGAACACCAGGTCGACAGTATTGTAACAACCCTGCAGCGGGATAGACATTGAGACTTGTTCCGATAACAACGAGCAGGTCAGCCGACGTCACTTCATGCGCTGCCGGGGCTATCATTGGAACACTTTCTTCAAAGAAAACGATGAAAGGTCGAAGCAAACTACCATCTTTAGCAAGTGTACCTGGCTCAACATTACTATGCTCTGGCGTTAATGTTTCAATGTATTCAGGGTTGTAAGGGTCGCGACTTGAGCACACCTTTGATAACTCTCCATGCAGATGAATGACGTGAGTTGAGCCGGCACGCTCATGGAGATTGTCGACATTCTGCGTCACAACAGTCACCTCATACTGCTGTTCCAGCGACTGAATGAGGCGATGTCCCTCGTTAGGTGAGGCATTCCACAACTTCTTTCTTAGCATATTATAGAAGTTTGTCACCTTAGTGGGGTTGTCTTCCCAGCCATGATGTGTGGCAATCTCATCCACAGGATAGTTTTCCCAAAGGCCATCGCTGCCGCGAAACGTCTTGAATCCACTCTCAACCGACATGCCTGCACCCGTAAGAAACACTATTTTTGAGATTTTATTGGTCATCTTTCTTTGTTGTTTTTGTATCTTTCCATCATGTGTTTACTGCTTTGTCATGGCGCGTATAGCCTAACAATGTAAACGTGTTACAAATATATATAAAAATTATGTGAAGCCCTTTACATTTTAATAAAATTAAAGCATCGTTTCTTTTCTATTCAGTTTTATTCTGCTATCTTTGCATTTGATTTCGAAAAATAGTATCATTTAAACCAATTGATTTAAGATTTTATGGATAAAGTAAGCTATGCTCTCGGCATAGGCATCGGCAGACAATTGTCTCAGATGGGTGCCGCAGACCTTAATATTGACGATTTTGCACAGGCAATTAAAGACGTTATTGCGGGCGATTTGAAGCTCGGCGACGCTGAAGCACAACAGATTGTGCAGGAGTTCTTTGCAAAACAAGAGGAGAAACAAAAGGCAGAGGCTGCCGAAAAGGGTAAGGCTGCAAAGCAAGATGGTGAGAAGTTCCTCGCCGAAAACGGCAAAAAGGAAGGTGTTATTACGACAGCTTCGGGGCTGCAATACCAGGTTTTGCGTGAAGGAAATGGTCAAAGTCCAAAGGCAACCGACACAGTTGAGTGTCATTATGAAGGCACTTTGATAGATGGAACGAAGTTCGATTCGTCGTATGATCGCGGACAAACCGCCACGTTCCCACTCAATCAAGTGATTGCCGGATGGACAGAAGGCTTGCAACTCATGAAAGAAGGTGGCAAGTATCGCTTCTTTATACCTTATAAACTCGGTTATGGCGAGCGCGGAGCAGGTGCATCTATCCCTCCATTCTCTACGTTGGTATTTGATGTAGAGCTTGTATCAGTGAAATAATATACATTATAATAAGATTAGAAATGAAGAAAATCGCAATCGTAGCCGCTATGGCTATCGCTGCCGCAACATTCACTGCGTGTGGCAATTCGACTCCAAAGGCCGATCTGAAAAACGATGTTGACACGATGAGTTACGCCATGGGTATGGCTCAAACACAAGGTTTGAAGGACTTCCTCGTAGGTCGTATGCAGATTGATACTACCTACATGGACGAGTTTATCAAAGGACTTAACGATGGAGCTAACGCTGGTGACGACAAGAAGAAAGCCGCTTATTACGCTGGAATACAAATAGGTCAGCAGATATCTAACCAGATGATCAAGGGCATTAATAGCGAAGTGTTTGGCGAAGACTCTACAAAGAGCATCTCATTAAAGAACTTTATGGCTGGTTTTATTGCCGGAACAACGGGTAAGACAGGTAGCGTGAAGATGACAGCTGAGGAAGCTCAGCAGATTGCTCAAGCCAAAATGATGGCTATTAAGGGCAAGAACATGGAGAAACAATATGGTCCTAACAAGGCAGCCGGTGAGAAATGGCTCGCTGAAAACAAGAAAAAGGCAGGCGTAAAGACACTTCCTTCTGGCGTACAATATAGGGTAATAAAAGAAGGAAAGGGTGCAATGCCTCAGGATACTTCAACAGTTGTTGTCAACTATGAAGGCAAAACAATCGATGGAAAGGTATTCGATAGCAGCTATAAGCGTGGAGAACCTATCACACTTAAAGCCAATCAGGTGATTAAAGGATGGACCGATGCGCTCGTACATATGCCTGCTGGCTCTGTATGGGAAGTCTATATTCCTCAACAACTGGCTTACGGCGACCGCGAACAAGGCCAGATTAAGCCCTTCTCTGCACTCATCTTTAAGATTGAACTCGTAAAGGTTGGCGGGAAATAAGATTGTAAACAATGAAAAAACTAATACTCTTAGCGCTCGTCTTCATGGCGGGCGTTACGCTTACTACACAGGCAAAGGATAAGAAAAAGAAGCCTGTTGCCACAACACCAGCGTCAATAGTGAAGCTCGTTTCACCGAATGATACGCTTAGTTACCTTGCCGGCATGTCGGCAACTGAAGGACTTGTGGCTTATCTTCAACAGAGTTTCCAGGTTGATACAACGAATATGGCTGACTTCCTGAAAGGATTTCGTGAAGCACAGACACGCGTTTCAGACCCTGCTTTCAAGGCTTATGCTGCGGGAATGCAGATTGCTGAGATGGTCAACAGCCGTATTTTGCCGAATATGAAGCAGGCTTTCGCTGGATCAAAAGATTCTATTGAGCATGCAATGTTTATTAATGGATTCACTGCTGCACTGCAAAACGACACGACTTTCTTTACGCAAAACGAGGCAACTAAGCGCTATCGTCAGCGTATGGAGGATGTTGTTGAGACACGAAATGCAGCATACAAACAGGAAAATGCAGACTGGTTGAAGGCCAATGCCAAGAAAGAGGGCATGCATACTACGCCTTCTGGGCTGCAGTATAAAGTGCTTGTAGAAGGTAAAGGCCCTATGCCTAAGGAGTCAGATAAGGTAAAAGTGAAGTACGAAGGACGCTTAATAGATGGTACTGTCTTTGATAGTAGCTACAAACGCGACCCTCAAACCAACACGTTCCGATGCAATGAAGTCATCAAAGGATGGACAGAAGCGCTCACAATGATGCCAGTTGGCAGCAAATGGGAAGTCTGTATACCAGAGAATCTGGCTTATGGCGGAAGACAAGCAGGGCAGATTAAGCCTTACTCTACACTCATTTTCACCGTTGAATTGGTAGGTATAGAAAAGTAAAATCATTTATTCCTCATACTGAAAGCGCGGAGATTGAAAGATTTCCGCGCTTTTTTTGTCGATTCAAATAATATTAATTATTTTTGTTTTCAAATGATTTTGAGGGATGTTTCCAATGTGTTGAAGCATGGATGTGTATTCTATGATAACGTAAACACCCTGAAAATAGGAAAGAATATAAATGTTTTGAACTTAATTTTTGAACTGAAAAAATGATAAAGAAATATCAACTTGGAACATATCTTGACGAGATTTATTCCTCATTTCCCGAGGCTCAACAACGCCCAATGATTGGAATCACTGCCAATTATGCTGATGGTGATGCCATGATACGAAGCGTTTACTATCGTCAAATCGTTAAAGCGGGCGGCACACCCGTTATCATTCCGCCTGTGGCCGACCATCAAGTAATCATCAATATGCTTGATCGCATCGACGGACTTGTGTTTACTGGTGGAGCAGACTATAGTCCATTATGGAGTAATGAAGAGCCTCTTAAAGAGTTAGGTCACGTTAATCCAGAGCGTGATTTGCCAGAATTGTTGCTCACAAGATTAGCATATAACCGACAGATTCCTATTCTTGGAACGTGTCGTGGCATGCAAACCATCGCCTTAGCTTTAGGAGGTCGGCTGACCCAAGATATCAAAACACCACTCAAACACGTTCAAGATGCAGTGCGTGAAGAGCCTACTCATAGCATAAACATACGTGAAAACAGTGTGTTGTTTGACCTTTATGGCGAGAAAACTTATGTCAACTCATTCCATCATCAGGCTGTAGCTGAATGTGGAGATAAGTTCCGTGTCACGGCAACCGCACCCGATGGAATTGTCGAAGCGATTGAAAGTAGTGAGCAAAAGGCTATCATTGGGGTACAATGGCATCCTGAATGGCTTGAAGAAGAGGGTCTAAAACTCTTCCAATGGATCATCCATCGCAGTGCTGAATTTAGCAAAGCAAAAGACATTCACCGTCGAATCCTCACGTTTGATAGCCATTGTGACACGCCAATGTTCTTCCCTCAAGGCATTCATTTCGAGCAAAGGGATCCACGAATCCTATATGATCTCCACAAGATGTCAGATGGAAGACAAGATGCAGTGACGATGGTTGCCTACATTCCTCAGCACCCAAAGCCGGGTGAAATCCCTGAAGACATGACGCCGAAGCAATATGCTGACAGCATATTTGACCAGATATCGGCTATTGTTAAGCGTGAAAACGCGTATGTTTCTATCGCGAAAACACCTCACGATCTCTATCTAAACAAGGCACAAGGTCGCAAGAGTATCATGCTCGGTATAGAGAATGGACTGGCTATTGAGACTGATATTGCGAACGTAGAGCACTTTGCTCGTCGTGGAATTACTTACATCACGCTTTGCCATAACGGCGATAACGACATCTGTGATAGTGCTCGTGGCACGGGAACGCATAACGGAGTAAGTGCTTTTGGCGAGCAGGTTATTCACGAAATGAATAGACTTGGGGTTATGGTTGACCTCAGTCATGGGGCAGAAAAGAGTTTTTATGATGCATTAGAGATAAGTAAAACGCCTATCGTTTGTAGTCATAGCAACTGTAAAGCGCTTTGCGATGTGCCACGAAATCTAACCGATGACCAGCTGAGAGCACTCGCTGCAAGAGGCGGTGTGGCTCAAACCACGATGTATCATGGCTTCCTTCGGAAAGAAACTGAAGCCACAATACTCGATGCAGTGGCCCATCTTGAGCATGCAATCAACGTGATGGGAATCGACCATGTGGGTGTAGGCACCGACTTTGATGGTGATGGTGGCATCGTAGGTATGGCCGATGCATCCGAAATGATCAACTTTACCATCCAATTGTTACGCCGTAAATTCAGCGAAGAAGATATCGAAAAGATTTGGGGAGGCAATTGGCTTAGGGTAATGCAAGCCGTAAAAGACCAGGCCGAAGTAACGTTTTAAGGAGCTTAAATCAATGCAAAACTAATCTCAAATGTGTGGATTGGTGTTATCAACGCTATACAATCATTATATACATAGTAGGATAGTAGCATTAAAATCCATAGAAAAGATAAACAGGGATGCACACTTTGTGCATCCCTGTTGACGTATTTCATGTTGTCATGTGCAACTATTTCTCTGAATATATCACTTGAACCATTGTCTGACCCACGGCTTTCAGCGTGTTCTTATCAATGTTTTCCATATTATCGGCAAGCGTATGCCACGTTGGTCCAAAGCTACTTTGCTGACAATCTGGGTAATATGGGATAATGTCTATAGTCGGAATCTTGGCAAATTGGTTAATAGGCACATGGTCATCTGTAATCATTCCTCCATCTTGTTGAGGGAAATAACTTCCAAAACCAACTGCTTTTGCAGCGCGCCAAACCTTGTTTACTATCGCCGAAGCATATTGCATTGACATGCCTTCTCTATAGAATCGCGCGCCAACTCCACCCACCATATCGAGTAAAATGCCATAACGTGCCTCGTAACCTCGCGGCAGATTCTTACTCCAATACTGTGCTCCGAGTGCCCAACTATCGGCATTATCGGGGGTATTTGCCCATTGAGGTGTCCCCCAATCTTCGGCATCAAAGCACACAAAGTCAATGCCAAGTTGAGCGTTTAAGGCTTTATCGCCTTTATTGTTATGGATGATTCGTGCCAACTCGAGCATCACTGCAACGCCACTTGCGGCATCATTTGCGGCAAGAATTGGCTTGTGCCAGTTCGTACTATCAGGGTCGTTGTCGGCCCAAGGACGGCTATCCCAATGCGCGCAAAGCAGTATTCGGGTGGTGGCTTCAGGGTTTATACTGGCAATAATGTTGCTACTCTTGAGCTTGGTGCCGTCATATCCGGTGAGAGTTGCATCCTGGGTGGTCACCTTACAGCCATATTCCTTGAACTTCTTCACTATCCATTGCGCGCAACGTTCATGCCCACTGCTGTTCATATCGCGTGGACCGAAGTCGCATTGTGCCTTTACAAAGCTGTAAGCGCTATCGGCATTAAACGATGGACCGACGGGAGTGACTTTCTCAATCTCCTCTACTTCCTCCGTGTTTTCAATACTCTTACTTCCTTGTTTGTAATAGTGGAGTCCACCGATAGCCACTGCAGCCACGACAACTCCAAGCATTATCTTCATTGATTTCTTCATTTTCTCGGTTATAATTGGCCGGCTTCAACCATCAACACCACACGTTCGGTGAGGCGATCTACGCCATTCGGGTCATATTTCTTCGTCAAAGAGGCTCCAAAAGTCCATGCAAACGCTTGCCAAAATCCCGCGCGAACAGGGCCTAACACGGCTTGAAGTGCACCATAAGCAGAGCTTCCACACTCGCGATATACTAACTTAATGAGCAGTTTTCCCTGTTGATAGGTGAGCTTCTTCATGCGTGGTGTGTACTCTTCTTTAATGCTTTGTTCCACATATTTGAGGTGAGCGTCCTTGGCTTTCTTGTTGGGTAACGTCTGAATATAATCGTAAGTCTCAATGATTATGCGGTTAACCTCCTTGGCTATCGGCAGCACTTTCTTGACATTATAAACCAAACGGTTGTATGCCATGCGTTGTTGTGCGTTCTCAAATACGGGTTGTGGGTAGACATATACATTGTTAAGTTCTACATATTGGATTGAATCTCGCCCCTGAAGTATCTTTCCTACGCGCACCATTGGTACGAAAGTAGGGTCATCCATATCGACAGTTCGGTCCTCAGGAGCAACGCTTTCAGGGCGCTTCCCATCTGTTTTTGTCTGCGCACTCAATGGTAACGACAGGCAAAAAAGCAACACAATCAAGTAAAACTTGTAGTACATACGCTCGCAAAAGTACGTATATTTTTGGATAAAAAGAAAGAAATCAAAGGGAAAAAGGCGAAAAATGGGCATATTCTATAAGTCATAAAGTGTGATGAGTGGAATAGCGTTAGTAGGGAAAGAAATGGGATATAGCCTGTAACATAAATGGGGTTGCAGGGTCATGTTTTTCAAATCAGTTTAGTGGTTCATGGCCAATACAAACCGCTTTGCCACAGAAGCATCATAACCCCATTTCCCTTTGTTTTATGTTCCTTTATCTCCAGCATTGTAAAATGCCACAAATCATGCAATGTTTTGCGTCATTTTATCGTGTAAAATAAGGCTAATCATCGTATGAAATAGCCTAACTTATTTTACGCTTCATTATCAACATTATCGTCACCCCCAATTAACCCCAAAATGACCTCCTCCATTTCCATGGCTAACTACTCCCCTCCCTCTTCGGGGAACCATAGGTCGCTGTTCGTGAAGCCTGCGAAACGAGGAAAGCAAAGGGCTGGGGGAGAGGCTTTGTTTGCCTTACCCTATTTCACCTTTTATTATCAACCACGCCACGCCTACAATTGTTTCACCACGCAACTCGGTACGAGTTGTTCTTTTGATAGCCCGGGGTTGGCGAGGGACGAGCCTACCCCGGGTAAACATTCGCAAGGAGATTCAACGCCGTAGGTGTTGAGCTTTTTCTGTGAAGGCATTGTTACAATGAAACATTTCATGGCGGATTAATCCGAAAAAGCGCAACACCTACGGCGTTGTTCCCCATAAACCATACGTTAACCCAGGGTAGCCTGCACTATCGTTTGGCAACCCTGGGCTATCAAAAGCGCAACACCTACGGCGTTGAAATATTCATATCATGGTGTGATTAACGGCAATATACGCATGAATACATGTTGGATTACGCCGAAAAGGTACAACGCTTACAGCATTGCGAAATGCGTGTTGATTTATTATTTATGGCATGATTTATTGAAATATCAATGATAACGTATCACATTTATTTCATTAATATAAACCAAAGTATTGGTTATTAATTATCAATATTTTATGTATTATGCCAATATCCCCATGAACGTAATTATCATTATCAATGTTGTAACGATGCAACGCCATCGGTGTTATATTAATGTTCCAATGAATATATTTGCCACTATGAATACTCTCACCATGCAACTCGGTACGAGTTGTTCTTTTGATAGCCCGGGGTTGGCGAGGAACGAGCCTACCCCGGGTAAACATTCGCAAGGAGATTCAACGCCGTAGGTGTTGCGCTTTTTCTATGAAGGCACGCTTACAATGAAACATTTCATGGCGGATAACGTCGAAAAAGCGCAACACCTATGGCGTTGTTCCACACAAACCATATGCCAACCCAGGGTAGCCTGCACTATCGTTTGGCAACCCTGGGCTATCAAAAGCGCAACACCTACGGCGTTGAAACCTATATTTAACAATCTACTTGGCGTTAAAACTTACCTAAACTCATGACGGATTACGCCTAAAAAGCGCAACACTTATGGTGTTGAAACCTACATTCTACACTATGATTTTTATAATTTTGGCTCACACATGACCTCATATTCGTCGCTCACCTGCTTGCCATCTTTCGTACCTTTAGCCACAATGCGGTTTAATCCAGGCTGAAGTGTGACATGGAAGGTGCAGAGTGAGTTGTCGTTGGGCGTGAGTGAAGCCTGTTGTTTGCCATTAACCGAGAGTACAACCGATTTACAATTGGAGAACACCCATAGCTCGTTATTAGCCTTTTTGCGTTTTGTTATGCGCTTGCCAGCAATATATACCATTGCTTCGGGATTCCAATTAGCCTTATAAAAGTAATAGGCGTCCTTCTTGATACGGCGATCATACGTCACAAGTCCTTTGTCGTTGATGCCTGGGCGGTCACCTTCCGTGCGGTGAGCAGCACCAAAGTCGAACATGTTCCATACGAAAGAACCCCATAAATAAGGCCGATGTGAGAGGATATCCCAATTGCGAATGTGATAGAAAGTCTGCCAGTTCTCGGGATGCCACCAGCTATTTGGCTTTGGCTGTTGCAACGAATTTTGTTGATGATTGACTGAAGCACCGGCACCATACTCACTGATTCCGATGCAGAGTTGAGGGTGTTTGGCGTGCATTTCATCAAGAAAGGTGGCCAAAGTAGACGGCGTTGAGCCATACCATCCATCGTAACGGTTCCATGCCATCACGTCAGTAATGAAGTTCATTTGCCCCATTTGGTTGCTTGCACAAGTAGTAAGTCGCGTGTTATCTTCGGCATGTGCCAGTCTGTTTAACTCTTGAATATAGTCTAACGGGTTATCACCTTCGTACTTAAGTTCATTGAATAAGCCCCAGAAACAAATGCTTGGATGATTGAATTGCTGGCGAATGAGCTCAACAAGTTGCTGTTTTCCATTATCGCGGAAAGCCTTACTGTCTACAAATCCCTTATCGGCGTAACCACCAGGACCTACAAATGGAATCTCAGCCCACGTCACAATGCCGGCCCGATCCATTTGTTCATAGGTGTAAGCCGCGTGAGGATAGTGGGCCAAGCGAACGGCATTGACGCCCATTTCGCGCATGATTTTAACGTCTTCTGTAGTGTTTTCGCGTGTGATGGCATTGCCAACAACGGCTCTATCCTGATGTTTGCAAACACCATGTAGGGGAAGATGTCGACCATTGAGAAAGAAACCGCGTGATGGGTTGACTTGATAACTGCGTAAACCCAAAGGTTGTTCCACCTCGTCGAGTAGTCGATTGCCTTGTCGTAGGCTCACTTTCACCTTATACATAAATGGGTCTTCTGTGGCATTCCATAGGTGTGGGCGATGCAAGGTGAAGGGAATGGTGTGGCGTTGTACCGTAGATTGCGCATCAAGCGCCAATGTCTTTTGTTGTTTTAAGACCGACTTTGTACCGGCAAACACCTCTATCGACACATCAACAGCTTGTTTGTTATGAGTAGGATTGTCTATAATCACATCGGTTTGCACGTCAGCTTGTTGTGCATTTACCTTCGTTTGTCGTAGATAAATGCCTGGCGAGGCATAGTCAAGTGGTGAGATGCAGATGCTGTCTGTAAGCAAAAGAGCAACTTCTCTGTATATTCCGCCATAGAAATTAAAGTCACCTACGAGCGGCATTACGTCCAATTGTTCGGCATTATTGACGCGAACGAGTAGTTGGTTTTGGCCACCATAGGTTAACTTATCCGTCAGTTCGAAGATGAAAGCGCCATAACCTCCGCGATGTTCTCCTATGTGTTTGCCATTTAAAAAGAGGTTAGTCACGCTGTTGGCCCCTTCAAAGCGTATGAAGATGCGTTTGCCTTTCCACGATAAAGGCACGTTAAGTGTGCGACTATAATTGCCGATTCCGCGTTTATAATCAGGCTTTCCACTGAGTGCATCAACGGCATTCCATGTGTGAGGGAGCATCACTTTGCGTCCACTTTCCTTTTGAACTTCGTGAGAAAACCTGAATAACCAGTTGTCATTGAGCGGCAAAATGGCACGTTGAGCCATAGAGAACGTAGCGACACATATAAGGGATAACAGCAAAATCAGCCTTCGGTTGAGACTGATTTTGTTGTGGTTTAGAGTATTAGGAGTGTACATATACATTGTGTTTTAAGTTATTCTTGGGTCAGTGTGCAGCGGTATTGGCCACGCAATGCTTGGTCGTTGGCAGTTAGTGTGATGCGATAGACGCGCTCACCCCATACCTTTGAAAGCCTTGGGTCGGTGAGTTCGATAGGTGTTATCGTAGGCGTGAAGACACGAGCATCATAGTTTAACGTTGCTTTTACCTGCTTGATATGCAGTTGAATACATCCCTTTTCGCGAACTTTCACGTCGCCCCAGGTCATGAAGTTCAACTGGTTGGGAGCCTTTTTTGCACTAAGTTGGAAGTCGTCTGTAATCACCAATTGTTTGTTTTGTAGCGCATAAGCCCGTGTCCAGCGTTCAACAGCAGCCTCTTTTGGATAGGCCTGAGCGATGTCAACACTGAAACTGAATCGCTTTTTATCGACAGATGGGGTCATGGAATGATATTGAATACCATTGTGTTCTGACTGCCCATTGATGATAGGTAGATTGTGATAATCACTTTGCATCGTCCAAATCGTGTAGCGTTCGCTGCTGAATGTTTTCTTTGTATAAGTGCCAACGCCGACATCTATGAGTATAGGTAGGTTGTCAATGGCCAGAATACATGAGCCGATGTCATTGTGATTGTGGCTTTCATTGTTGTGCCCTCCCTTTGCCGCGAGAAACAGATTACCGCGTCGGATGTAACAAAACTCCGTCTGAGGGAACCATGAAAAGTGGGGTGGACGATAGCTAATCTTCTCTTGTTTCAATTGAGATTGGTAACGAATGTTTTGGAGTTCTTGGAACAGATCGAGCCAACTTGCAGGCAGTTTTGGTGGGAAAGCCTTCGCACGTTGAGCTGCCATACCTCTCATTTCGGGGCTGTTGACAGCCAAACCATAGCGATAAATGAGCATCGTATTGAGGTCGTTGGCCCGTGCAGAGGCATCAGCGAAGTTGACAACCCATTCATTTCCGATGGTCGAAGCAGCGATATATTCGCCCATTTTCTTAACTAATGGTGCGTCGAAGAGATTGACTTTATTTCCTGTAATGAGTGAAAGTGCGGAGAGATATTCAAAGAGTTTGCCTGCCGCATGGCCCCAATAAGAAGGTCCTTCCTCACAAGCGCCGTCGCTTTTCACGTAGTTTAAGTATTCATCTACAGACTGCATGGAAAGCCAAATGGCCTTAGTGAGTACTTCGGGATTATCTTCTAACAGCATGAAACATAACAAGGCATTGGCATTACACCATGGAGTCCAGTTGTTAAGTAGGCGGTCTTGCTTATAGTTTCGAGCCATCCACCAAAAGTCATTGCGTTGAATGAAGGGGTCAAGTTCACGTCGTTGCAATTCAAAATGTAAGCGATTGGCAATTATTGGGTCTACTTTGTCAAACTGATCTCTCATGAAATAATACGTCCAAGAGAGTAATTGTGCGACGTCACCTTGGCGTAATTCCAAGATGCTTTCACGGTAGTCAGGGAGTGCTCTCTTGCTTTTCTGATAGGCAGAGAGGTGAGCTGATTCCGCCCATGACGTCATTTCACAGAAGTACATTGCACCATTTATCAAGTCGTTTACAAAGCGTCCGCGTCCTTCTGCGAGTTCCGCGACGAGCAGATTACACATGACATTGATATTCCGATTGTATGGTTTCTGCATGGTGTTTCGGTTACCTGATCGTTCATAGTCTAAATAATCAGTAGCCCGAACGACTTGCCATTGGTAGTCAAGTAAAGGCTCTGCAGCCTCTATAATGGCTTGTTTCTCTCCACCAAACAGCGTGTCCCAACCAGCTCGATCAGCATATTTTGGGAAAGGAACCCATTGTTGTTGCATCACAAGTGAACGTCGAATGAGTGCCTCAGTAGCATGGTTTTGCAATATGTTTCGTTGCTCATAGGCTTGCGAAGTGCAGAAAACCATGATACACATCCAAGCAATGAATATCGTTTTTTTAATCATATCATCCTTTAATTCAAAAGATTCCCGCTCAGATTCACATCTCTCGGGAATCATCATTCATGTACATATATAACCTAAAACTACCAATCTTGGTTCTGCGTAAGGTTGCCGTTCTTTTCTATTTCGTCGGCAGGTATCGGCCAAAGATAGTCTCGTTTTGTCACAGAACGTGTGTAACGAGGCTTTCCTGTGATATCTTTTTCCTCACGTTTATTAAGAGTTTCCAACATGTTCCAACGTTTTAAGTCACTGAAACTCCAGCCTTCTCCCGCCAATTCTACAGCTCTTTCATGACGTATTCTGCTGAAAACTTCATCCTTAGTTGTAGCATTTAAATAGGTGGGACCACTGTTGATGGCTGGCATTTCAACCCCTTTTCGTGCACGAACTTGGTTGATTAGTGCCACAGCTTCAGTCTGATTGCCCAATTCATTCTGGCATTCCGCCATCATTAATAGTACATCTGCATAGCGGATTAGAGGGAAGTTGATAGGTGTATCCGCTCTATTGTTGATACCACCTCCCATATTTCCTTCGGGAACGAACTTGCGCCAGAGGTATGTTTCGTAGTTCTGATTGACACGAATATAGCCTTTTCCGCTCATGATTGAAGGCGCAATAACAAATTCACAGTCTTCAATTGCGTTGGCATACCAGCCAGTATAGCGCGTGTAAGGCAAGATAACAGTCATATTCATGCGTGGATCTCGCTCCTGATACATTTGTAAGAGCTTTGCCTTTGCTTCTGGATAAGCTTTCACTTTGCCCTTTTCGAGGGTAGAACGGAACGTCTTTATCTTAATGTTGTTATTCGTTTTAATGCCTGGGAACCAATCATCCCAGTCGAAAGGGCGCCCATCTTTGTACTCGTAAGTATCCACAAAATGAGGTGAAACCATTACATTGTTCCAACAACTCCCAAAAGATTCCCTCGTACCCATATAGAAACACATCGGCATTCCATGGTCCGTTCCGACGCCACCCATGTTTTGTATGGCGAAGATCATCTCCGAACTTTCGTCTCCTCCGGGCTTAAACAGGTCGGCATAATTGTCATATAACGCATACTTTCCTGACGAAATAACTTGTTGGAAGCAGTCTTTTGCATGCTGATAGTCCTTTGCATAGAGATAGACTTTACCCATCTGAGCCAATGCTGCGTATTTCGTTGCACGCCCATAATTAGCTTTATCCCACGCTTCGGGAAGCTTATCAGCGGCTTCTTTGAGGTCTTTGAGGATGAAAGCACGCACATTTTCAATGCTCTCTCGCTTGTTTTTCATCTCACTATAGCTTTCACTTACGATGACACTCTCGTCATATAGGGGCACACCTCCAAAGAAATCCATCAGCGTAAAGTAGTATAAGGCACGCATAAACTTAGCTTCTGCCTTATATTGTACTTTCAATTCATCGCTCATTTGGCAGCGATCTACATTTTGAAGTACACCATTTGCGCGTGCGATTCCTTCGTAAAGGTTTTGCCATTTCCCTAACACGCGACCATTCTTTACGTCATAAGTGCCTCTCTGTATAGTCTGATAAGACTGCGGATCATATCCCATTGCGATGCCACCTAAGCCATCCATGGCGAATTGTAGACCGAAAACGTCTTCCTTTTGCATTTGATTGTAGACGGCCATCATAGCCTCTTTAGCATGTTCTTCATTACGATAGAACTTCTCATTACTAAGCTGATCGCCTGGGAAACGATTCAAATCATAACAGCTTGACAATGATAATGTCATTGCAAATGCAACGAATGATATATATTTTAGTTTCATGTTTGCTTATATTTAGAATGATACATTCAGACCAATTACAGCTTGTTTCATTGAGGGATAAGCCATTCCACTAACTTCTGGGTCAAATCCTTTGTACTTAGTAAAGGTGAAGAAGTTCTCCAAACTGCCGTAAATGCGTACTCTTTCAATGTTAAGTTTCATCGTTAATGCCTTAGGAAGCGTGTAGCCTAATTGCACATTGCGAATCTTTAAGAAGCTTTTGTTCTCTAAATAAAAGTCACTTAACTTCGTGTTTTGCTCGTCCTGATAGTCTACAAGACGTGGATAGGTGGCGTCAGTACGGCCTTCTACCCATCTGCCATCAGCGACTTTTTTGTTGATTTGATATCCAAATCTCACGGTAGGAGTATTATATGCCGCGTGCTGCCAATAGACTTTAGCTCCGAAAGCGCCTTGAATCAGCGCTGAAAAATCAAAGCCTTTCCACGCCATATTAAGGTTTACACCCATCATAAACTTAGGATTCGGCCCATCACTAACTATCTCTTTGTCGTTGTTGTCAATGACACCATCACCATTTACGTCCTTATAAAGCAGGTCACCCTTCTTTGGTGTGCCGAAGGCGGCAAACGGATTAAGTTTCTTTCCGTCTGCACCTGTGGGGGCATTATCAATGATTTGCTGAACGCGTTGCATGTCTTCATCTGTTTGAAGCAAGCGGTCAACGCGCAAAAGATATTGAGAATTGATGCTATGTCCTTCCCAAATGAGGTTCGCTCCGTTAATAGCCATGCCACCTTTATCGGTTCCTTTGAACTTGTTTACTTTGTTCTTGATATATGTAAAGTTTGCCGTTGCGCCATAGCTAAAGCCATTCACCTGGTCTTGCCAACCCAAAGTGAACTCCAATCCATGGTTTGTCACAGTGGCACTATTAACCTTTGGTAAGCTCGTTGTACCATGAACAGCTGGTGCCGGCAAGTCAATGAGGATGTCAGTTGTACGTTTATTGAAATAATCTAAAGTTCCAGTAAGGCGATTATTGAACCATCCGAAGTCCAAACCAACGTCAAATACCTTAGTGCTTTCCCATGAAAGTAGGCTGTTGGCCAAGGCTATTTGCGCCATACCTGTTACCATAGTGTTGCCTAAAACATAGTTTAATTCACCCTTATTACTCGTGTAAAGTGACTGTGAAGCATAGTTACCCACGTTATTGTTTCCAAGAGAACCATAGGAAACGCGAAGCTTAAGATTGCTCAACTTGCCATTAAACGCACCCTCCATAAACTTCTCTTGGTCCATGCGCCAAGCCGCAGAGAGTGATGGAAAGTATCCCCATCGCTTGTTTTTCAAGAAGCGTGACGACCCATCGGCCCTGAGATTGAACTCTAATAGATAACGATCTTGCCAGTTAAGGTTTAGTCGACT
Source organism: Segatella salivae F0493 (assembly GCF_000477535.1). Classification (NCBI taxonomy): domain Bacteria; kingdom Pseudomonadati; phylum Bacteroidota; class Bacteroidia; order Bacteroidales; family Prevotellaceae; genus Segatella; species Segatella salivae. Next base: position 47,919 of record NZ_AWGW01000017.1, read on the forward strand.
GAAGACAGAACGCATGGCCCATTCTGATATTCCGCCATTAGCGCTGGCCTGACCTGTGGCACCATCAAGCACACTCATGCCCAAATCAATCATGTCTTGCTTTGTAACATGAAGATTCTTTGCCCGATATAGTTCCTGACTTGCACCGAGCATATAGTCTAAAGTGAGGCTGTTCTTGAAGAACTTATGGTGATATCTCAACACAGCATCATTGAAATAACGTTCTATTTTGTTATTTTCATTGGTGATGTTAAACTTTGTTTTGGTGGTATAAGTGACTTGATCGGTCAGGAAGTTCCAGCCTTCTAACAACACGGGTTTACGCATGATGTCTTCGTCAACCAATTCATACGAATAGCTCAAAGCAAGCGAAAGTCCTTTCAAAGGCTTAATCGTTGCAAGGAAACGAGGGTGGAAATTGTTCTTACGATCAGTGCCATCCCATTTAAATGCGCGTATCAATGGGTTGTTGTTTGCACTTTGTGCCGCGTCTTCATCATTGTTCATAGCGCCAAATCTGCCATCGGGTGCACGGAAAACCATGCCTGGTGTCGTTGCAGAAGTATAGGTAAAGACGTTTGAAATCTCATGATATCCCGGCTGCATATCTGATACATACCCGCTCACTTGAATGCCGATGTTCAACCATTTGGCTACGTCGGCGTCGAGATTCAGGCGGCCATTATACTTTGTAAAGCCTGAATTATACATCACACCAGGATTATTCATGAAGCCAAATGAACCATAGAAGCGTATCTTATCAGAGCCTCCAGAAACCGAAATGACATGATTTGTTGAGGCTGAGCATTTGAAAGTCTCATCAATCCAGTCGGTATTAGGATATTTTAGAGGGTTTTTCCCTGCGTCATTACGCCAAGCATCAATCATCTTTTGACTGTACAAAGCCTTCTTTCCGCTATTCGTGTAGCCCTCGTTAATTAGCTCCATGTAGTCAGCATAATTGGAAACAGGAGTCATTGTCTTGCGAATCGACTCGAAAGAAACATAACCATTGTAGTCCACTTTAATCTTCCCACTCGCTCCTGTCTTAGTAGTGATGAGCACAACTCCATTAGCTGCCCGTGAGCCATATATGGCAGCAGAGGCTGCATCCTTTAGAATTGAGATAGATTCTATGTCTTGTGGGTTCACCGTATTAATGCCGGCTTCCGACCCATCGATAATAATCAGGGGCGCAGATGAGTTTAATGTGCCCTGACCTCGCACCAAAATAGAAGCATTATCGTCTCCCGGTCGGTTGTGATTAGAGGTTACTGAGACTCCGGCGGCTAAGCCCGCAAGTGCTTGAGAGACATTAGTTAGAGGACGACTCTCGGCAAGTTTCGACACGTTTATAGACGAAACAGCGCCTGTCATGTTTACTTTCTTCTGGGTACCATAGCCTACTACGACGACCTCATTAAGCAGTTTGTTGTCTTCTGCCAATGTAATCGTTACCGATTTTCTGCCTCGTAGTTTCACCTCTTGCGTCGTATAACCAATGTTCGACACAATAAGTGTGGCATCAGCCGACTTCACTTTTAGTACAAATTGGCCGTTAAGGTCGGTCACACAGCCATTGGTTGTTCCCTTTTCCAACACAGTTACGCCAATCATCGGCCCCATGTTGTCAGACACACTACCTGTGATAGTCACCTGATCTTGTGCTACTGACGACGGCATTCCACTCTTATCAGCGGTCCAAACCCTACCATCGTGCGCGTGAACTGACATAGAAGTCAGGGCAAGCGACGTACAGAATAGGGCTTTTTTCCAAGCTACTTTGCTGCTTTTAATTCTCATAAAGTATATAATTGTTAGGTTGATTAGTCAAGGAAATCTGATAGATTATCACAGGTTTTCAGTCGCAAATATAGTGGTTTTACAATGAATATTATAGTAAAATAGTTCAAAAAAAGTTCAATTCCGTACAGAAAGAATAGTTTTATCCCGTTTTCTCATGCCATGATTCAATTTTTATTGCAGTTCCCTCCGAATGACTTCATTCAACGCCTTCTTGTGAAGTAGATTATCAAGTGATTTGCTCCATATTTTAAAAAGGTGGAGATTACATGGCTTTTTACGCCATTCTAAACCATGACGTCATGGTGATTTAAGAGGGAAAACACAATCACCATGACATTATTTCTCTGCAATCGATAATAATTTTATATTTATCGAAGTGGCAACGCTGTAAGCGTTGCATCGTTATGACATTCACCATGGGCGATGTGTTCATGGGAATGTTGACATATTTTGCTATTTATTTATTCGTATTTTGGTATTAATTGTATTATAAAATGAAAATTTCAACGCCGTAGGTGTTGCGCTTTTGATAGCCCAGGGTTGCCAAACGATAGTGCAGGCTACCCTGGGTTAGCGTATGGTTTGCGAGGAACAACGCCGTAGGTGTTGTGCTTTTTCGGCGTTATCCGCCATAAAATGTTTCATAGTAAGCGTGCCTTCACAGAAAAAGCTCAACACCTACGGCGTTGAATCTCCTTGCGAACGTTTCTCCGGGGTAGGCTCGTTCCTCGCCAACCCCGGGCTATCAAAAGAACAACTCGTACCGAGTTGCGTGGTGAGAATATTCATGGTGGCGGATACATTCATTGAAATGTTGGCATAAACCTACATTGTTGTATCGTTACAACATACATCATGGCAGATATATTCATTGGGATATTAACACAATATCTTTGGCATTGTGTATTAGGATATTTGTAGCCGCAAATGGGTTAATTAGGGGTGATGACATTGTTGATAATTAATGGTAAAATGGTTTGGGGCATTTCATCGTATAAAGTGAGGCATTTTACACAACGATTTGCGTCATTTCACCGAGTAATCTGCGTCATTTCATGCGGTGAACTGCCTGAGATTATAATTAAAAATGTTTCATTTGTTAAATCCGTTCATTTTGATTACAAAATCGTTCAAAAGTATATTACTTGTTGGTTACCTTGCTTTTTTTGTGTTATCTTTGTAGAGTCGTAAGACAAAACGATAAAACAGAAAATCAAAATCAATAGACTTTAAATCCTATACTCCTTCAAATGAAAACCTCATCTTCTACAAATCTCTGCCGCTATTCCGTTGCTTTATCTGGTGTTTTCTTTGCCTTTGGCTCATCGGTAATGGCGAAAGACGATGCTTCGGAACGTCCAAACATCATCCTTTTTATGGTAGATGACATGGGCTGGCAAGACACTTCGCTTCCCTTTTGGACGCAACGCACCATGTATAATGACCGATATGAGACCCCTAATATGGAGCGACTTGCATCGCAAGGTATGTTGTTTCGTCAGGCCTATGCATGTCCAATTAGCTCGCCAAGTCGCTGTAGTTTGATGACGGGTAGTAATGCAGCGCGCCATAAAGTGACTAATTGGACGTTGGAAAAGAACGTGTCAACAGACCTCAAAGACAGTCTTTTGACCTTGCCAGATTGGAACTATAACGGCATCAGTAGAGTGGAAGGAGAGCGCAATACGTATCGCGCGACGTCGTTTGTCAACCTGCTTCAGGCTGCCGGTTACCACACTATACACTGCGGAAAGGCTCATTGGGGTGCACGAAATACGCCTGGCGAGAACCCCACGCATTGGGGATTTGAGGTCAATATCGCGGGAAGTGCGATAGGAGGACCTGCTACTTACCTTAGTGAACGATGCTATGGGAATGCGGAAAACAATGGAAAGAGTCACCGAATGGCTATTCCGGGACTGGATAATTACTGGCATTCGGGCGTGTTTCTCACTGAAGCTTTGACGCGAGAAGCACTCAAATCATTAGATCAAGCCAAGCAATATCATCAGCCATTCTACCTCTATATGTCTCATTATGCGGTGCATATTCCCGTAGATAGAGACCCTCGTTATTATGCGAAATACCTCAAAAAGGGACTTAGTGAGAAGGAAGCGGCCTATGCTTCTCTTGTGGAAGGGATGGATAAAAGCCTTGGAGATATCCTCGATTGGTTAGATAACAACGATGAAACTCGACGCACTATAGTCATCTTTATGAGTGATAATGGAGGCTATGCAACAGGGAAACAGTGGCGTGATGAGCCGCTTTTTACGCAGAATTATCCGTTAAAGTCGGGCAAAGGTTCTATGTATGAAGGAGGTATTCGCGAGCCAATGATCGTGCGATGGCCTGGAGTTGTGAAGCCAAAGAGCGTGTGTTCACAATATGTTATGATAGAAGATTACTTCCCAACGCTACTCGAATTAGCCGGTGTTAAGCATTATAAGGTGCCGCAAAAGGTTGATGGTAAGAGCTTTGTTCCATTGTTGAAAGGAAGCGGAGACCCTTCACGTGGTCGACTGTTAGTGTGGAATTACCCTAATGTTTGGGGCAATACAGGCCCTGGAATCAGTCTGAACTGCGCTGCACGAGAGGGCTCTTGGAAGCTCATTTATAACTATAAGACGCATAAAAAAGAGCTTTATGATATCCCAAATGATATTGGAGAAGCCCATGATTTGGCTGAAAAGTATCCGTTGATAGTGCGGAAACTATCGTCAAAGCTTGGGCGATATCTTCGTAAAGTCAATGCACAGAGGCCATCAGTAAAGGCTACTGGCGAGCCATGTCCATGGCCAGATGAGGTTAAATAAAGGCGGATGAAGGGGTGAAATGTTTGCATATAACGCATTTTTTTAGTATCATTGCACCCTCGGAAAATATCTTTCAGCATTTAAATTGAAATCTATGGCCACTATATCTCCTTTTGCTCGTCCGCTATATGTAATGTTAAAACCCGTTGGAGCGGCTTGTAACTTGGCGTGTGATTACTGCTATTATCTTGAAAAGTCAAATCTTTATAAGCAGCAATCGCATCGAATCATGACGGATGAACTATTGGAACGCTTCATCAAAGAATACATTGAAGCGCAAACAATGAATGAAGTGCTCTTCACTTGGCATGGTGGTGAGCCGACACTTCGACCGCTTTCGTTCTATCAAAAGGCTGTAGCCTTGCAACAAAAATATGCTCGTGGTCGCCGAATTGATAATGCTTTGCAAACCAATGGCACTTTGTTGACCGACGAATGGTGCCGTTTTCTCAAGGCAAACAATTGGCTTGTAGGCATCTCTATCGATGGACCTGCTGAGTTTCATGACCGATATCGTCGTGATAATCGTGGCAATCCATCGTTTGAAAAGGTGATGAATGGCATACGATTACTACAAAAACACGGCGTGGAATGGAATGCAATGGCCGTTGTCAACCGCTATAATGCCGACCATCCAAAGGCATTTTACGACTTCTTTAAACGTATAAACTGCCAGTTTATTCAGTTTGCTCCCATCGTGGAACGCATCATGCCACACGACGACGGACGCCATCTTGCGGCCTTGGGTGAGGCTGCCGGTGAGATGGTTTCAGACACTTCGGTCACTCCCGAGCAATGGGGTAGCTTCCTTTGTGGCATCTTTGATGAGTGGAAAAAGGCCGATATAGGTAAGGTTTTCGTTCAAATCTTCGACAGTATGCTGGCAAATTGGGTTGGTGTTATGCCCGGAACGTGTATCTTTTCAAAGGAATGTGGCCACGCAGGTGTTATGGAATACAATGGAGATGTATACTCGTGTGACCACTTTGTCTTTCCCCAATACAAGTTAGGCAATATCTATCAGCACACGTTATTAGAGATGTTGTATGGTGAAAAGCAACGACATTTCAGCCAACTCAAGTATAATCGTCTTCCACGTCAGTGCAAAGAGTGTCGTTGGGCCTTTGCTTGTCATGGCGAATGTCCTAAGAATCGTTTCCTCAAAGACCGCTATGGGAATCCTGGCTTGAATTATCTTTGTGCGGGTTATCGCCGCTTTTTCGAGCATATTGCACCGACAATGGAAGAGATGAAGAAGCCTTTTATGACACGATAAAAGGCTCTTTCCTCTCTGAAAAGCGTAGGTTTTCGATTTAAAATAACGCTTATTCGCTTGTGTTTCGATAGGCCGAAGGTTGTTGTTGATAGCGGTCTTTGAAACATTTACAGAAATAACGCGGGCTGGAAAAGCCGTTTTTATAGCTTATTTCGGCTATACTTAGCTGGGGATTCTCGCGTAACATCTTTGCAGCTTTACGCAAACGCATCTGCATAATGAATTCGTTTGGCGTCTGACCTGTAAGTGTTTTCCACTTCGTAAATAGGCTTGTACGCGACAATCCCATTTCTCTTGCAAACACTTCTACGCTGAAATCCGAGCTCATATAATGTTTGTCTATGATGTCGATAGCTTTGTCTAACATTGCTTTGTCAAGCGGATTAGAGGCCAACATGTTTGCTTCGGTGTGAGGATGTTCACCAAATTTGTGTTGAAGTAGACGTCGGGAATTAATCAAGTTGTTGCATCTTGACACGAGAACCTCGTTGTTAAATGGTTTGGTGATATAGTCGTCAGCTCCTATTTTCAGTCCTTCGAGCTCTTGAGTCAAGGCAGTTTGTGCCGTCAAAAGAATCACAGGTATATGACAAATCGATAGGTCTTCCTTAATCATCTTACAGAGTTCTAAGCCTGAAAGATGAGGCATCAGCACATCACTGATAATGATATCGGGCATAACATCACGCGTAACTTCGAGCCCTTCGCGGCCGTCTACAGCCGTAACAGTGTGGAAGTAGGGGCTGAGTACAGTCACTAAGAGTTGCCGAATGTCGTCATTGTCTTCAACAATCAATATTGTTGCGTTTGCGGTTTGACGTATTTCATCGGGTGAAGTCATAGGAATTACCTCGTGATTTGACGCAGATTGTGCGGTAATTTGACGCATATTGTTTGCACACGAGATAGCCTTCTCTTGGGGAGTAGTGTTTACTTCGCTCTCATTAAAATGGTCTTTACCCAATGGTATGGCTACAGTGAACGTGGTTCCCTTGTTGATTTCCGACGTAACATGAATCGTTCCGTGATGTTGTTGCACAATGGTTTGTGTCAGGTTTAGGCCTATGCCCGTGCCAATTTCAGTCAAAGATTCAAACTCTTTCACCTGATAGAAGCAATCAAACACATGTTCAAGGTCGGCCTGGGCAATGCCTTTGCCCGAGTCAGCGACTTGAAGCAGGGCTTCGGTAGCCGTAGTTTGGGTTGTAACCACAATCGTTCCACCTTGTGGAGTGTATTTCAAAGCGTTAGCAATCAAGTTGTTCACCACCTTCTTCATTTGCTTTTGGTCTATCCAAACCATAGTGTCGGTAGTGGCATTCACGGTGAGTGAGATGTCTTTTGCATTGGCATATTCCTTAAACAGGCTGCAAATGGTTTTGACAAAGGCCGACCATTGTGTCTCTTCTACACAGAGTTTACCTTGTGTGTGCTCTTGTTTCTTGAAGTCAAGAAGTTCAGAAATGAGGTCGCGCAGTTGCTGACTGTTACGATAAATGCCTTGAAGTTTGTTGTGAATATCAGCAGCAAATCGTTGAGAATGTAGCAAAGCCTCCGACAATCCCATGATAACCGTGAGGGGAGTCCTTATCTCATGCGAGACATTTGTAAAGAAACGAAGCTTTGATTGGTTGCGTTCTTCAATGTCTTTCGCGTGTTGTTGTTCGTATTTTAACGATTCTGACAACTTGATTCGCTTGCGATAACTCCGCACCAGCCATATAATGATAAGCCCAGTCAATAGGATATAGCCGATGATGGCCCAGAAAGAGCGATACCATGGAGGGAGAATCTTGATTTGAAGTCGGGCAGAAGGTGTTGTTGTTCCTATGGGGCGAAGTTCTAAAGTGTATCGTCCTGAGGGGAGATTAAAGAAGTCTATCGTTCTTTGTCGCCTGCCAATGGGAAACCAATGATTAGAAGTGCCCGTCAAACGATATTCAAGTGGCTGTGTGTTGGCTTGGATATGATTGGATGATGCATATTCAATACTGATGACAGAGTGGTCATAATCGAGTTCAATCTCTTTGGTATTGTTCAGTGTTTTATCGAGGATATGCGTTGCATCTTGAGGCAAAACTTCTTGTCCATTGATATAAAGTCGGGTGAAACGGAGGGCAAAAGGCTTTGTCTTTTTGTGGAGATCGCACTCTTTAAAGGATACCATTCCGCGCACACCCCCAAGATATACCGTTCCCGATGGCGTCACATAAAGTGCATTTTCGTTGATTGTTGCGAGGGGAAAGCCGTTGTCTTTGTTGTAGTTTCTAAACGATTTATGGCGCAGATTGAATACCGAGAAGCCTTGATTCGTAATGAGTAGCAGTTCATTGTCAGATAAAGATGAGGGTGCAGTGGCATAAACGCAGTTGCCAATCAGCCCTTCTTGATGCCCATAATTAATGAATTGGTTGTGTTGTTCGTCATAAAGGTCGATGCCATCATTGGCCGTTGACAGCCAGATGCGGCCTTGACGATCCGTCATAATGTGGTTGATGTTGTTACAACTAAGGCTGCCTTTTGCCTGCGTTTGTTGGAAATGGCGGAATCTTTTAGTGGCAAAATGGTAGCAATAAACGCCACGCGATTCTGTGGCAACCCACAAACGGCCGCGTTTGTCAATGCAAAGCCCTTGCACATTGCGTAGCTTTTCTGATGCAAGTAGAGGCGTAAACGTGTCGGTTTCGGGGTCCATCATGGCGACACCTTCCTGAGTTGCCACAATCAAATGACGCCCATAAGGCTTGATATCCCTAACAATGTCTGAAGGAAGTGACTTCGGATTGGCGGGATTGTGCCTGTAAGTGCGACTTGTTTTGCCTGCAAGACTGATGCGATCGAGGCCTCCTAAGTGCGCGCCTACCCACATTGTGCGTCGTGATTTGTCAAAGAAGATAGCCTTTAAGTTGTTTTGTGTGAGTTCCACTCCAGGCAAAGGATAGCGTGAGAAGGCTTTAGTTTGGGGATGATAGATGTTTAATCCGCCGCCTTCTGTACATATCCAGAGGTTCCCTTTGTCGTCTTCTGTCATGCGACCCACTATCTGGCTGCTCAATCCTTGACTGCCTTTGTCGTGCAATCTGTATTGCGTGTAGATCTCATATTCAGGATTAAAGTAATTGATACCCCCAAAATAGGTTCCCAACCAGAGTGTTCCCTGCTTGTCTTTGATAATGCTCCAGATGCTGGAATTAGTCAAACTGTTTTCCCGATTGTCTGCAATGAACGTAGAAGCTTGGCCAGTTCGTGGATTATAACGCGTCAAACCGAGGTATGTTCCAATCCACATCATGCCTGAATTATCCTCACAAAACGCGCGAACAAAGTTTGAATTGAGCAACTTTCCCTTAGTGATGTTGGTGCATTTCCCTTGCCTATTGATGGTCCATAGCCCGTTATTCCAACTTCCTATCCATTGCGTTTGTGTGTGATCTTCATAGATTTGGGTGATGTTTCCTACCTGGATGGGGTGAGAAAGCTTGCCCGATGCAAGACAATATACTCCATTTCCGCGTGTGCCTATCCACATTCTGCCTCGCGAATCAATATTGATGCTCGTCACATGAGACTTTGTTGGCAACGTGAGATAAAGCTTGTTGCGCCGCGAATGGGGTTGATAGACCATGATTTTATGCCTATCACTGAAGAACAACTGCTTGTGATAGCATAGCGCTCCGACGTTATTGTCGATGAGAAGTGTTTTGAAACTTAACGTCGTTAAATCAAGTTGGGCGATTCCTTCAGCACAAAGCAGGTAGAGAAAGCGGTTGCCATCGCCCGTGACTTGTTTCACATTGTTGCAGAAAAGGCTGTTTTTGTTGCCCCTTTTATTGGCATATATGCGCAACTTATTACCGTCATAGCAGTTTAATCCCACGCGAGTTGCAATCCAAATGTTTCCATCTCGGTCGGCATATAGGCTATTTACTGAGATCTGGGAAAGCCCTTCATCGGGTGTAAGATGGTTAAACGCGATGTTTTGTGATAGACTTTCTGTCGTTGAAAGCATCAACAAAAGAAGAGAGAAAAGGAATCTTATCAGGTAGTTTACTACAGATTTCATGTCAGGCCAATATTAGTGTTGGTCAAAAAGATGTTAGTATCAACTATATTTCAATTGCAATATTCGGAAAAAAAAACGAGATATGCAAGAAAAAGAATAGCGAATTGTCACATGAAACGAGGTTAATGATGATTCCAATCGTTTGTGTTAAATAAAGCATATATAAGATAAAACTTTCTGTTTTGTTGAATAAAGTGAGAAGAATATACTACTTTTGCATTGTAATCTATATTGAATTTAACACTATTACTATGCAAAAAGAAGGCAAAACAAAACAAGAACAGATTCTTTTTAACTTTGAAATTGAAGGTAATCCGGTGGAGATTGTGCCATTAGGAAACGGACTTATCAACGATACTTACAAGGTAAATATGCCCGAAGGTGCGCCACATGACTATGTGCTTCAGCGCATTAACCATCATATTTTCACGGATGTTGAGTTGCTACAACATAATATTGAGGTGGTGACTCGGCACATTCGGAAGAAGTTAGAGGCTGCCGGTGAGCAGGATATTGATAGGAAAGTGCTGCACTTTGTACAGACTAAAGATGGTAAAACCTATCATAAGACGCCCGAAGGTGAGTTCTGGCGTGTTTCAGTTTATATCCCTCGGACACAGACTTACTCTCAAGTGACGCCGCAAAATGCTTATGATTGTGGACGAACCTTTGGTCGTTTCGAATCAATGCTTAGCGATGTAGACGAAGAACTGGGTGAAACGATACCCGACTTCCATAATATGGAGCTGAGAATCAGGCAGCTTCGTGAGGCAGTTAAGGCCGATGCAGCGGGTCGTTTGAATGAAGTTCAGCCCCTTGTAGACAAGATTGAGGAGCACGCGGAAGCCATGTGTCTTGGTGAAAGGCTTTATCGTGAGGGCAAACTCCCTAAACATCTCTGCCATTGTGATACGAAAGTAAACAACATGTTGTTTGATGAGAACGGACAAGTGCTTTGTGTTATCGACCTCGATACAGTCATGCCGAGCTTTGTTTTCTCTGATTATGGTGACTTCTTACGTACAGCTGCCAATGTGGTTCAAGAGGATGATCCCGATGTTTCGAAGGTAGCCTTGCACTGGGATGTTATTGAAAGCTTTACGAAGGGCTATGTTGAAGGAACAAAATCGTTTCTAACCGAGCGCGAACGTGACTTGCTTCCTTATGCAATGCGCCTCTTCCCATACATGCAATGCGTTCGTTTCTTGGCAGATTATCTAAATGGTGACACCTACTTTAAGACCACTCATGCCACTCATAACCTTGAAAGAGCGCGCAATCAATGGCGACTTTTCGAGCTAACGCTTGCCGGAAACGATCGTCTTGCACAATATATCAAGACGCTTTAACAGGCAAAGGGCAAAGCTAAATAAGTGATTGAAAGCCGCGTTACGGATGATTTCTTGAAGGAAAACGTAGCGGGGCTTTCAATCATTTTTGTTTATATTGCAGAGGATTGCAGGCAAACAAAGTCTTAAAATGAAGTTCGTTTGACAGCATTGTTTGATGAATGATTGTTTTCTTTGCATCTTCTTTTGTTGTTTTCACCTTATTATATTATAGCCTTTGATGTTTATCGATGTTATGTTTTGACTTTTGAAAAGCGTTTCTTATGCAGACATTGCGTCGTGTTTTCTTTCTTCTAATACGCTGTTACATCACGCTTTATGTTGTAATTTCCTAAGGTAGGTTTCATACCTCCTTTTGTTTCTTCCTCCCGATAGTTTGTTGTTGTTAAGAAGAATCGCTGTTGTCTGTTTCTAAAATAAGTCAAATCGTCTTGTAAAGTGTAACATATTGCAGGACAATTAGATGCATATTACCGTGTAAAGTCTATCAAATTGCAAGATGCTTAAATTCAAACTTTTTAGTGTTAAAAGACAATTTTCTTTGTAATTAATTTGGTGTTATAATACAATTTTCATATTTTTGCATTACCTAATCAATGTATAAAAACCTATAAATAACATAAACAGTGTAACTCTCTCTTAAGAACGACGCACTAAAGAACCAGAAATAGCGCTATAAAATCCCAAAAGAAATGTCTTGATGAACCATGTTTCATCAGTATGTAACAAACGCATTTAAGTTTAATACCTATTTAATATATGTCTAATATGATGTGCAAGTTGACAATGTCAACCTTCCTTTTCCTTGCAACAGGACTTTCGATAGGATTAGTTTCCTGTTCGGATGATTATCGTTATGAGGCACCAAAGATTAAGGGTGAAGCCTTTAATCGGAGTCTTCCCGTTGTAGTTTCGAAGATACTCCCTGATTCTGGTGGGTATCTTACACAGTTTGTAATTAATGGTTCGAACTTCGGCACCGACCCATCGAAGATAGAAGTAGTCTTCAATGGCAATCGAAAGGCAACCGTGGTGAGTTCAAATGGCACCACGTTGTATGGCATTTGTCCGAAGCAAGAGAATGGATTCAATAAGGTAACTGTGCGCGTTGACTCTGTGGGTGAGCCTGTAACGTGTCCTAACGACTTTAAGTATACCAAGGTAGAACGCGTGTCTGTATTGGCTGGAAAGACTGGAGCTGGAGGCTATGTAGATGGTAATCCCATTGATGCTCGCTTCAATTATATGTATGGTGTGGGCGTTGTTACAGGCAATAATGTCATTGTAATGGAAGGCCGAAACAATCGAGTTAGGATGATATCTGAAACAGATAATAAGGTGATTACATTGTTGGCAGGCGGTCCTAACTTTGGACATCCAGCCGTAAATAGTAGTCGTAAGCGACTATATGCAATCCAAATTCAGCAACCCCACGCTGTATATTGCTTCGATCAGACTAATAATTGGAGTGCAAAACGACTTGCAACGAGTCTTCAATACAAGGATGCTGCAGGGCAAACAAAGACAGTTGAGGGTGATATCTATGCCTGTGCATTGGATGACGAGGAAAAGTTCCTTTACTTCAGAGACCATCAAGGCCGCTTCGGTAGAATGGAATTAGCCGATCCCGACCATGTAGAAATCCTCAATGAGCATTGTGGTACTGTTGATAAGAATATCTCTTATCTGGTTTGGAGCAAGCTCGATAAATGCTTTTATATGACAGTTCAGAACGCGCATGGCGTGTATAAGATATCTAAAGATGGGCAAACCATAGAGCAGTTTGCTGGTTTCAATGGTGTTGGCTCAATGGATGGACCGCGAATGAGTGCCTCTTTCAGGAACCCAACTGGTATGGCCTTTGACGTTGATGGTAACATGTATATCACTGACTCCATGGGATTCACAATACGAAAGATTGGACATGCCGACGGAATGGTAACGACTGTGGCCGGCATTTACAACAAATCAGATAATAATAAGGTAGAAGGCTTACCATCAGAAGTAACATTTACCTATCCTTATGATATCTCTGCAGACGATGACGGCAACTTCTATATTATTGAAGGGTGGGGAAGTGACGTGCGTAAATTTGCCATAGAATAAGCGAAGAACCCTTATATCGTATTCTAATTCCTAAAAACAAAAAGATGAAACAGATAAAGATTATAATGCTCTTTGCAGTCATGCTGATCGCCACTTCAGCCTTTGCGCAGGGTAAATTCATGGTGGCTGGTACCGTCATGGACGAGAGTGGAGCTCCACTTATCGGTGTAACTGTAAAGTGTAATGACAAGAGTGTGAGTGGTGTAGTGACTGATCTTGATGGCAAATTCCGTGTGAAAGATATCCCCGGTAATGCGACTTTGGATTTCACTTACTTAGGATATAAGAAGTATTCTTATAAAGTAAATTACAATAAAGAAGGCTTAAAAGTCGTTCTGAAGCAAGATATTGGCGACCTTGATGAGGTAGTTGTCGTTGCAGCTGGTACGCAAAAGAAGGTTTCTATGACGGGAGCTATCACGACAGTAAAGCCAGAGAACCTTGATGTTCCAGCCACTTCAATTACTAATATGCTTGGCGGTAACGTCCCAGGCATAATAGCTGTGACGCGAAGTGGTGAACCTGGCAATGACTTTTCAGAGTTCTGGATCCGTGGTATCAGTACTTTCGGCGCTAATTCATCAGCACTTGTGCTCATAGATGGTATTGAAGGTAACCTTAATGACCTCGATGCATCAGATATCGAAAGCTTCTCTATCTTGAAAGATGCCTCTGCAACCGCTGTATATGGTGTGCGTGGTGCGAATGGTGTGATTGTTGTCACAACGAAAAGTGGTAAGGCTGGTAAGTTAAGAATTAACTTTAAGTCGAACTTTATCATGAGTGAGAATGGACGAGAACCAAAGTATTGCGATGCCTATACTTATGCAAAGTTGGCTAATGAAGCCCAGGTGGTGCGTGGAAATGATCCAAAATACACACCAACTGAACTTGAACTCTTCCGCACAGGGCTTGATCCTGACCTCTATCCTAACGTGAATTGGCGTGATGTTATCCTTAATAAACATGTATGGCAGAACCAAGAATTCCTCAGTATTGCAGGCGGAGGAACGGCTGCTCGCTATTATCTTTCGTTGAGTATCCTTAGTAAAGACGGCGTGTTTAAACAGGATAAATCCTGTCATGACTATAATACTAATGTAGGATATACTAAGTATTCGTTCCTCTCTAAGGTAGATGCTAACCTGACAAAGCGTACTACTTTGAGCCTAAAACTCAATCAAGTAATCGTGGATAATGACGGCCCTGGTCTTTCCGATAACAACACATTGTGGAGCGCTCAGGCTAATCTTACGCCCGTAACGATGCCAGTTAAGTATTCAAATGGTCAGCTTTCATCTTTTGGAAAGAATGGAGATCAGATCTCACCTTATGTTCAATTGAATGAAATGGGATACAAACAAAATCGTCGTTTGAATACAGATCTCTCCGTAAGTATAGACCAAAACCTTGACTTTATTACCAAAGGACTGAAAGTTCGCGGTATGTTCTCATACTCAGGTCAGTCAGAACATAACACAACGCATTTCAAAATGCCCGATGTTTACATTGCAAAAGGCCGCTATGGGGATGGCTCTTTACACACTGAAAGGACTATAGAGAAGAGGGATGAAAGCTATGGTCAGCAGGTAATCTTTAATAGAGATTACTATTGGGAGCTTAATAGTAGCTACAATCGGAAGTTTGGTGACCACTCATTGGGAGCGTTAATGATGTTCTATTTGCAAAGCAAGTCGTTCTCATTCAAGGATGGTAAGAATGTAGAATCAGTCATAGGATCTATCCCTTACCGTAATGAAGCACTGTCAGGTCGCGTTACTTATGGGTATAAAGATACTTATTTTACAGAGTTTAATCTTGGATATACGGGTTCAGAACAATTCCAAACAGGACACCGTTTCGGTTGGTTCCCGGCTATTTCTGGTGGTTGGATCCCCACACAATATAAGTGGGTACAGAAGAATTTGACTTGGTTAGATTACTTTAAGCTACGTGCTTCTTACGGACTTGTTGGTAATGATCGCATTGGTGGAACGAGATTCCCTTATATTACGACTATAACGGGGGCAGGAGCTGGCTGGAACAGTCTTTATCATTCTATCAGAGAAGGTCAAGTAGGCACTGATGGCTTGGTGTGGGAAAAGGCAAAGAAGCTCGATATTGGTATTGATGCACACCTCTTAAAAGGCATGCTTGAGTTCACCATTGATTACTTTAGAGACAACCGAACAGGTATTTTTCAACAGCGTGCAACTGTTCCTGACGAGATGGGATTAGAGTCTTTGCCTTGGGCAAACATTGGTTCGATGCAATCACATGGTATGGATGGTAACATCACCTTTACCAAAGACTGGAATCATGACTGGCGAACCACAATTCGAGGAAACTTTACTTATTCACGAAATAAGGTAACTAATTGGGAACAATCAGACATTCGTTATCCTTATCAGTCTTATACGGGCGTTCCTTATGGTGTTCAACGTGGTTTAATAGCACTTGGATTATTCCGCGATTGGGATGATGTTTATAGTTCACCTAAACAGAGTTATGAGGCAAAGGTATATCCTGGAGACATCAAATACAAGGATGTTAATAACGACGGAGTTATCAACGACGACGATATTGTACCGCTTTCATATTCCAATACACCTGAAATCCAGTATGGTTTTGCCGCAGAAGTGAAGTGGAAACGCCTTTCTGTGAGTGCATTGTTTGAGGGTACTGGCCACAGCACTTTCTTCTATGGAGGCACTGGTTTCTATCCATTTGCATGGGAAGCAACGGGAAATCTATTGACGATTGCAGCCGACCAAAATAACCGTTGGACGCCGCGCGAGTTCTCAGGAACGGCATCTACCGAGAATCCCGATGCTCGTTTCCCTCGTCTAACCTATGGAGAGAATCGCAATAACAACCGAGCTTCCACGTTCTGGTTAGCCAATAATCGTTATCTTCGCTTTAAGAACTTGACGATACGGTATTCATTTATCTACCCATGGCTTAACAAAACGTTGGGTATTTCAAATATAGATGCAAGCTTTATTGTTAATAACATCTGCACTTGGGATAACATTAAACTTTGGGATCCGGGGCAGGTGGCAAGCAATGGTGCGGCATATCCTATTCAGCGCACATACACTTTGCAATTTAATATAAGCTTCTAAATGAAACAACAATCTATTAATGACGAAATAATATGAAAACCAAACATATATTATTAGGGGTTGTTGCCTCGGTAACGCTCCTTCCGGCACTCTCTTCTTGCGATGATTTTCTCAACACAGATAAGTACTTTTACAACCAAACGAGTCTTGATTCTGTGTTCCAACGCAAGAGCCTTCTGATGCAATATCTTAATGCAGCATCGAGTTATCTGCCTGCAGACGATCAGTTATGGACTAATGCAAGTGTTCCGTTTAGCTTCTCTTCAGACGAAGCTTTCTGCTCATGGAAGGACGATAGGCACGCGGGAATATACTACGCAATGGGTGAGATTGATAAATACAAAGGCTATTTTGACGGCTGGGCTAACTACTATAAAGGCATCCGAAAGGCTTATATGATTCTTGAACGCATGAAGGAATGTCAGGACCTTTCAGAGACTGAACGCCGTGATATCGCTGGACAATGTCACTTCTTACTTGCACATTATTATTATTGTCTTGTCCGTCAATATGGTCCTGTGCCTTTGATTCCGAAGTCAATCCCTTCGAATGCCAGCGTAGAAGATATGACTTATCCGCGTGCAACCTATGATGAGTGCATCGCTTTCATAGCAAAAGAGTATGAAGAAGCGGCTCAAATGCTCGACACAGAACGCTCTTCTATTGAGACATATAAGGTGCCTACAGCTGGTGCTGCATTAGCTTTGGAGTCACGAGTACTGCTTGAAGCTGCCAGTCCTTGGTTCAATGGAAACAAGTATTACGTAGACTTTAAGCGACATACTGATGGTGTTCACTACTTCAATCAGACTTATGATGCAACGAAATGGGCTAAGGCTGCCGCTGTCTGTAAACGCATAATAGACACTGGAAAGTATGCTCTTTATACTGTTCCTGCAGACAGTAAAACACCTACTTTCCCTGCAAACGTCTCAACGGCAAACTTTCCCGACGGCATTGGAGGCATCGATCCGTTCCGCTCTTACAATGATATGTTTACCGGAGAAGAAAGTGGTTTCAATGTGTCTGAATTCATGTGGGCCAAAGAAGCATCGTGGGATCTCGTGTGGATCTCGTTCCCTGCCGTTGCAGGTGGAGGCAATGGACTCTGTGTTAGCCAAAATCTTGTCGACGCATATCGTATGCAAAACGGCATGGATATCAACGAACCTGGTAGTGGTTACCCTGATCCTTCTGAGGCATGGAAGCCTATTGGTGGCAATGGTAAGACCTTTTCAAACTATCAATTGAGTTCACAGGTGGCCAAAATGTATGATAATCGTGAGATGCGTTTCTATGCTTCAATCGTCTTTAACTATTGTTATCGCGAGGCAAGTTCCTATACTGGTACAGCCGCAAATAACAAAAACTTCTATCAAACGTTTTATAAGGACAGCCCATTTGGTGCTTGGTCTGACTATCCTAACGACAAATCGTTCTCTGGTTACAACTGTATTAAATACTGCCACCCATCAGATAAGCCCGGAAACGGAGGCACTGTGCGTAGTAAATACTTCCCTTTGATTCGCTATGCTGAGGTGCTTTTAAACTATGTTGAGGCTATGAATGAGATGGAAGGAAGCTATACTGACAACGAACATAACGTCACTGTGTCGCGTGATCCCGCTGAAATGGTGAAGTATTTCAACATGATTCGTTATCGTGCAGGCTTACCCGGTATCACACTTGCTGACGCTGCCAACAAGACGAAGATGCGCGAATTGATTAAGCGCGAACGTCAAGTGGAGTTTGCACTTGAAGGCCGTCGTTTCTACGATCTACGTCGTTGGGGCGAACTTCAGCGTACCATGGCCGACCCATTCATTGTGATGAATGTCGACGCGCGAAGCAATGAACCGCAGAAGTTCTATACAAGAACGGTAAGTTCTTACCAATATTCGCTCTTCAACATTACGAATAAGCAGTGTCTTTACCCCATCATGCAGAGACGAATTGACAAGAATCCTAACCTCGATCAAAACCCAGGATGGGAGAAATAAAGTCAAAGAATATCCTGTTATTATGCCTTTTGTTTGCTGGCCTGCCTTCATTTGTGGGCCAACGAATATGAAGAGGAAACATGATTTCAGGGAAAACATCTAATAATAACAAAGAATTTAAATGTAATGACAATGAAAAAGAATAATCTTTTCATATTCCTTATGCTCTCAACGGCTACCGCTTTTATCAGTTCTTGCGAACCTCAAAGCGACCCACTAACGCATGAACAGTATAAGAAAGAAGTCTATCTTGTCGGTGCGGCACAAGACATTCAAGACAAAGAAGTGGCATATAATGGCGATGGAAGCCTCTATGTGTCGGTTGCTATCGGTGGAACGCAGTTCCCAAGTGAGGATGTTCAGGTGACGATTGGACGCGCGAGTGACGACAAGATGAAGCTTTATAACTATAAAAACTTCTCGGCTGACGATGTGAAATATCAGACTTTGCCCGCCGATTGGTATGAGTTTCCGTCATTAACAGGCACAATCAAGGCCGGAGAAGCCTATTGTCGCATACCATTGAAGCTTAAAACAAACATGCTTCACCCTGATTCGCTTTATGTTATCCCACTAAAGGTGGTCTCAACCAATGCTTATTCTGCCGTGAATAAAGATACTGTGTTGCTGGTTCACCCCAAAATGGTTAACGATTACTCTGGAAGTTACACGTTTGAAGGGGCAACTTGGCAGATGATTAATGGGCAGAAAGATACTAATTCGGCTTCGGTCATCACCACTTTGCGTAATGCCACGGCATTAGATGCCTCTACTATCCGACTATTTAATAAGGTGGTAGCTGAAAAAATCGGTAATGTGGCAAGCTCAACATATAATATTCGTGTGAACAGCGATAACACTTTGACAATCACTCCCTATGATCAGCTTGGCATAACTGCAGGTGGTGGTACGTATGACCCTGTGAAAAAGTCGTTTAAGTTGTGGTATACAATTGAAGAAAATGGGCGTACCTACCGAACAGAGGCTACGCTAACAAGGTCAAATAAGTCTTGAATCTCACCGCTATTCATCTGAAACAATGATTTTTATTCATGGATGTGATTGCACACAAAGGCAAAAAGTTCACAATAAAACCGATGCAAGCATCTTATAAAATCTATATTTGTTTTGGATGAATGGCAGTAAATAATGTGCCTGTTATTGGCGCAATATCTCTTAGAAAACAAGGAATAAGACTCCGTTTTTGTTGGTTTTATTCCTTGTTTTTCATGTTTTTGTATTCTCGTTATTTAGTTGTCATGCTGCGATTTCCTTGTCTGGATATTGTTAAAATCTGCAGTTCTCACTCCCGTTTGTGCTCCCTCTTCTCACGATTAGCATCCGCCTGTGTCATGATTAGCATCAAATGGTGTTGAGTTTTGCGTCATTTTACGCGGTGTTTTGCCGTATTTTACACGATGAAATGACGCAAATCATTTTATGCTTTATTATCAATATCATCGTCACTACAATTATTTCATATCGCAACTCGGTACGAGTTGTTCTTTTGATAGCCCGGGGTTGGCGAGGAACGAGCCTACCCTGGGTCAACGTTCGCAAGGAGATTCAACGCCATCGGTGTTGAGCTTTTTCTGTGAAGGCACGCTTACTATGAAACCTTTTATGGCGGATAACGCCGAAAAAGCGCAACACCCACGGCGTTGTTCCACGCAAACCATACATTAACCCAGGGTAGCCTGCACTATCGTTTGGCAACCCTGGGCTACCAAAAGCGCAACACCTACGGCGTTGAAACATTCAAACCGCAACATGAACTACGTTTTCTTGTGTCTGAATTTATGGTGGATTACGCTTAGAAAGCGTAACACCTACGGCGTTGGTCCACGCAAACCATACGTTAACCCAGGGTAGCCTGCACTATCGTTTGGCAACCTTAGGCTATTAAAAGCGTAACACCTACGGCGTTGAAATATTCATTTTATAATACAACACCCGCCAATTCTTATCTGATTTAATGTTTAATTACGCCGGAAAACCACAATACCTACGGCGTATTCGCCTTGTCGTTCGATGATATTCTCATGCTGTTTATTTCTCAACCGGAAGCATTGTGGCATGAGATATAATAGAGATGAAGGGATGAAGAAATGGGGGAGTATGGTCTTTCTTTTGGTTAAAAATTTCAAAAACAACTTGTTCTTTATCGTAAAGTGAGTAAATTTGTACGTATAGATAATAGGGTGTAGCGAGTCTTTTGATTTATTATGCTCAGTAAATAACAATTTGTTAAACCGAAAAATCAAAACCAAGGAATGAAAAAAGTATTTATTTCATTGTTTCTTTTCATGTCGACTATGGCCATACATGCGCAACAAGCCGACTTCAATGTGGTGCCTTTACCACAACAAGTCAAACTAACGGCAAAGCCGTCTTTCAAACTTAGTAATGCAACTCGCATTGCTTATCCCGAAGGAAGCGAAGAGATGGAGCGCAATGCCCATTTCCTTCAGGACTATGTTCAAGAGATTACAGGCATCCGCCCCGTGCTCTCTACAAATCTTTCTCAGTCAGGCAGCAATGTCATTCGCCTTGTTCTTGATGGAAAAATGAGTGGCGATGAGGGCTATACCCTGTCTTGTAATCAGAAAGGTGTAACTATTAAGGGTCGCACTCCGGCTGGTGTTTTCTATGGTATTCAGACACTTCGCAAGTCGCTTCCTGTTGTAAAGACAGCTGAGGTGACGCTACCTGCGGTTGAAATTGCCGATGCTCCTCGCTTCAGTTACCGCGGAGTGATGCTTGATTGCGGTCGACATTACTTCCCAGTAAAGTTCATCAAGGAGTTCATTGACCTGTTGGCAATGCACAATATGAATCGTTTCCACTGGCATTTAACAGAAGATCAGGGTTGGAGATTAGAGATAAAGAAGTATCCTTTGCTTACCGCCATCGGCAGTAAGCGTGCAGAAACCGTCATAGGTCATAACACTCAGATTGGTGATGGCACGCCATATGAGGGCTATTATACACAGGATGAAGCTCGCGATATCGTAGAGTATGCACGCCAACGCCATATCGTTGTCGTTCCCGAAATAGACATGCCAGGTCATCAGTTGGCTGCTTTGGCTGCAATGCCTAACTTGGGTTGTACGGGCGGTCCATACAAAGTAGGAACCGTTTGGGGCGTTTATGACGATATTCTCTGCCTTGGTAACGAAGATACCTATAAGTTTTGCGAAGACGTTCTTAGCGAATTGATAGACATTTTCCCTTCAGAGGTTATCCATATTGGTGGAGATGAGGCTCCAACTGTACGCGTAGAGCATTGTCCTAAGTGTCAAGCGCTCATGCAAAGAGAGCATTTAACGCCGAAGAATATACAGGGATATTTCACTAATCGCATAGAGAAGTTCGTTAATTCTAAAGGCCGTCGCATCATGGGTTGGGACGAAATTATGGATGGCGACATTAATACGAGTGCAATGGTACATTGCTGGCGCAATCCATCTTTTGGCATAAAGGCCGCTCAAAAAGGTCATGATGTAGTGCTTTCTCCTACAAAATATTGTTATTTTGACTTCTATCAGGCTAATCCAAGGGCTGTACATGAGCCATTGGCAATAGGTGGTTATCTCCCCGTTGATAGCGTTTATAACATGGATACGATGCCAAAAGACATCTCACCAGAGAATCGTAAGCACATCATTGGTATTCAAGCAAACCTTTGGACAGAGTATGTTGCAGTTCCAAATCATGCAGAATACATGTTGCTTCCACGCATGGCAGCGCTTGCAGAGAATGCATGGGTGAAGGACAGAGGCCCATATTCAGCCTTCCTTCCACGCTTAACACGTCTCAAATCGCTTTATGATGTTTACAATCTCCATTATGCTAACCACGTGTGGAAAAAGTAATTGCATTGTCAAAGCATTAAAAACAAAAAGCCGTTCAATAAGTCTTTGCTCATGAAGACTTGTTGAACGTGATAAAAGAAAGCAGCCTCGACCCAAAGATTCGGCCGAGGCTGTTGCATTTCTATAGAGACATTAGAATGAGTTTTCTAAGCCATTGACATGCGATGACTATTCAATAATCTGAACAGTAGCACGTCGATCGTAGCTCGGATACTCCAAAATCTTCACTCCTCCGTCTGCAGCGACGCTAATATTAGAACGCTTTATGCCCATCTTAACAAGCTCATTAACAAGCGTATTAGCACGTCCTTCAGATAGTTTTTGGTTGATTGAGGGTGTACCTGTAGCCGAGTCAGCGTATCCTGTGACGAGAACGCGGTTGTTATTCTCAACAGCATACTTCGCAAGTACACGCACATTGGCTAAGTCTTTGAGTCGAGCTAACTCAGTTTTATTGATATTAAAGAATACTGAAATAGGTGTAGCAACAAACTCTTTAATGCTCTTTGACTGAACATTTCCTTTCGGAGCTTCTGCCAATTCCTGACGAAGTCTGTCGCCTTCATCGCTTGCATTCTTAATCTTATTATTCAAATCATCAATCTGTGACTGTGTCATTGCCTTCAAAGCATCAGTATCTGGAGTCTTGTTCCAGCCTGATTTACCGAGTTTAAAGGTTAAACCAAGCTCTGCATAAAGGTGATTATCCTTATCTTCCCAGCCGTAACCATGATGCTTTGCGCGGTTGTTGTATCCGTCATAACCATCAAAGTCTTCTTCCATTCGGTTCCAACCAAGTTCAGTATAAAGGTCAACGTGACGTGAAAGCTTCCAAGATGAGTTGATACCAGCACTTAACAACATTGCATAAAGGCTGATAGATTCGTTTCGATTGACACCACCGCCGACGAAAGTCGTTAGGTTCCATACGCGATTTGGATTGTAACCGCAGAGCAAATTGCTCATGTTGAAAAGGAGTTGCTCGTTAATTGTCCAGAACTTTAGTGAGGAAACATCGGCAATTCCCATTTTCTTTGCATTACCAATCTGTAGCTTTGTACGCATACCGAGGCCTGGAGAAAACCACTTTCCAACTGCAATCGAACCACCGAATGTGCGGCGTTGTTTTGCAAAGAGGCTGTAGTGCTTGCCATTATCCAATCCAAGTCCGTGCTCTTGATTAGAATACCATGCGTTATAGTCACCTCCTATTTGAATAAACCAGTTACTCCAAAAAGAATTAGTCGCTACACTATACTTCTGCACGGGTACTGTTTCCTGGGCAAAAGAAGCCATAGATACGCCTAAAAAGGCTATGGCTGCCATCATTCTTTTCGTCATTTGAATTAATAATTTTTTATTGTTGTCACCTAAATATTAATGATATAATAACCCTCTTTAATGTTGGTCGCTGCAAAAATAGTCTTTTTTTTCATTACGAAGTCTTCTTTTACACTTTTTAAAATGGGGAATATACATATTTTATGATTATACATTCATGAGGCGGATTGAAGCTTTTGATGTAATGAATAACATCTTTTTATAGTTTAGAGTGAAGGAAAACATACATTAAGTTAAATGTTTTCATGCTTTTCAATAGGCCAAAATATATGCTCTTCTATGCCTTTTTGTGTTGCAATAGTAGGGAGGAAATATAATGTTTCAGTAGTAAAAAGCAGAAAAAAAGGTTTTATAGATGTCACAAAATCCTTAACTTTGCGTAATCATTATAGAGATTTGATAACACAACGATGACTATTGAAGAATATAAAGACGAGGTGGAGCAAGTCCGACCACAAATGCTTCGCCTTGCTCGTAGCTACTTAAAAGACGATGAAGAGGCTGAAGATGCGGTGCAAGATGTACTGCTCAGGCTTTGGCAAATGCTCGAATCTCTGCATCTTCCGATGGCTCCCATGGCCTCAGTGCTTGTGAAAAATCGTTGTGTTGACATCATTCGGCGACGTAGAACAACAACGTCTATCCCAGAAAATCTCATAGACTATGAACCAACAAACGACGAACGCTATGCAAAAGTGATGCAGATAGCTGATCGGTTACCAACATTTCAGCAGACAATTCTACGCTTGCGGCACATCGAAGGGATGGAAATGCATGACATTGCAGCGCTATTAGGAAGCTCAGATGTAGCAGTTCGTAAGGCTTTAAGCCGTGCACGACAAGCCATAAGGCATCAATTTATAACACTTCAACACGATGAATAAAGACGAAAAGATAAAGCAATTGGTCGACCGTTTCATGGCGGGAGAGACCTCACTTGACGAAGAACGTGCGTTGTATCGTTATTTTTCGGCAGGCAACGTGGTGGAAGAACTGATGCCACTACGTGAATATTTCTGTTCATTTGCCAGCCTTTCACAGGATGAAGCAATAGCACAACCACCGAGATTCAAGCTTCTTCATCTTGTCACTCGCCCCAAATTTATAGCTGCAGCGGCTTCCATCGCGTTATTCTTAGCCCTTGGCAGTACGCTCTTGGTGGACAGATCACAAAATTATTGTGAGGCTTTTGTCTACAATAAGCATGTGACCAACGCTAAAGAAGTCATGAAAGTAGTGGATGAAACCATGCAAGACATCCACCAAAATGGCGATGCAGACGTAGACAATCAGTTGCGTTCGATTTTAGGAAACAGTTGAATGAAAACAAAATATCATTGATTATAGGGCTATGAAACACCGTATTTTCTTAACAATTCTACTGAGTGGGTTTGCTTGTTTGCTTCATGCACAGCAAGGATTGAATGTCAACGAACTCTTCATTGGAAAGCTTGTGCCACGCGAACAGATGGTAGAAGTTCGTGTAAAAGGGCGTGCCCTTAGTAAGTATAACCTGAATTTCTATCACAGTATACGTTTCAAGGCCAATGAAAAGCAATGTAATGAGGTTGACAAATGTGTTGAACGCGACCGCAAAATGGCTGTGGGAACGGAACAAACCAGTCGAAACAATGTGTCAACGCTCATCATGAGTCTGCCACAACAGGGCGGATTATATCGCTATCTGTGTTATCTCACACAGCGAAAGGGCCGAGATACGCTTGTCACCCTTGTCTATATGGAAGGCAATGTGGCCAGTATTGCAGAATTAAGAAAACTAATACATTAAATAAATCCTTATGAAAAAAATCCTTATTTGTGTGGCTTTGGCATGTTGTTTGACGGCAACAGCCCATTCAAATGACAATGATACAGTCGTTGTTGAGAAGCCACGTAGAGTGAGAATCATTAGTAGTGACTCGTTGCAACGGGTAGAAGTGTGGGGTAGTTCAACGAATCCGAGCTATCATTATGAAAGTAATATTCAAGTCGTTGATAGCAATTATGTGAGTACTTCTGCGTTGAATGACAACACATGGAACTTCTCTTTTATCGGTCTTTCCAAAGCACATAAGAGCAGAAAGCCAATGCGTGAGTGTGAAATGCGACTCGGTGTAGGTTTTAGTAATGCAGTAGGTATGCCCGAAAGAGCTGATATTCAGCCGTTCAAATCATGGGAAATATGGTGGCTGTTGGGCGATTGGGTTGTGCGACCATGGCGTAATGCCAATGCCTTCTCTGTGGGATTTGGCCTTGATTGGCGTAATTTCCGTATGACAGATGACTTGCGTTTTGTGATGAACAACCGCGCTGTGGCCATTGATACCTATCCAACGGGCAGCACACCTATCTTTTCTCGTATCAAGGTTTTTAGCTTAAACATGCCTATTCGCTATCATTATGAGGGCCAATGGGTAAGTTTTAGTCTCGGACCTGTAGTCAATTTGAACACCTATGGCAGTCTGAAGACGCGCTATAAGCTTAATGGACAGAAGGTGAAAGATGTCGATACGAATGTTCGTGTGAATCCCGTTACGATTGATTTCATGGGAACTGTGAGGGTGAAAGGCGTGCCAGATATTTACTTTAAGTATAGTCCTTGCAACCTTTTGCGTGGAAGTTATGGACCAAAGTTTAGAACTTTATCCTTTGGTTTGATGATGTAAGCAGGACGGAAATTAGGAAAATGTGATAGCATTGGTTTGTAAATAACGAAAAATTGTGGCTATTTCAAACCATGCATAGTGGCAAAGAGGCAAAAGTGTAAAAGGCTTTTGCCTTTTTGTTTGCATTATTATGGGGTGTAAAGTGCCTTAGGTTTGGTTGGTTTGTAGTATTGATAAGGTAGCCTTTTGGGTATAATGATAGCTTATATTGAACTATTCTGAGTGCAAATCTGTGCTAATTCATATTGTTTTCTTAAAAAAACAAAAATGAAATCTCTTTTATTTGGTTAAATCAAAGAATATGCTTAATTTTGCAAACGCTTTACAAAAGTAAGGGCGTTTAGCTCAGCTGGTTTAGAGCATCTGCCTTACAAGCAGAGGGTCGGCGGTTCGAATCCGTCAACGCCCACAAGAGAAAGAGGTTTGATTTTAATCAAATCTCTTTTTTGTTTGTTTCTTATCACGAGATGAATAGTTTTGAATTGCGAGATAGGAAGCCATTAAACCAAAGTTTATTTTATAGAAAACGTATTTCATCCCAAAACACTTTATGATTTCAAGGATAATGATAGGCAAAATGCTTTGAGGCAAATGACCATGTAATTAGACTTGTTTTACTGGGTGAAATGACGCTAATTACGATGTAAAGTGATAGAGATTATCGTGTGTTTTGATATGGATTATTTTGTGAATTGTTAGACGCTGCATCGCAAGTGTTGTTTGCCTGCGAATTGTGTGCTATTAAATCATGGCGTGGAGTGGTGTGTAAAGCAAAATGATTAGCATGAACAAAAGATTCGCTTGCAGCCCAACGGGGTTATGATATAAAAGAAAATCCCTGCAATCCCAAAGGACTACAGGGATACACCCCTTGTGGGCGTTGACGGATTCGAACCGCCGACCCTCTGCTTGTAAGGCAGATGCTCTAAACCAGCTGAGCTAAACGCCCTTACTTTTGTAAAGCGATTGCAAAATTAAGAAATTTATTTCACCCGTGCAAATAAATCTAATAAAAAACATCCTCAGTCAAAAGATTGACTGAGGATGTTGCTTTTTCTATATGAACTGCCTTAAAAGACAGGCTCATTGACTTCGATTAGTCTACAATTTGAACTGTAGCGCGACGATCATAGTCAGGATATTCGAGCATCTTTACACCGCCACCAGCTGCTGTTCTGATGTTAGAACGGTTAACACCCATCTTAACAAGTTCCTCAACGATAGTGTTAGCACGTTGCTCAGAGAGTCTCTGGTTGATAGCAGGTGTACCAGTTGATGAGTCAGCATAACCTGTAACAAGGATATGAGAGTTGTTCTCTATTGCGTATTTTGCAAGTGCACGAACGTTAACTAAGTCCTTCAAGAGAGCTACATCAATCTTACCGATGTTGAAGAATACAGAGATTGGTGTTGCAACAAATTCCTTAAGACTCTTTGTCAAGACAGTAGTCTTTGGCTTCTCGGCAAGCTCTTTGCGGAGTTTTTCGTTCTCTGTGTTGAGGTCATTAAGCTGAGAATTGAGTGCATCTATTTGTGATTGAGACAATGCTTTGATTGCATCTACGTCAGGAGTCTTATTCCATGTGGCCTTGCCGAGTTTGAAAGTAAGACCTATTTCTGCGTATAAATGGTTGTCCTTATCTTCCCAACCACGTCCATAATGTGCATTAGAAAGCTGTGCCATCTCATTGCCATCGAAGTTATCTTCCATGCGATTCCATCCTGCTTCTGCATAGAGATCAAGGTTCCGACAGAGTCTCCATGAAGAGTTGATACCGGCACTTAACTGCATAACATAACGATTAACAGACATATTACGAGCCATACCTCCACCAATGAATGGGCTGATATTCCAAACTCGTTCAGGGTTATAACCCATGAAAAGATTGCTTAAATTGAACATGATATGCTCGTTCAAACTCCAGAAATGCTGTGAAGTTACGCCAACAGCACCAATCTTTTTAGAGTTGAATCCCTGTAACTTTGTACGGAGACCAATGCCTGGTGTGAACCACTTTCCTATGGCAACAGACCCTCCAAAGCTACGACGTTGCTTGCTAAGGAAGTTATAATTGCCACCATTATCAAGGCCACGGCCATGCTCTTGGTTTGAATACCAAATGTTGTAATCACCACCTACCTGAATAAACCAGTTGCTCCAAAACGAATTTGTGGCTACACTGTACTTCAGTGTTGGGTCAGCTTGTTGTGCAAAAGCAGTCATAGACATGCCCAATAAAGCTGCACCGATCACGAATTTCTTCATAAATAATAATAATTAATATAAGTTATTTGCTATCTGAATATATGCTTTGTTTTTGCATTTGATTACAAAGTTAATGATATTTTCATTCAGATGGTATAATTTTACATATTTTAATCTAAAAGATGTTCTATTTCATTCTGTTTTAATATGCAAAGAATGTTTTTGCCATCTGGTGTATAATTGGGATTCGATGAAGAGAAAAGAGAATTAAAGATGTTCTCCATCTCCGCATTGTTCAATACTTGTCCTTGCGGGATTGCAGCTTTTCGTGCCATGGTTAAAGCCAATTCTCGGCTGATTTCTTCGCGAAGATTGGTGGGTTTCTCCTGTGCTGAGAGAATCATGTCATGCAAAAGATTAATCATGTCAAGTCCTTCAAGCCCTGAAGGAACAGCTAATATTGCATAAGTCGAACCTCCTAATGGACTGATTTCAAAGCCAAGATCTTGCAGCTCGGGTAGAATCTTCGACAAAGTAACTTCTTCTGATGCTGTGCAATGAAGGTTTTCGGGAAATAATAGCTTTTGAGCGGCAGTCTCACTGCGCTTCAATTGCTCTTGATATCGATCGAAAAGAATTCTCACATGTGCCCTATGTTGGTCGATAATCATTAGTCCTGACTTCACGGCTGTCATGATATAGCGTCCCTTATACTGGTAGTGAGAGGGTGATTTCTCTTCAATGACGTTCTCGGTTGGTTCTTCCTCCTCTTGAATATCAGGCAAAGTCATCTTTGAAGAGAATAATTCTGTTTCCTGACTAGGCTTTTGTAGATTCTGATAAAGCTCTTCCCATCGGTTAGAGGGACTCGAAGAACGAGGTGCTTCTGATGAATTCCGGAAAGGATTATAATCTGGATTATATTTAACTTTAGGCACTTCAACGTTTTCTGTGGGGTTATACACAGGAATTTCAGGCCTGCCTTCTGTGTCAAAATCAATTGAAGGGATGTCGTTAAACATGCTAACAGCCTCTTTCACAGCAGCAGAAAGGATTTGCCAAATAGGCACTTCATTCTCAAATTTAATTTCAGTCTTCGTAGGATGGATGTTGACATCGATATCTTCGGGAGCCACTTCGAAATATAAAAAATAAGGAACTTGCTCACCCGTTGGCACTAATCGTTCAAAGGCAGCCATCACTGCTTTGTTGAAGTAAGGGTGTTTCATGTAACGACCATTTACAAAGAAGTATTGATGTGCACCTTTCTTACGGGCAGACTCAGGTTTACCGACGTATCCATTGATGCGACACATCGTTGTATCTACCTTTACAGAAAGCAGTTCTTGATTGAGACGTTTCCCAAAAATGTCTATGATTCGCTGACGAAGTACGCCAGCTTTAAGATTGAAAAGTTCTGTTCCGTTGCTTTGTAAGGTAAAGGCTATGTCAGGATAGACCAGTGCTATGCGCTCAAAAGCGGTGATAATGTTATTTAGTTCCGTTGAATTGGACTTCAGAAACTTCCTTCGCGCGGGTACATTATAAAATAGGTTATTGACAGAAAAACTGCTACCTACTGCACAAGAACAGGGCTCTTGTCCAACAAAACGACTTCCGGAGATGGATAAAAGAGTGCCTACCTCATCGCTTTCTTGCCGAGTTTTCAATTCAATTTGAGCCACAGCAGCGATAGAAGCTAAGGCTTCTCCGCGGAAACCCATTGTGTGAAGAGCGAATAAATCATCAGCCTTCCTAATCTTAGATGTAGCATGTCGTTCGAAAGATAGACGTGCATCTGTTGCAGACATGCCTTTACCATCGTCGGTAACTAATATCGTTGTCTTTCCGGCATCAATGACTTGAATCTGTATATTCTTTGCCCCTGCGTCAACACTATTCTCAACTAATTCTTTAATTACAGATGCGGGGCGTTGTATAACCTCGCCAGCGGCAATCTGGTTGGCAACAGAATCGGGAAGAAGTTGTATGATATCGCTCATAAATTGCTAAAAGATAAATAACAAAATTAAATAAAATAACGCCAAAAGAAATAGTAGAAGAACAACTTGGATGAGTTGGTTTGCACCATTGTAGCACCTCTTCTTCTTTGAGAGATGAGGCATTGCGGCACGGAATGCCTGATGAATTTGTTCTTGGTCTAAGGGCTTATGAGGGGTAAGCCCTAACGTTTCACGTGCCTGTTGCTCTATTTTTTGCAAGCGTTCTTTGCGTTCATCCACATAGATATATTTGTGATTGAATCGTCGGGGCCGTGGTTGTTGAAAGAGATTCATCGTGAAACAGTATTGACTTTCTGCTGAGGTGACCGGCGACGTTGTATCACTTTAAGTGCTGAACCTTCGCCTTTCCCGCGCCAATGGAAAACATCCTGTGGGTCTGTTGGACGCAATTCTTCAAACCAAGCGAATTCCGGAAGCTTCAGTTTTTCGGCAGGAATCTGTGTCATTGGTAGCATAACACCCGTATTTTTGGGTGTCCATATCTTGTCAAGTCTTCTTTCTGGTGAGATAAACATTTTTATTGTGTCTGTCTCTATATAGACTTGACCTTGCAAAGTGGAATCTTTGTCGTCCACAGGATAGAAGATTGCTTTCGCATTTCCTGATGCAATGACGCGCCGAATCTTACCTTTGATGAAATAACTTGAGATTTCTTTCGATGAAAGTTGATTGAAATATTTCTGTCCTGGGATGCGTTCAATGCTCAAAGCTTGGTTGATAACGTGTGCCTCACGCACCGTACTATCATTCATATAAACTTTGATTATCTCACCAAGTATTTGTCGATCTCCACTCCATGCAATCGGATCGCGATACATGGTCATGCAGGAGTCTTTGCTGTTTAACACTAATGAATCGCAGATAGCTTGCACATCTTGGCGGAATACCTTTACATGATGGAAGCAATGTACCTTTCGATACATAGAATCTGTATTCATATTGAACGTGAAAATCTTCATAGAGTCGGCGTGCATAAACAGGGTATCTTTCTGTGAATAGTCTTTAACTAAGGCACGACCTGTAGCAAAACCTCGTCCCGTTTTCTCGTTATAGAAGATTCTTTCGCCTAAAAGCTGGTTCTTGTTACGCTTGTCTACATAGACCACCTTACCCAAACCGCGAGCCATTCCTGTTCGTTTGTTGTAGAAAAGACTATCGCCTGTAATCTCTTTATCCTTGTCTGTAACCGTAGAACGCCCATACATCTCAGCAAGATCAGACTTGCTATCGAAGTAACCATCTGTCGTTTGGATGACACTTCCGTTCTGAATTATCTTACTTGGTCCCACAACATGTGCCAAGGATTTCTTTGTATCATAATGCAATTCGTCTGTAGTGACCGTGCGATTACCACTGCGCATCTTCACATTATACCAAAAGGTTGCCTCGCGAGTCTTTAGGTTATAGTCGCCCCAGTCAGACACTAAGCGATCCTTTTTGTCTATTAACCTCCCGCCTTCAAAGAAGTATGCGTAATCATTAAAGCGGTCATAATCGAGACTATCAGTGTAAAGTGTCTTGTCACCATGATGTAAAACCACGTCCTTTCGAGCTTCCAATAATTGTCGGAAGCCATCATAGGCAGCACGATCTGCTTTGAGTGAAAGAGTCTTTCCCTGTTGATAGCGGACATGGCCAAATGCTTTTACAGAATTAGACTGCTGATAAAAGTAAGCACTATCACACCAAAGGTTTGATCCTTTGTGCATAAAGTGCACGCGACCTTTTACAATTTGGGCATCAGGAACAGGGCCATACTGGTCATAACGAAGTTCATCTGCATGTATAAGAAATACTTTATCGTCAGACTTTTTGTTTCCAACTGCAGCATAGCTCCGCATTAAGCACAGCACAAACAAACATAGGACCATTCCAAGGAATGCCCTATGTCTATATTTAATTCGTATGATGTGATGATGTCTCATCCGTTATTTTATCCAACCTTGATATTCAAAATCACAATCTTTATAGCGGTCATTCATGCGCACATACGTATTCTTTATTTTGTTAACCACCCAATCATGCAGTTTCTTTTCACTCTCTTTCTGCATCACTACCTCTTGCATTGTCTGGAAATCTTCAGTGATTTTAGCTCTATGTCCATCGATTCTATTGACCAATTTAACGATAGCTGCCACTGTCTTTCCACGATGATCTATCATCTTGAATGGTACAGATATCTCTCCAACTTTCATCGTATCTACAACTCGAGCGACTTCAGTGGGGAGATCCTTCATTTGGAAGCGTGAGGTGATTTTACCTGTTTGATTGTCTGTATAGGCCATTAAGCCGTGGTTGTTACGTGTGTCTTTATCTTCTGAAAGATAAGAGCAGGCAGCCTCAAATGTAAACTTCCCATCTTTAATATCATTGCCAATAGAGTCTAATCTGGATAAGGCTTTGTTCATATCTTCATTAGAAACCTTCGGCGTTAGCAATATATGACGCACCTTTATCTTGTCTCCTCGCTTGTCAATCAATTGGATAATGTGGTATCCAAACTCTGATTCTACAATCTTAGAAATCTTCTTTGGGTCGGTAAGATTAAAGGCAACGCTGGCAAAAGCAGGGTCAAGTGTGCCACGACCTGTATAGTCCATCTCTCCTCCTTGACGTGAAGTTCCTGGGTCTTCTGAATAGAGTCGTGCCAAGGTACTAAAGGAAGTCTCTCCTTTATTGACGCGATCCGTGAAGTTACGCAACTGGTCTTTGATGCGGTTTATCTCGCTTTGTGGGATACGAGGCTTGCGAACTAAGATCTCAACTTCAACCTCTGTAGGGATAAAAGGAATACTATCTTCGGGCAGATTCTTAAAGTATCGTCTTACATCGGCAGGCGTAACAGAGACATTTCCCATGATCTTTCGTTTCATCTGTTGAATCATCTTGCTGTTCTTTACATCATCATGCAGATCGGAACGGATTTGACTTATGCTCTTTCCTTGATACTCTTCGAGTTTCTCTTTGGAACCAACGGAGTTTATCCACAAGTTGATTTGTTGCTCAACGGTTTGCGCAATATCTGACTCTGTAACTTCAATGGAGTCGAGTATAGCCTGATGTAAGAAGAGTTTTTGAACGGCAATCTGTTCCGGAATGCGGCAGTCGGGATTACCACCCCATTTCATTCCTTCCATTTCTCCTTGCAAACGCATTTGCTCAATGTCTGATTTCATGATAGGTTCATCACCTACTACCCATTCAACTTCATCGATAACACTATGCTCTGGGATATGCGTTGCGGCAGGTTTTGCTTGCACCGTATCATTCTCATCCGTCATATTACCGACAGTTTTATTGGCTTTAGCGCTGATACCTGCCAGAAGTAGTACGCCAATAAAGCCACCAAATAGTTTATATCCTTTGTTCATCTCGTTATTGTTTCGTTTTAATTCTCTACAATTATCTATTTTCTTTTATTGTCTTAAGCGCTTCCTGATGGATTATAACAGGATATTTCTCACGCAAGGTCTTTACCCATTGGCGTTCCAACTCCTCTTGATAATCTGCAAGAACAAGTGGTCTAACCTCAGCTAATGCCTTGGGAGCTTTGAGCTTTTTCCCATAAACTCCGTTAAAAGGATAGTCCTTTATAGGCTGAGGTGCCTCTCCTTGTTTGAATATCTCATAGTCAATCCACGAATTATCACCTGATTTGAATAGCCCTTGCGTGGCAGTTATGCGAACCTCTCCGCCTGCATTGAACTGTTGGTCTATTGCCTCTTTCCAGTGATTAAAGTCAATATGTTTCAGTAACTTTTTCACTTTCTTCACCTCTCCAGCCTCTTTTGCATGGATGATGATACCTTTATAACGTGGTGACGACCATTTATATTTCTTTTTATTGTGGTCAAAATAGTTTGTCAGTCCTGCTTCGTCATGAGCAGCTTTGTCCCATATTATCCGCTTACTAACCTCAAAAATCAACAATCCATCACGATATTCTTGCATGAGATTTGCCATTTGTGGATTTTCTTTTTCAAAGGCATCAGCTTGTTTTTTCAAAGCCATGTCTTCAGAACTACGTTGTGCAAATGACCTTTCTTGTAGTCGGACAGCTGTCAGTTTGTTTCGAAGATCTCGCTGACTAACAAAGCGTAGCAAGTTGTTTCGAACTGAATCGTATGGAAAGTAAGCGCTTTTGTCCTCTATTAATATAATGTGATAACCTGCTGGAGTGAGGAAGGGCGCGCTCATTTCTCCTTTCTTTAAGGCATAAGCCTGAGTCTCAAATTCGGGTAAAGTCTGTCCCGGTAGCAGCCAAGGTTGGTGCTCTCCAAGATTAGTTGCAGTCTTATTGTCCGAATATCGCCTTGCCATTTCTCCAAAGTCCGCACCATGTTGCAGTGCATTGTAAATAGAGTCTATTCGTTGTTTAACCTCAATTTCCGTTCGTTTTGAGGCCCTTTGTCCTAATCGAAGCAGTATTTCACGCACCTTAATCATGCCACCTGAGGCGTCAACTCGTTGTTGAGTGAAGGCATAAAGACGGCGTGCTTCTGCTTCCGTTTCAGCGTCGTTGTCTAATGTTTGCGGGATTTGTTGGTTGTGATAAGCAGCAAACAATTGCAGAAAAGAAGGCAAAGTGTCGAGTCGTTCCGATAGGGCCTCTTCGACTTTCAACTTGTCATTGGCGTATTGTTCGGCATAATCGGCCACGCTCTTTCGTTCGAATCCGTTTGCTGTTTGATATTTCTTATATGCAAATTCGAATGCCGAGCGCTTCACGGGCTTGCCATTTATCGTCATCAAGACAGGGTCGTCTGTCTGACCAAAAGCCATGCTTCCACAAAGAAGCATGGCCAATGATATCATAAATCTTTTTCTTTTCTGCATGAACCTCACTTATTCTGGACGAGAATAGTTAGGAGCTTCACTCGTGATGGCAATGTCATGAGGATGACTTTCCATTACACCAGCGTTAGTGATGCGTGTGAATTTCGCATCGTGCAACTTCTCAATAGAAGGTGCTCCGCAATAACCCATTCCCGAACGCAAGCCACCTGTCAACTGATAAATCACCTCTTGAACAGTTCCTTTGTAGGGAACACGACCGGCAATACCCTCTGGTACGAGCTTCTTTACATCGCGAACATCGTTCTGGAAGTAGCGATCACGAGAGCCATTCTTTTGTTCCATAGCCTCAAGTGAACCCATTCCGCGATAGCTTTTGAATTTACGTCCATTGAAGATAATAGTTTCTCCTGGGCTTTCTTCTGTGCCGGCAACGAGTGAACCAATCATAACACAACTGCCACCAGCTGCCAATGCTTTAACAATGTCGCCTGAATAACGAAGTCCACCATCTGCAATTAATGGCACACCCGTACCTTGAAGTGCTGAATATACATCGTAAACAGCGGTCAATTGAGGCACACCCACACCAGCAACAACGCGAGTTGTGCAAATAGAACCGGGTCCAATGCCCACCTTTACGGCATCGGCTCCGTTGTCAACAAGGTATTTTGCTGCGGCACCTGTAGCCACATTACCAACAATAACGTCTACATTTGGGAAGGCAGCCTTTACTTGTTTGAGCTTTTCTACTACGCCTTTGGAGTGTCCATGGGCTGTATCGATGACGATAGCATCTACACCTGCCTCAACCAAAGCCTTTGCACGCTCCATCGTATCGGCTGTAACACCAACGCCGGCAGCCACGCGAAGGCGGCCTTTTTCATCTTTGCAAGCCATTGGTTTGTCTTTGGCTTTGGTGATATCCTTATAGGTAATCAAGCCCACGAGATGGTTATCTTTGTCTACAACGGGTAGTTTCTCAATCTTGTTCTCCTGTAATATCTGTGCAGCAGCACCCAAGTCTGTTTGCTGATGAGTAGTAACAAGATTGTCTTTTGTCATCACTTCGTCTATCTTTTTGTCCATATGACGCTC
The DNA here is from genome assembly GCF_000477535.1 of Segatella salivae F0493. Lineage (NCBI taxonomy): Bacteria > Pseudomonadati > Bacteroidota > Bacteroidia > Bacteroidales > Prevotellaceae > Segatella > Segatella salivae. The sequence goes on from NZ_AWGW01000017.1 coordinate 84,464, forward strand.
GAAACGCAAGTCTCTGTTCGTCACGATTCCAACGAGTTTGTTGTCATCATCCACTACAGGTATGCCACCAATATGGTAATCATGCATCAAGGCGAGAGCGTCTTTAACCGAACTTCCGCGTCGAATTGTCACGGGATCATAAATCATTCCGTTCTCTGCACGTTTAACAATTGCCACCTGATGTGCCTGTTCTTCTATCGACATGTTCTTGTGAATAACGCCAATACCACCTTCGCGTGCAATGGCAATGGCCATTGATGCCTCGGTAACTGTATCCATTGCGGCTGTCACAAAGGGCACATTCAGGGTGATGTTACGTGTAAACTTGGTTTTCAACTCTACTTCTTTAGGAAGTACTTCGGAATAAGCAGGAATCAAAAGGACGTCATCAAAGGTAAGACCGTCCATTACAATTTTATCTGCAACAAATGATGACATATTGTAACTTTTAAAATTTATTGCGTGCAAATATAGCAATATTTTTCCACTTCTGCTACCAAATATGGCTAATTCTAAAGGTAGTTAAGTGTATTTAACGTGATTGAAGCGATACAAAAAGGCTGAAAACAAAACCTACTTGGCCTTTTGCTGTATGCTATTGGATTGGGATGGGGGAGACAAATGTACTAAAAGGCGAAGCTATAGGCATTGATTTTATGCAAAGAATCATAATGGTTTGTTTAACATTCTGATACTGATAAGCACTTATAATTGCACAATGTGACCTATAATTTATTGTTTATGAAAAATGCAAACAAAGTGTTTCGGAGAATGACAAAATTTGAATCTCAAATCCTTTTTAGATGGAAAACGGCTCTATTTTTTACCTGTTTGTAATTTAATGACTTTCAAATAGTTATAAAAAACAAAAGAAATGATGTTGGAAAATAGGAAGGATTAAGCTGTAAGAAGAGGCAGATTTGGGAATGAAAAGGCTTGTTTTATCAAGTGTTCTCCTATATTTTACCCTGCCTTATGTGTCATTTAGCAAGATGAAATGACACACTTTGCGTTGCTAATACGATGAAATAGGCAGGTAATCTTGGGTAAAATGGAGGACGATAATAGAAAAACGATGTTTTTGTTTCTCTTTGATGAAGAAATGAAGTGTTAAATATTAGCGATTAATATTTACAATATTACTCCCTCACCAAGTATATTCCATCGTCTTCAATCCTTATTTTCCGTTGCTTATATAGCTCTCCAATGGCTTTTTTGAATACCTTTTTGCTCACCTGAAACTGATGTTTGATGTCGTCAGGACTGCTCTTGTCGCCCAATACGCAATAGCCGTTATTGTCTTGAAGATATTGAAATAGCGTGGCAGAAAAGTCTTCTGCGGCTGCCATTCCTGTAGGTTGAAGGGTTAGATCAAGTTTTCCGTCGGGTCGAACATTGTGGATGTATGCCTTCATTCGGTCGCCTGTGTGCACATATTTGTAAACTTGGTTTTGATAAACAAGGCCCGGATATTGATTGTTTACAATGGCTTTGAAGCCCAAATCAGTCTTTTGCCAGATGAGAATCTCTACTTCTTGATTGCGTTTAAAGCCTGCTTTTGTAACGTCATTACCGAGAAAATGCTCCACCTTTGCACTGGCAACGATGCGATAACTCTCTTCGTCAATGTGCACATATACGATATAACTGTCGCCAATCTCCATGCGTTTTTTCTGTTCGCGGAATGGACAAAAGAGGTCTTTGGTTAGCCCCCAGTTCAGAAAAGCGCCGTATTCATTGACCCAAGCGCATTCCAAGTAGGCGAAATCTCCCACTTTTGCCAATGGCTTTTCAGTCGTTGCGATGGGGCGTTCGTCTTGATCTAAGTAGATGAAACATTCAATTTCGTCGCCAGGTTTAGCCCCTTCAGGAACGTATTTCTGGGGCATCAGTATCTCACCTTCACGTCCTCCGTCCATGTAAAGCCCGAAAACTTCACCAAATCCTTCGCGACGTGCCACCTCTTTTACGCGTAAAACATTATATTCTCCAAGTTTAATCTCGTTTGCCATAGCGTTTGTTTGTTTATCAATCACAAAGATAATCATTTCTGTTTGATTGTCTATCGATTTATGAAAACTTTGAAATGATGAATAGAAAAAAATGAATGTAGGATGGGTTTTCAGTCAATCAAGGTTTTCATACCTAACCAACAAGAAACGAAAAAGCCGAAACTCTAACCCGAGCTTCGACCTCATCTATTTCTAACTAAAAACCTTTCTAAACAAATGGTAACCTCACGGTCTCCATTGTTATCTACGAAACAATCTGTTAAAAATTACCTTAAACCTAATAACTAAAACCTAAAATCTATTACTACTAACCTAAACAATCTATTAACCTTTTGATGATGCAAAGGTAGAAAGATTAATCTCATGTTGCAACTTTACGTGTGATTTTCATGCAATCTGACGTGTTTTCTTGACCTAAATCAACGTATTGTGTTCGTACACACATGCAGTTTTCTGTTTTCTTCGTGTTTGTTTACATTGGATATTGTATGAAAATACATCATTGAAAGCCTTTTTATATCTATTTCTTGTTGGGTAATGGTGTTTTGATTTCATAGGTTTTGTTGTTTTATGCTTAGTGGTTGGTGTTGTCAAAACGATTTGTTTATGATGTTGTTCAGGTGCCTATATATAATAAGGTGTAATTTTTGTGTTTGAACATAGGGAAGAAGTGTGATGCGTGGACAGTCAAAGCGTCTTGAGATTACTTTTTAAGCATTAACCTTTTTGCTTTTTTAGTTTTTACGTATCTTTGCAGAAAGTAAGTAAAACGAGAATGAGAGTATTGATTATAAATACGAGTGAGCATACCGGCGGGGCTGCTGTTGCGGCCAATCGCCTAATGGATGCGCTCAACAACAATGGCGTAAAAGCCAAGATGTTGGTGCGCGATAAGCTCACAGATGATATTACAGTAGTTGGACTTAAACACAAATTGCTCAACTATTGGCGTTTTCTTTGGGAGCGTTGGTGCTTGTTTTGTCACCTACATTTCAAGCGGACGCATCTCTTTGAGATAGATATGGCCAACACAGGAACGGATGTTACGCGGCTGCCTGAATTCAAAGAAGCCGATGTTATCCATCTTTCGTGGATTAATCAAGGGATGCTTTCTCTTAAAGATATACGCAAAATACTCGATAGCGGTAAGCCCGTGGTGTGGACGATGCACGATATTTGGCCGGCTACTGGCATTTGTCATGTTGCATTAAACTGCCGTCGTTATCAAACCTCTTGTGGCTATTGTCGCCTCCTTCCCCATGGAGGTTCTGTGCATGACCTGTCATATCAGGTTTTCAAACGCAAGAAAAGTTTGTTGAATAGACGTACAATCTCATTCGTAACCTGTAGTAAATGGTTGGAAAAGGAGGCTAAAAAGAGTGCCATTCTGTATGGGCAGCCGATTTGTTCGATACCAAATCCCATTGATACACATGTCTTTCGACCTATTGATCGCAAGTTAGCTCGCCAGCGTGCAAGGATACCTCAAGACATGAAGGTGATTCTTTTTGCAGCCCAACGCATAATAAACGAAAACAAAGGGATATTTTATCTTATTGAAGCCTGCCACAAAATGGCGGCTGAACACCCGGAAATCGTGCATAAAACCTTTGTTGCTGTGCTCGGCGGAGGTAAGGGAAATATTGGTGATGTCTTTGATTTCTGCACGGGAAAATTAGGATATGTGAATGACACTCGACAGCTTGTAGATATCTATAACGCTGCCGATGTGTTTGTGTTACCCTCACTTTCCGAGAATCTTCCTAACACAATAATGGAAGCAATGGCTTGCGGAGTGCCCTCTGTTGGCTTTAATGTTGGTGGAATTCCCGAAGAAATAGACCATAAGAAAAATGGATATGTGGCAGCATATCGCGATGTTGACGACCTTGCCAAAGGGCTATATTGGGTGCTTTATGAGGCAGATTATGACGCTTTGAGCCGTGAAGCGGTGCACAAGGTCGTTACAAACTATTCGCAACATGCCGTGGCAATGAAGTATATTGAAGTCTATAATGAGGCCATTGCACTTAAAAACTTTCACTTATGATACGCTTTTCTATTATTACTTGCACTTATCAGGCTGCATCAGAACTACCAAAAACGCTCGAAAGTGTACTGCATCAGCGCTATCGTCACGTTGAACATATTATCATAGATGGTGCTTCTACGGATGGAACAAAAGACATTGTGGAGCGTTATATCCAAGCCAATGATGACAATGAAGATTGTATGCATCGTGTTGTTTTTGTCTCTGAACCAGACAAAGGACTGTATGATGCAATGAATAAAGGCCTGGAAAAGGCCACGGGAAATTATGTTGTGTTTCTTAATGCAGGTGATACCTTTCCTTCGACTGATACCCTTGAGCATATCGCGGGATGCGTTGGAGAGGGTGAAGCGCATCCCGGTGTGCTCTATGGTGATACAGATATTGTCGATGATACAGGTCGTTTTCTGCGCCGTCGCCGTCTATCCCCTCCACGAAAACTTACTTGGCGTTCGTTCCGTAACGGCATGTTAGTGTGTCATCAAGCGTTTTATGTGCGTGCGGATATAGCCAAATCTATTCCTTACGACACGCATTATAAGTACTCAGCAGATGTGGATTGGTGTATTAAAGTGATGAAAAAGGCAGGCCAACAGCACATGACTTTGCGCAATGTTAACGCTGTAATTGCTAACTATCTTGACGGGGGACTGAGTGTCAAAAACCACAAAGCATCGCTTAAAGAACGTTTCCATGTGATGCAATCTCATTATGGTTTACTCACAACGTTAATCTTTCATTTATGGTTTTTAATACGAAGTGTAATTCAAAAATAGCGTTAAAATTGCGAATTTCCTTATATTTTCTTTGTTATTTAGATGAATAACTGTATATTTGCAAGCGTTAAATATAAAAGAAATGAGTATGAAAAAGATTGTATTATGCGCAGTTTTAGCATTAGCTTCATTTGGTATTGCAAACGCACAGAAGGTTAAAACCGTAGAAAAAGAAGTAAAAGAACAAGTTAAGAAGGATGCAAAGCAGTTTAAGTCTGATGCAAAGAAGACTGGCGAAGAAATCGGTGATGCAGCTAAGAAGGCTTATAACGGCACAAAGAATGAGGTGAAGAAGCTTAAAAATGATGTAAAGAAAGACTGCCAGAAAGACTGCCAGAAAGATTGCAAAGCAAAGAAAGCTTGCTGCAAGGAAAGCAAACCTGAAGCTAAGAAGTGCTGCAAGAAGGAAGCTAAGAAGGCTTGCTGCAAGGAATAAGCTAAGTAGTAAAAAACTGAAAGCAAATAAATAATAAAGAGTTTTAGGCTTGCTTGGCAATGAGGTAAGGCTGAAACACAACAAAAGATGAGTACCGAAACGTGTCGATGTGCATGGTTCGGTACTTTGTTTTTATGCACCTGGTGAAATGGTGAATGTTGATAGTTGTTCGTATTAGTGTTTCTTCATCGTATAACTGCCCCTATATATATAAGGTATAGGTGAAACTTTGTTTTGTTGGTCAAGGTTCGTCATGATGCAAGCCTTTGCATTTTAATCCATAATAGTTATAGATGTAGTTTGTAGATGATTGTTGTTTGAGAGCAATAGCGCATATGGTGGGGTGCTCATGTGTAAGGGTGGATTGTGCTTGTAGGGCAGAAGTTATGGCTAATTCGTGGGGCGCAACTTAAAGAAATGATTCATGTGGCATTTTATTCAGCGTTATACGGGTTGTTGTTCCAGCTTCTGACAAGTTTTAAAAGATAAGCTTTTGCCTGTTTGTTCCTTACTTTTTGGATGTCGTTTTCAATCATTTCACGTGGTAATTGGCGCTTCTTGTCTTTGTAATGCATAGCCCAATAGTAATTGTCGCGTATTTTATTAGAGAGTCGTTCATGCCCACGGTGGTCATAAATCCACTGCCAATAAGCGCCCATGTCACGTTGTTTGCGTAGATATTCGTAGGAAAAATGGCCACCGGGTGTTTCTAATCGGCACAACATTCCTGTTGGTAAGATTTCCCGAGAGTTGTTTATAAGAGGACAAACTTCATAGGTTTGTGACCAGGGATAAGCGGAAATGTCGCGTGAAGGCGTAGCTACGGGATGATTGGCAGTGCGTTTGAGTAACTTGAAGTGATGGTTTTCAACTACATATTTCCAGCAGATGGTGTCGTCTTTTGTAGTACAATAAACTTCAAAATGCCGTTCATCCACACGATGATATCGGCCGTATGTTGCTGTAAGACTATCAATATAGACAGATAGTTTGACAACTTTCGGTTGGAGGGTTGAGGGTTTTATGGGTTCATTCCAATAGCCGAGTTCAACACGATCGAGCCTCTTTCCTTCAGCATTATATAAATATAGCTCTACCATTCCTTGATAAGCGAAAGCCAAAGCATAGTCATTCGCGAAGCGTTGAACCGATAAAATGCGATCTGGAAAGCTATCAATGGCGTTGCCTTTCAATTGCATCACCTGTGCACCCGTAAGCCAAAGGCCGCGTAAATCGTCGGTTAAAGGCTGGGGAATAGAATCCATTAGCAGGCTGTCAGCATTGATATCGAGAGCTTGTAAGAAAGGAATCTTCGATTGATGACAGCCGAAGAGTGTTGTGATAATAATAGGAAAAAGGGCTAAATGCTTGAGTTTCATAACGTAATATATGATTAATGCAAAGATAGAAAATAATTCTTTGAATCATATTTCTTTTCGAATTTTTTGTATATCTCAAGGAGAAAAATTAACTTTGTCATCGATTTCTATGGATGATTACATTTTGGTGATGTTGGTACCCGATAGTTTTCGTAATATGAAATAATTAGAGAATCATCTTAAAATATTTATTTATTTTCAAAGAATATGGTGGAACAATTACAACCCTACATTGCAATTGCCTTGAAACTCGTTACGGGTATGATTGGCATTCTTGTGTTTTTACGTATTGCAGGCAAGGCACAGATGGCACAAATTACACCGCTTGACACTGTAAGTGCATTCGTTATTGGTGCCTTAGTCGGTGGTGTTCTTTACAATCCTGATATGTCTATGTGGCATATTTTGTTTGCTTTGGCCGTGTGGACTGCCTTTAATATGTTTGTCAGAGTTTGTATGCGCTCAGCCCGTTTGCGTCATCTGATTAAAGGAGAAAGTTCATATCTCGTGAGAGATGGCTATATAAACTTCAAAGCTTTCAAGCGAAACAGCTTGGAAATGGAGCAATTTCGCATGCTGTTACGGCAGAAAGGAATCTTCTCTATGTTTGATGTTGATGATGTTTTATTTGAGACTAATGGTGCAGTGACAGTGCTTCCGCCAGGTAGAACGGCTTATTCTCACTTGCTTGTCAATAATGGTGAGATTGTGGAGAGAACGCTTTTGCAATGTAATAAGACGCGTGAGTGGGTGTTACGCTATATCAAGAGTAATGGCTTTAAGAGTCCTTCAGAACTGTTTTGCATGGAGTGGACTCCACGAAAAGGTTTTTATTTTGTCACCTTCAGTGGCAATGTGCGTCGTGGAAAGGAAGAAGTTGCTGCCGAAAATATAGAAAATGAGTCGCAAGCTTAATTGATTCTGTTCGTAGATTAAGGTGCGAACTTGATGTTGAATAAAGGGCTTTTGTCTGGTGTTCAACAATAATTAAGGCATGTTTTGTTATGAGGAATGCACGAAAGTGTATTCCTCTATTTTGTTAGCTAAAGCAAATTGTTGTCCTCTTCATTAGAGTCGGGACAATGTAGACTAAAGGGTGACTTCTTAACTCGTTTTATTTTATCTACTTTTATGATTCATAATGTATCTTGGGTTGTAGGGACTGATTTCACGAAATGAATAATATTAATAATTAATAATATTGTTAAATATTCGTAACCAGAATGCTTTTGTCTGCTAATGCTTTTCGATTCTTCCTATAAAATATGTATCTTTGCAAACCGATTACTGGGAGAGCGCTTGGAATTCCCAGTAGTTTAGCAGTGTTAATAGCCTTTTCTTTGGCCAGATTAGGCGGTTAGTGAATCTGTTAAACAACAGAACGTAAAGCTGTGGATGGTCTCTTTTAGACTGGAGGCGCCGCGAGGTTTCTGTTATCATTGATTGATTTATAAGTTTTTTAGTAGTTAAATTAAGTTTTAAAAATGGACACTTTAAGTTACAAAACTATTTCCGCAAACAAGGAAACAGCTAAGAAAGAGTGGGTGGTTGTTGATGCCAGCGATCAGATTGTAGGTCGTTTTTGCTCTAAAGTAGCTAAACTTCTCCGCGGAAAGTACAAACCAAACTTCACTCCTAACGTAGATTGTGGAGACAATGTAATCATTATCAACGCCGCAAAGGTAGTCTTCTCAGGTAAGAAAGAGACTGATAAGGTTTACACACGTTATACTGGTTACCCAGGTGGACAGCGTTTTAATACACCCGCAGAGCTACGTACTCGTGCCAATGGTGTAGACAAAATGATTCGTCATGCGGTTAAAGGTATGTTGCCAAAAGGCCGTCTTGGTCGCGCATTGATGGACAACCTTTACGTATTCGAAGGCGCAGAGCACAACAAAGAGGCTCAGAAACCAAAATCAATCGATATTAACCAGTATAAATAATTAAGGATAAAGATGGAAGTAATAAATGCAATTGGTCGCCGCAAGAGCGCAGTAGCTCGTGTTTACCTTTGTGAAGGTACCGGTAAGATCATTATAAATAAGAAAGAATTAACAGAATTCTTCCCTTCAGCTATTCTGCAGTATGTGGTTAAACAGCCATTGATGTTGGTAGAAGCTGATGGTAAATACGATATAAAGGCAAACCTTGATGGTGGTGGTTTCACTGGTCAGAGCCAGGCATTACGCCTTGCTATCGCTCGCGCTCTTGTCAAAGTGAACGCTGAAGACAAGAAAGTTTTGAAGGATGCAGGCTTCCTTACTCGCGACAGTCGTGCTGTTGAGCGTAAGAAACCAGGTCAACCAAAGGCACGTCGCCGCTTCCAGTTCAGCAAGCGTTAAGCCTTGTTCTTTGGATATTGGATACAAATCATCGAATGTTTTGTTTTATATCCTGAGCGACAATGACTCACAAGAGCCTTTCGTTTGGTACGATTCAAAATTCAGAAACAACGATTCAATATTCAGGAACAATCTCGTTTAGTATCTAAACCAGGCAGACTCTGCACACTGATACACTCATTGTGTAGTACAGAAGCAGATTACTGTCGGGCTGATTCTGAGCAAAAGGGGTCTGTTATCCATAATCGTTATGCGGTATGCAGGCTGAAAGAATTAAAAAAGAAAGTAAACAATAAAAATTAAAAAGAGAAATGTCAAGAACAAATTTCGACCAATTACTCCAGGCAGGTTGCCACTTTGGTCACCTCAAACGCAAGTGGAATCCAGCTATGGCTCCTTATATCTTCATGGAGCGCAATGGTATTCATATCATCGATCTAAACAAAACTGTTGCTAAAATCGATGAAGCTGCAGAGGCATTAAAGGCAATCGCTAAGTCAGGCAAGAAGATTCTGTTTGTCGCTACTAAAAAACAAGCTAAAGATATCGTAGCTGATAAGGCCGCATCTGTTAATATGCCATACGTAAACGAGCGCTGGGCAGGTGGTATGTTGACCAACTTCCCAACAATTCGTAAGGCAGTTAAGAAAATGACAAACATCGACAAGCTGATGAACGATGGTACTTTCTCTAACCTTTCTAAGCGTGAGTTGTTGCAGATTACACGCCAACGCGCTAAATTAGAGAAGAACCTTGGCTCAATTGCTGACTTGACTCGTCTGCCAAGTGCACTTTTCATTGTTGACGTAATGAAAGAGCACATCGCAGTGAAAGAGGCTAACCGTCTTGGAATTCCAGTCTTTGGTATTGTTGATACAAACTCAAATCCTAAGAATATCGACTTCGTTATTCCTGCAAACGATGACGCTAAGGACAGCGTAGAGACTATTCTCACAGCTGTTTGTGGTGCTATTGCTGAGGGTCTTGAAGAGCGTAAGGCTGAAAAAGCAGATGAAAAGGCTTCCGCTGAACAGGCAGAAGAGGCTGCTGAAGTAAAGAAACGTACTCGCAAGGCACGTAAGGAAGAAGCAGCTCCTGCTGCAGAAGCTGAGGCTGAAAAGGCTGAGTAATCGCATAGAGGGTCTTATTTGATAGGGTAGGATGCCATAAATCCCTATGCACTATCAATGAGACCTTTTTCTTTTTTCAAACAAATTAATAAAAGAAATAATAGATTATGGGTATTTTAATAGAAGATATCAAGAAGCTTCGTGCTATGACTGGTGCTGGCTTGGCTGACGTAAAGAAGGCTCTAACAGAGGCCGCTGGTGACTTTGATAAGGCTAAGGAGCTGCTCCGTGAGCGTGGTTTGGCTATTGCTGCAAAGCGTTCTGACCGCGAAACTTCAAATGGTTGTGTCCTCGTTAAGAGCGTTCCAGGCTTTGCTGCCATGGTAGCTGTTAAGTGTGAGACCGACTTTGTGGCTGCAGGTAAAGACTTTATAGAGCTCACACAGGAAATACTTGATGCAGCAGTTGCTGCAAAATGCAAGACTCTTGATGAGGTTAAGGCACTCAAGTTGGCTAATGGTGACGACGCAGCTACGGCAGTTCAGCATCGTTCTGGTATCACTGGAGAGAAGATGGAGATAGACGGTTATAACTTCCTTGAGGGAGATAACATCTCTGTTTATGACCACATGGGTCGTCATACCTTAGCAACTATGGTTCAACTCAATGCAAACAACGAGGAAGCTGGACATAAGGTTGCAATGCAGGTTGCTGCAATGAAGCCTGTTGCTCTTGATGAAGCATCTGTTCCTCAGTCTGTAAAGGATGAAGAATTCAAGGTTGCTGTTGAGAAGACTAAAGAGGAAATGGTTGAGAAAGCAGTTAATGCTGCACTCAAAAAAGCTGGTATCAACCCTGCACATGTAGACTCAGAAGATCACATCGAGAGTAATACGAAGAAGGGATGGCTTACACAAGAGGACGCTGATAAAGCCAGAGAAATCAAGAAAACCGTTGGCGAAGAGAAGGCTGCAAGCCTCAATGAGCAGATGATTCAGAACATTGCAAAGGGTCGTTTGAACAAGTTCTTCAAAGACAACTGCTTGGTTGATCAGGAGTTCCAGTTCTCTGAGGGTGATAAAATCAGTGTTTGTGAGTGGTTGAAGCAGCAAGGTGATTTGAAGATTGTTGCTTACAAGCGCTTTACTCTCGCTGCAGAATAATCGCACTTCTATTTCAATTAAAAAGATAAATGGGTGGTTTGCTTCGTGCGAACCACCTTTTTTATGTCCCGAAATCATACGTTTGTCAGTCGCAAAACAGTCAAAAGGCATCGCGGTGCTTGGTGTTTTCAGTGTGCATCAAATAGGCGGCTGACGTAATTCTCTATCAGATTTCTATTTGATTTTGTTTAATTCATAGCATGAAAAAGAATGTTCCTTCTGGTAGTTAAATAACGGGTAAAACCTCATAAAATGGATTTGTTTTACTTATATAAATGTTATCCTCTTGTTGGTAAAATCCTATTGGTTTCTCATTCGCGTCATTTTACGTAGTAATTGGACGCATATTGGCGTATGATATGCGTCGTTTCACGCGGTAAAATGCACCTAATTACATCGTTGTTTGCCGTAAATCTTTTTGCTCCTTAATAGCAATAATGACAACACTCTCGATTAACTTATTTATTTTCACATGCAATGAATCAATGCTTTCAAAATAAAATCGGTCGCAAATCAAATGAGTTTGCGACCGATATCTTATGATTTTATCTGTTGAAATTATAGTGCTGTAGGCAAGATTGTTGAGCGAATAATGAAGTAACTCAGTATACCTGCAAGATAACCTAACAGAGCTATCCAGCTAATGTGTTTCATATACCAACCGAAAGTAATCTTTTCTAATCCCATAACTACTACTCCGGCAGCGCTTCCTATGATGAGAATGCTGCCACCAACTCCGGCACAATAGGCCAACAACTGCCAGAAAATACCATCTACAGCCATGTCACCTAACGCTTCAACGGGATACATTCCCATACATCCTGCGACAAGAGGCACGTTGTCAACGATGCTTGAAAGGATACCAATAATACCCGTAACAAGATAATGATTCTTATTAAATATAGTGTTAAGTGCACCTCCCATAGAAGTGAGTACACCAATTTCTTCGAGACAAGCCACGGCCATCAGGATGCCAAGGAAGAACAAAATGGTGGTCATATCAATGCGACTCAGCAGATTGGAAACACGCTTTTGGAATGTCATTTCTTTCTGATGGCGATGCAATTTGCGGTAGAACACCTCGGTAACTGTCCATAAAACACCGAGCACAAGAAGGATTCCAACGAATGGGGGCAGGTGAGTTATCGACTTGAATACTGGCACAAACATCAGTCCTCCCACGCCAACGATGAAGATAATCTTGCGTTCTGAGCTCGTAAATTCAAGCACTTCACCATCTCGAACGTCGTAAGGTTGTGAACTTTCTTGCTTGAGTTCACCCTTAAGTTGCTGTTGAAGTATCAGCATAGGGATAAGGAGTGAAATAACAGAAGGAATGAAAATCTCACTGATTACGCCTAAAGCCGTGATTACACCCTTATTCCATAACATGATAGTTGTAACGTCTCCGATGGGCGAAAATGCACCTCCTGAGTTGGCAGCGATAATGACTAAAGACGCATATATGAGTCGATCTTTGTGATCATAAACAAGCTTTCGCAGAATCATAATCATCACAATGGCCGTTGTTAAGTTATCAAGTATGGCCGAAAAAAAGAAGGTCATGAAGGCAATCTTCCACAAAAGAGAGCGTTTACTCTTAGTACTCATGCGGGTTTGTACCCAATTGAATCCCCCGTTTTGGTCGACAATCTCAACAATTGTCATTGCCCCCATGAGGAAAAACAACGTTGTTGAGGTGCTTCCTAAATGGTGTTCAATGGCGGCATTCACAGCATTTGTAAGCGCATTACCAGTCAATCCGGGGAGATAAATGCCTGGATTAACCATGAAAAGTGTCCAGCATGCCACGAACATCAGCAGTGCGATAGCAGCCTTGTTGACTTTCGTGATACTTTCAAGGGCAATAAACATGTAGCCAACTACAAATACCACGATAATTAGAACAGTTAAAGTTGTCATTTTATTATATATATTTAATTCTGTATAAGCACTGCAAAGTTAAGAAAAAAAATATTATTAGCCACGATAATTTGAAATTAAAACATTATCTTTGTAGCATGAATTCACAGCCAGAGAACAGCATTAGAATGAGCGAGAACATCGTCGTTGCTGATGCAGATTACTTAGATTCGGTCGTATTTGACCTCATTGTGAACTTTGAACGCATGATAGGCAGGCCACTACCGAAGGCAGATTTGAGTCAGTGGGCTGTCTGTATGGCGCTTGATGGCGGTGTGCGTGCAGGGAAAAATGATGTTCAAGTGGTACTTGTTCATGATGAAAAGCATAAAGAAATGGATAATTTCAAGCCGTCAAACTATGAACATGACCTCCATGCACGTGCTTTTTCAGATGACTATTTGGGTGAATTCACGATAACTTCTGTGGCATTAGGCGATGCTATCAGTAAGGAAGAATATTTTGAAAACGTGCTCCACACACTCCTTGATCATAAGGAAGTGCATCGCATAATGTTAGTTCCCGACAGCGAACATGGTGATGCTTATGACCGCATTCGTCATCTTTTGCAACGTGTAGACGATGATAATAAGCGCATAACGCTATTTGCTATGCAGCCCATGGAAGGCGGAAACTTCCGTCAAGAGATATTAGGCTATTCGTTGATGAACGCATTAGGCATCAAAGCTGAAGAAATAAAATAAAGAGATATGAGTAGAATTTTGATGATAGGTGCTGGCGGTGTAGCCACCGTTGCAGCCTTTAAGATGGCACAGAACAGTGAAATCTTCTCTGAATTGATGATTGCCAGTCACCACAAAGCTAAGTGTGATCGACTCGTTCAGGCAATACATGCGAAAGGATATAAGTTGGATATCAAGACCGCTGAAGTCGATGCAGATGATGTTGAACAACTAAAAGTGCTGTTCAATGACTATAAACCCGAGCTGGTTGTAAACCTTGCATTGCCCTATCAGGACCTAACCATCATGGAAGCATGCTTGGCTTGTGGTTGCAACTATCTTGATACAGCAAACTATGAGCCTAAGGATGAGGCACATTTTGAGTACTCTTGGCAGTGGGCTTATAAGGAAAAGTTTGAGCAAGCAGGGCTAACGGCAATCTTAGGTTGTGGATTTGACCCCGGTGTTTCAGGCATATTTACGGCTTATGCGGCTAAACATTACTTCGATGAGATACAATATCTCGACATTGTTGATTGCAATGCAGGAAACCACCACAAAGCTTTTGCGACGAACTTTAACCCAGAAATCAACATCAGAGAGATTACACAGAAGGGCCTTTACTATAAAGAGGGCGAATGGATTGAAACCGAACCATTAGCTGTTCACCAAGATATTACGTACCCAAACATAGGTCCTCGCGACAGTTATCTTATGCATCATGAAGAACTTGAGTCTTTAGTTAAGAACTATCCGACCATAAAACAAGCTCGCTTTTGGATGACTTTCGGACAGCAATATCTTAATTATCTCGACGTGATTCAGAACATAGGAATGGCTCGAATAGATGAAGTTGAGGTAGAAGCTCCATTGGTTGATGACCCAACGAAGACCGCAAAGGTGAAAATTGTGCCTTTACAATTCCTCAAAGCTGTGCTACCTAATCCCCAAGATTTAGGCGAAAACTATGATGGAGAGACTTCTATTGGCTGCCGAATCCGTGGACTTAAGGATGGAAAGGAACGCACTTATTATGTTTATAACAATTGTAAACATCAGGAAGCATATAGAGAAACCGGCATGCAGGGAGTCAGTTATACGACTGGAGTGCCTGCAATGATTGGCTCAATGATGTTCCTAAAGGGTATTTGGAAACGCCCGGGAGTGTGGAATGTAGAGGACTTCAACCCCGATCCATTTATGGATGAGCTCAACAAACAAGGGCTTCCATGGCATGAAGTGTTTGATGGTGACTTAGAACTCTAATCTATATACGGGACAGCTTGTCTCATTTAATGATATAAATCCTAACAAATATGGCAAAAGAAACAGAGGCTAACCAGCAGAGTGAGAAGCTAAAGGCTTTGCAGGCAGCAATGTCTAAGATAGAAAAAGACTTCGGAAAAGGTTCTATTATGCGTATGGGTGACGAACAAATTGAAAATGTTGACGTCATCCCTTCAGGCAGTATAGGACTCAATGTGGCACTCGGTGTGGGCGGATATCCACGTGGTCGCATCATCGAAATATATGGACCTGAGTCATCAGGAAAGACTACTTTGGCGCTACATGCAATCGCAGAAGCGCAAAAAATGGGCGGTATTGCAGCCTTCATTGATGCAGAACACGCCTTTGATCGCTTCTATGCAGAGAAACTTGGGGTTGATGTTGACAACCTTTGGATAAGCCAACCCGACAATGGGGAACAGGCGTTACAGATTGCCGACGAGCTAATTCGCTCGAGTGCAATTGATATTCTCGTTGTCGATTCAGTCGCTGCACTGACTCCAAAGAAAGAGATTGAGGGCGACATGGGTGATAATGTCGTCGGACTTCAAGCGCGTTTGATGAGTCAAGCCTTACGAAAGCTAACGTCAACGATAAGTAAAACCAACACATGTTGTATCTTTATTAATCAACTTCGCGAGAAGATTGGCGTGATGTTTGGTAGTCCTGAGACCACAACGGGCGGCAATGCACTTAAGTTTTATAGTAGTGTTCGTCTCGACATTCGACGCGTTACAAGTCTTAAAGACGGTGATAACATCATAGGAAATCAAGTGAGAGTGAAGGTCGTAAAGAATAAAGTTGCACCTCCATTCCGCAAGGTTGAGTTCGAAATTCTATTCGGAGAAGGAATCAGTAAGGTAGGAGAAATCCTCGATCTTGGCGTTGAATATGGTATAATTCAAAAGAGTGGAAGCTGGTTTAGCTATAATAGTTCGAAACTTGCACAAGGCCGTGACGCCACAAAGAACTTGCTTCGAGATAATCCAGAGCTTTGCGATGAGCTTGAAGGACAAATCCGTCAGGCTATCGAAGAGAAGAAAGAATAAGATAAAAGCATAGCAATCGTTGTAGCTCGGATATGAAATCATTTCATGTCCGAGCTTTTTTTGTGTCGTTATTTCTATCTGTTAAATTTCCTTTTTGCGTAACAACCAATTAGAATTATCGTTATATTTGTTGCAAAATTCTATTACTATTAACTTTAATAACGAAAGGAATACGGCTATGAAGATTGGAATTCCACGCGAGATTAAGAACAATGAGAACCGTGTAGGCATGACTCCTACGGGTGTAAGTGAACTTTCTAAGCACGGACATGAAGTCTATGTGCAACGCAGTGCAGGGGAAAATAGTGGCTTCTCTGATGCTGACTATGAGGCGGTTGGCGCTAAAATCCTTCCTGATATCGCTGCAGTTTATGCCGAGGCAGACATGATTTTGAAGGTGAAAGAGCCTATCCCATCTGAATATTCGCTTGTGCGTGAGAACCAAGTGGTATTCACTTACTTCCATTTTGCCTGTGATCGAGCACTCACCGAGGCTATGATGAAGAGCAAAGCTGTGTGTATTGCTTACGAAACGGTGCAGCTTTCTGATGGCTCTTTGCCTTTACTTGTGCCGATGAGTGAGGTTGCTGGTCGCATGGCGGTACTCAATGGGGCGCATTATCTGCAAACAACGAAGGGCGGAAATGGCAAACTTATCTGTGGCGTTCCTGGGGTTTTGCCAGCTCGAGTGCTTGTCCTTGGCGGTGGAACTGTGGGAGAAGCTGCCGCAAGAATGGCCGCAGGACTCGGTGCTGAGGTTACTATTGCTGATGTTTGTCTGCCCCGTTTGCGCCGGTTGGGCATTGATTTGCCTGCCAATGTGCATACACTTTATTCGACATCTTATAACATTCGTCAGCAACTTCCCGTCACTGATCTTGTCATTGGCGCTGTTCTTGTACCTGGAGATAAGGCACCTAAGCTCATCACTCGTGACATGTTGAAACTCATGAAGCCTGGAGCTGTGCTTGCAGATGTGGCTATTGACCAGGGCGGATGCTTCGAAACATCTCATCCAACATCTCATTCTGAGCCGGTATATGACGTGGATGGCATCATACATTATTGTGTGGCGAACATCCCAGGAGCGGTTCCCAATACCTCAACTTCGGCCTTAACAAATGCTACTTTGCGTTATGCTATAGCCTTGGCTGATAAGGGTTGGCAGCAGGCTTGCCGTGAAGACGAAGCGCTTCTCAAGGGAGTTAACATTGTAAATGGCTGCATTACCTATAAGGCGGTGGCCAATGTGTTTGGTCTCGACTGCCATTCGGCAATTTAATTCGGCTGTAAACGATTCTTTATGAGATATAAAAAAGAAAAATAGTTTATTTATTTCGGCTTTAAAAACGTCCCTCATTCCTCCCCAATATGGGGAGGATAGGGATATAAATGGGTTGTAGAGACATCACATCTGCAATCTTTCTTACCTTTGTAGAACTTGTGATTAGCTTGCAAAATTGTAAGCTTTATATCACGTTTTCTATGACCTCGTCATTCAGCGAAGTAGAAAACGGAATACGCTTTCTGTGTAGTCTTGGAATGTTTCTGTAGGAAAGCTTCCGTTATCACGATGAGTAAAAGCGTTCGTTTGTAGCCATAGCAAGCATGGTTACCTCTGTTTGGCTGGGTGAAATGCGTCATATTATCGCGTAATCTCTATTGTTTTACATCACGATTTGCCTCATTTCACCTTGTAATCTGTATCTAATTGCAACATCCTTATTATCAGTTTGTTACACCGTTTGTTGTCATTGAAGGAGTGGAATGCATTAGAATGAATAATCACACCATAGCATTTATCCGAAGATCGAAAAGACATTCGTCATCAATACCATTTATGTTATAATGGTTTACCTATGAATGTGCCCGAACTTATGTATGTTTGTAACACGCAACGCCATGAATTTTATGCCAATATCCCCATGAATGTATATTCCATTATGAATGTTGTAACGATGTAATGTCGTAGATTTTATGCCAATATCCCCATGAGTGTATATTCCATTATGAATGTTGTAACGATGTAATGCCGTAGATTTTATGCCAATATCCCCATGAATGTATATTCCATTATGAATGTTACAACAATGCAACGCCGTGGTTATTATGCCAATATCCCCATGAATGTATGTGCCATTATGAATGTTGTAACAACGCAACGTCGTGGAAATTATGTTAATATTTCCATGAATGTATTTGGCAATATAAATGCCCTTATGGTGCAACGCCGTAGGTGTTGTTCTTTTGATAGCCCGGGGTTGGCGAGGAACGAGCCTACCCCGGGTAAGCATCCGCAAGGGGATTCAACGCCATAGGTGTTGAGCTTTTTTTGAGAAAGCAGGCTTATAACGAGGATATTCATGGCGGATTACGCTTAGAAAGCGTAACACCGATGGCGTTGAAACGTTCTATTTATAACATGATTAACGTCAATATACGCCGAAATTAATGGCAAATTTCGCCGAAATAATATGATGTTTACGACATTAAATTGGCCATTTCAAATGAAACGCTGTGGTGTTTTATAGGGAAAAAGAAATGGAATAGTAACGTTATAAATTGCTATATAGCACATGAACGCAGCTATTCCATGATGTGATAAAAATGATTCAGCCCCATTTTGGGGGGCTGTTCATTATGAGTATCTTAGGATCATGCCTGGTCGAACGCGTGAGTTTGCACTCAGATGGTTAAGACTGCAAATCTTCTCTACAGTCACACCACGCAGTTTTGCGATAGAAGCGATGGTCTCACCAGACTTAACTTTGTGATAGAGCAAATCTTCATTGTCTGACGAATGCTTTTTGTTATAGGTGCCAAGTTCGCCATTTTGAACGAGATCACGTGTGTAACCACCATTCCCTATCTTACCTCTTAGGCGGGTAGCTTCGGCAGATAGTTCATCGTATGTATTGACATTATAGACAAAGTAGTCGCCCGTTACGTCCTGATTACGGAAGTCAAACATCAAGGCGGGATTCAAAGCGACTCCACAAAGGCGTGTTTCAAAGTGAAGATGTGAGCCAGTACTGCGCCCCGTATTACCTCCAAGACCGATGATTTCGCCTGCACGCACGACCTGATTTTCCGTGACAAGTTGTTCTGAAAGGTGTCCATATATCGTCTCAAGTCCATTGGGATGGCGTATAACGATATACTTTCCGTAGCCTCCTGCCTCGTATCTTACGATGCGAACTTTGCCACTAAAGGCGGCGCGGATAGTGTCTCCAATATATACTTTGATGTCTAATCCTTTGTGTTGACGGCCCCATCGGCTACCAAAGTTACTCGTAACGACGCGACTATTGGTAGGCATGCTGAAATGACGGAGGTCTATTTTGAAAGTATCGGGCATTTCTGTACGACGATGTGCATAGCGATTGTCCCAGTCGTTATAAAGACTTGCTGCGGGCGATTGTTCCTGTTCGCGTTCAACAATGCTACGAAGTACGAGCGTGTCTACGGCTTTCATCTTGCGATCTACAGGGGCTTGACGTGCTAAAAGGTCTTGCGCTTGCACAGAAGTTGGCAGAGATACCAATGCAAACAATAATCCTATCGTAAATATTCCAATACTTTTTCTTAAACTCATAATATGGTTTTTAGGTCCGAATAAGCTTCAGATTAACTAAAAAAGCAATCTAAATTTATCAAACAACGAATGAAAGAAGTTCATCGATTGTAGTCAAAAGCGCTACAAAGGTATGCAAAAAATCACCAGTTTGTATGCTTGTTAACGTATTTTGTTACAAATTTAACACAATCAAAAAAGCCGTTTTATCTCATAATTCGTTTGTATATGGGGAATTTCAAGAGATTGAAGACCAATTAATATTAGTTTTTCTTAACTCTTTTAGATGCTCCCATAAGAGCTGATATTCTACCTTTTGGCACGTCGGATCATGCTCAATAATCTTCTGTGCCTCATCACGTGCGAGCTGAACTAACTGCCCATCGCGTGCAATATCAGCGATTTTAAGGTCAAAAGCGATTCCACTTTGCTGCGTTCCCTCAAGATCTCCCGGGCCACGGAGCTTCAAATCGGCCTCAGCTATACGGAAACCATCGTTTGTTTCGCACATAATGTCGATGCGCTTTCGTGTTTCTTCGCTCATTTTATAACTTGTAACGAGGATGCAATAGGATTGTTTTGCACCCCGACCGACGCGTCCTCGCAACTGATGGAGTTGGGAAAGACCAAATCGTTGGGCGTCAAGAATGACCATTACAGAGGCATTTGGCACATTGACGCCTACCTCAATGACCGTTGTTGCAACGAGAATCTGCGTTTCACCACTAACAAATCGTCTCATCTCTTCTTCCTTTTCAGAGGGTTTCATCTTGCCATGTACCTTGCTAATTGAGAAGTCTGGGAAGATTTCGAGCAATGATTCATATCCCTTTTCAAGGTCTTTGAGGTCGTTTTTCTCATTTTCTTTGATCAAAGGGAATACGATATAGACTTGCCGCCCCTGTTGAATCTGCTGACGAATGCCGTTGTAAAGGCTTGTCATTTGATTGTCAAACTTGTGTATTGTCTGTATAGGTTTGCGCCCAGGAGGCAGCTCATCGATGATGCTTACATCGAGATCGCCGTATATTGTCATTGCAAGCGTGCGAGGAATTGGCGTTGCTGTCATCACTAAAATGTGTGGAGGATTCTCGCTCTTTGCCCATAATCGTGCGCGTTGGGCTACTCCAAAGCGATGTTGTTCATCGACAACGGCAAGCCCGAGTCGGGCAAATTGCACCGTGTCTTCTATGACAGCGTGGGTTCCAACGAGGATGTTGATGTCGCCATTTGCCAATGCTTCGAGTACTTCTTGCCGCTTCTTGCCTTTCACAATGCCTGTAAGTAGTTCGACACGGACGTCCATTCCTTGCAAAAACTCTTTGATTGTAGTGAGATGTTGCTCTGCCAATATCTCAGTAGGTGCCATGATACACGCCTGAAAACCATTGTCAATGGCTATCAACATCGTCATTAAGGCGACGAGAGTCTTGCCTGATCCCACGTCTCCTTGAAGCAAACGATTCATTTGTTTGCCGCTCGCCATGTCGTCACGAAGCTCATGCATGACGCGCTTTTGGGCGTTTGTAAGGTCAAACGGCAGGTTGTTTTGGTAGAAAGTATTAAAGATTTGTCCCACTCTTTGAAACACATAACCTCGGTATTTGCGTCGATGGTCGCTGGCATATCGTAGGATGTTGAGCTGAACATAAAAGAGTTCTTCAAACTTTAACCTTACTTGTGCGTGCTGAAGTTCATCTAATGACTTAGGATAATGAATGCCTTTGAAGGCTGCTTCGCGTGAAATGAGGTGGAGAGGACGCTGAATAAACACGGGAAGCGTTTCTGAAATAGCGTCTTTAGGCAGCCTACTGATAAGATTCTTTGTTAGCTTTTCTATGGTGCGGCTTGTGATTCCATTGGTCTTCATCCTTTCCGTTGTGGAATAATAAGGCTGCATCCCCATCTCATTGAGTTGGAGTTCGTCGGCCTTTTCGATTTCAGGATGTGCGAATTGATAGCGACTTCCGAAGACGGTTGGCTTGCCAAAGACGATATATTCGGTATTTAATGCATAGGTTTTATAAATATATTGCGTCCCACGGAACCACACTAAGTCGACTACTCCGTGCCCATCGGAGAAGTGAGCGACAATGCGTTTCCTCCTTGTTCCATTCGAAAACTCTTCAAAACTCAGTATCTTTCCTTTGATTTGTACAAAGGGTATCGAGCCATTTAGCTCGTCAATAGTGTATATCTTGCTTCTATCCACATACTTATATGGATAGTATTCCAACAAGTCTCGCCATGTTTGGATGTTGAGTTCCTTACTCAATATCTCCTTACGCTTAGGACCTACGCCCGGCAAATACATGATATCTTGGTCGAGAATGCTGGTCATTGCAAGAGGATTTCAGCGACTTTGAGGTCAAAAGGGGTAGTAAGTTTGATGTTTTCTCTATTCCCTTCAACCATAGAAACATGGCATCCGAGGGCCTCAACTACGGATGCATCATCGGTGAAATGAGGCTGATAAGGTTGACTATAAGCTCGTTTCAGCAAGGAAATATCAAATACTTGTGGTGTCTGTACAATGCGATAGTCAGCCCGTTGCACATTCTTCCCGCCACCATGTGCGTCAATGTAGCGAATGCTATCAGTCACTGGAAGAACAGGAATGGCAGCAAACTCCTCGTGAGCTGCTTCAAAACACGCTGCAATTACCTTTGAAGAAACAAACGGACGCACGCCATCATGAATGCCCACTAAGCCCTCTTCGTCATCAGGAATGGCTGAAAGTCCATTCTTAGCTGATTCAAATCGTGTGGCACCTCCATTGACAATGGTGTGTGGAATCGTAAAATTGTGGGTCTCACACAAGCCTTTCCAATAGGTCTGTTGGCTCTCGGGAAGTACAAGAATGATTTGCAATGCAGCATCATACGTATGAAACCGCGTTATGGTGTGCATGAGAACAGGCTTTCCTCCAATAGGAATAAACTGCTTAGGAAGTTCAGAACCCATGCGCATTCCCTTGCCTCCAGCCACAATAATGATATAGTTCATGAGCTTTATCGGCCCATCAGATGGGCAAATTGCATTTTCTTTTCGAGGTCTTTTGTGGCATCTTCGCCGATGAAATAACTCAAAAGTGTATAGGAATATGGTAGAGATGCTGCCGGACCTTCACCCGTTGTAACGTTTCCATCGACTTGAACGAGCTCGCCAGTATAGGTTGTTGATGCGTTGAAATAACGCTCAAAACCTGGACTACACGTTGCTTTCTTGCCATCAAGGATACCACATGAGGCCAAAACCATAGGTGCAGCACAGATTGCTCCGACGCGTTTCCCGGCTTCAAACTGCTTCTTTAATGCAGTCTTTACACCCTCGTGTGCATTCAGATTCGTACTCCCCGGCATGCCACCCGGCAGTAAAAGAAGGTCAGCATCATTGAAATCAGCCACATCTTCGAATTTAATGTCTGCCTTAACTGTTACTCCATGCGAAGTTTCTACAAACAAATCGCCTGTAATACTGACGGTCTTGACGTCCACACCACCCCTTCTTAGGATGTCAACAGGAGCCAAACCTTCAATCTCTTCGAATCCATTTGCTAAAAATTCATATACTTTTGGCATAGTCTTTTAATATTTTTCGTTACATTTGCAAATATAATAAGAATTGTTGAAACGGCAAAAACAAAGTATGATTGATAATCAATTGGTATTTGCAATCTATGTAAATGCGTTTAAACAACAGGAGATTCAGCCCCTCGTTGAACGTGTTGTAGCTTTTCTCGACCGTCATTCCGTCTCGTCATTGATAGAACCTGATGAGCTAACTAATGTCGATTTAGTCATCTCAATGGGTGGAGATGGCACGTTTCTTAAAGCCGCTTGTATGGTTGGAGAGCGTGAGATTCCCATCTTAGGTATCAACAAAGGACGACTCGGTTTCCTTGCAGATGTGTTGCCAAGTGAAATAGAAGATGTGCTCGAACATGTGCTTCGACGGGATTATATGATAGAAAACCACACCGTAATCAAGTTAGAAGCCGACGGAGAATGCGTTGATTGCTGTCCGTTTGCATTGAATGATATTGCTGTTTTGAAGCGCGACACAGCCTCGATGATTAGCATAAAGGCCTATGTTAATGGCGAATTTCTTGTCAATTACCAAGCCGATGGATTGATTATTGCTACACCTACGGGCAGCACGGCATATAGTTTGTCGAATGGCGGACCCATTATTGTGCCTCAAAGTGGTAGTCTTTGTATCACACCTGTAGCCCCTCATAGTCTTAATATCCGTCCAATCGTCATCAATGATACCAGTGTTATCGAGCTCGAAGTATGCTCTCGGTCGCATAATTTCCTTGTTGCCATCGACGGACGCAGCATGAAACTGACCGAAGGTACACGCTTAACGATTCGTAAAGCGGATTATATGGTCAAGCTTGTTAAACTTAAAAACCAGCGATATTTCTCCACTTTACACCGAAAACTCATGTGGGGCGCCGACTCAAGACAATGACTTTAAAGACTTTACTCAGGATTCCTGCGTTCAAATATGACGCTCGTACGTTGATGAAATGGCTTTGGAACGCGTGGAGAGGAAATCAATTGCAAGCTATTCTCAATGCAACCATCGGATTGTTATCAGTGGGTGTTGGGCTCGGTCAAGTGTGGGCTGTCAAGCACGCCATTGATGTTGCCTCGCGAACGGTTAGTGGCAATATCTATTGGGCTGTGGGTTGGATGGCTGTTTTGATTCTTTCAGACTTTGCATTAACCATTGCCGGTACGTGGGTTCGCAATATTTTAGGAATCAAAGCGCAAAACCGCATGCAGCAACGCCTCCTTGATCGTTTGCTGAAATCGGTCTGGCGAGGGCGCAATCATCATCATTCGGCTGACATTCTCAATCGATTGGAGTTCGATGTCAGCACAGTTGTCACCTTTCTTACAGAGACTATACCCAACACTTTGTCTGTTCTGGCAATGTTCCTTGGTGCATTCTTCTATCTCTTTTCAATGGATAAGGTTCTCGCTCTCATAGTGATTGCCATCTTTCCTCTATTCCTTGCAGTGAGTAAAATCTATGTAGGCAGGATGCGACACCTAACGCGTGAAGTCAGAGATAGCGACAGTAAGGTGCAAAGTGTGATGCAAGAGACAATACAACATCGCATGCTTATCAAGACATTGGAAAGCAATGAAGCCATGGTTGAGCGTTTAGAGAACATACAGAGTGAACTCCGTTATCGCGTGGTTAAGCGCACAAAGTTCAGTGTTTTCAGTAATGTTGTCATCAATTTTGGCTTTGCCTTTGGCTATTTGGTAGCCTTTTTGTGGGCAGCTTTGCGTATGTCGGCCCACACCTTGAGCTTTGGTGGCATGACAGCTTTCCTGCAATTGGTCAATAAAATACAAGGACCTGCACGCAACCTGACCAAACTCGTACCGGCATTCGTTAGTGTTTTCACAGCCGCTGAACGTTTAATGGAACTTGAAGAAGACCCACTTGAAGCACAAGGTGCACCTATTTATATTAAAGCCCCATGCGGAATACGGCTGAACAACCTTTGTTATGCCTATGAAGATGGTAAAGATAAGGTGATAGATAACCTTAGTTTTGACTTCAAACCGGGCAGTTGTACGGCTATTCTCGGTGAAACGGGCGCCGGAAAGACAACACTTGTGCGCATGATTCTTGCCTTGGTGCAGCCTCAAAGTGGGCAGATTGAAATCTATCATGGCTCAACCCGTCAAACCTTATCACCGCTTCATCGGTGTAATTTCGTTTATGTGCCCCAAGGAAATACGCTGATGAGCGGCACAATTCGAGAGAATCTGCGTCTTGGAAAGCTTGATGCTACCGACGAAGAGATGCTACATGCCCTGCATGTAAGCTGTGCTGATTTCGTCAACGACCTGCCAGAAGGACTCAATACGCTTTGTTTTGAACAGGGAGGAGGCCTTAGTGAGGGGCAAGCTCAACGCATTGCAATCGCCCGAAGCCTACTCCGCGATCGCTCAGTGATGCTCTTTGATGAGGCCACGAGTGCGCTTGATCCCGACACTGAGCGTCAACTGCTCCACAATATTCTGTCTACTCACGACAAGACGATACTCTTTATTACGCATCGTCCGGCTGTAATTGACTATTGTGACCATATATTAAAGATAACAAAAATATAGGAACTTGCTGCGAAAAATAAAGCCTTTGTGCAACTTTTTCATACAAAACGTCGTCTAAACTGTATATGATTCATCTTAAAGATATAAATAAAACCTATCAAGGGGCACAGCCTTTACACGTTCTTAAAGGTATAAACCTCGATATAGAAGCCGGAGAATTCGTCTCAATTATGGGCGCTTCAGGCTCTGGAAAGTCTACACTTTTGAACATACTCGGCATACTTGACAACTATGATACAGGCGAATATGTCCTTGATGGCAAGCTCATCAAGAACCTCTCTGAGTCACGTGCTGCCGAATATCGCAACAAAATGATTGGCTTTATCTTTCAAAGTTTCAACCTGATTGGCTTTAAGACGGCTGTAGAAAACGTCGAACTTCCCCTGTTTTACCAAGGAGTAAGTCGGCGAAAACGCCACCAGCAGGCGCTCGAATATCTTGATCGGTTAGGTCTTTTGCCTTGGGCCGACCACTATCCCAATGAGATGTCGGGCGGACAAAAGCAGAGAGTAGCCATTGCCCGCGCTTTGATTACACAGCCACAGATTATACTTGCCGACGAACCTACTGGGGCTTTAGACAGTAAAACGTCTGTAGAGGTGATGCAATTACTAAAGAAACTCAATGCCGAAGACCACAAAACGATTGTTGTAGTGACGCATGAAAGTGGTGTAGCTAACGAGACTAATAAGATTGTTCACATTAAAGATGGCATCATAGGAAAGATAGAAGACAACTTCGATCACCATGCGTCACCATTTGGAATCGATGGAGTGATGAAATAAACTGAAACAGATTGAGACTCAAAGGGGTATAAAAGGTGTCGTAAAGTGGGGCACTTCATGGCCTGAAAAGCGTCATATTGCACCACAATCTGCATCATTTTATGCGATGAAATGCCATAGATTACAACTGCAGATGAGGCACTTTGAAATGATAACTGACAGAATATAAACAATAATATAAAACAAAGCATGAACAAATGAAAGACATTTTATCCGAAATATTGTCTACAGCGAGGCGCAATAAACTGCGTACTGGGCTCACGGGCTTTGCCGTTGCGTGGGGCATTTTCATGCTGATTGTTCTCCTTGGTGCAGGAAACGGCATCATCAATGCCAACCAACAGAACACTGATCACTTTATGACCAACTCGATGGTAGTGTTTGGTGGTGAGACAACGAAAGAGTATCAAGGACTCAAAGAGGGGCGTGAGATTACGCTAAATGATAAAGACAGTGCCATCACGGGGGCGTTGTTTAGTCGTCATGTCGATGAGATTGGAGGGCAAGTTACGCAACAAGCGGTCACAATTTCATTGAAAGAAAACTATCTGACCACGTCACTTTCGGGCGTGTTTCCTAACGAAATGCAAATCAATAAGATTGAAATGATGTATGGAAGATTCGTGAATCAGATAGACAATCAGCAGTCGCGTAAGGTCTTAGTCATTAGTGATGAGCAGGCGCGTCAACTCACTTCACAAGATATTCAGCAGCTCATTGGACAACATGTCAACGTGGGTTCGTTCAGCTTTAGCGTCGTTGGAATCTATAAAAAGGATGACACGGGGCGCAATGATGTGGCATATTCGGCCTTCAATACGCTTAGAACAATATATAACAAGGGGGATAAGACCGATGAATTGCATTTTACTTTTCATGGTTTGAAAACCGAAAAAGACAATGAAGACTTTGAAAAGGCCTATCGTGCAAGCCTGAATTTGAATCATAAAGCGGCTCCGGATGACGAACATTCTGTATGGTTTTGGAACAGGTTTACACAGGATATGCAGATGAATACGGCTATGGACATTATACGAACTGCCCTTTGGATAGTCGGCATCTTTACGTTGTTGAGTGGTATAGTGGGTGTTTCTAACATCATGCTCATTACAGTTAAGGAGAGAACTCATGAGTTTGGAATCCGCAAAGCCATAGGAGCTAAGCCGTGGTCTATATTGAAACTTATCATAGTTGAGAGTGTAATCATCACGACTTTCTTTGGATATGTGGGGATGGTTCTTGGCATAATAGCCAATGAGTACATGGATATGACGTTGGGACATACGCAGGTTGACGCGGGAATCTTTAAGGCAAGGATGTTTATTAACCCTACCGTTGGGTTGGATGTATGCATAGAAGCCACGCTCGTTATGGTCATTGCAGGAACACTTGCAGGGCTGATTCCAGCACGAAAAGCAGCTACAATCAAACCTATTGAGGCGTTAAGGGCAGAATAAATGAGCCTTTTCCTGTCTCAACAAAGGTGGATTTGTCGGATGAAGCATGGCTTTATAAGACATTGTTTGTAGCAAATGAGAATATGAATATAAATTAATAATGAGCCAAATAAACTCAATATATCCCACTTTTTGAGGGATAGAGTGAGGCCTTTAGTAGGATGAGAATAGACATTGACACTTATAAGGAGATCTTAGATACCTTAACTCGCAACAAAAGTAGGTCGATATTGACTGGCTTTGGGGTGTTCTGGGGCGTGTTCATGCTTGTGGGATTGTTCGGTGGAGGCAAAGGACTTGAGGAGTTACTCTCTAAGAATTTCGAAGGCTTTGCAACCAATTCGGCTATTATTTTCGCTGAAAACACGACGAAACCTTATGCGGGTTATCGCAAAGGAAGACAATGGTCTATGGAGTATAAAGACGTAGATCGTTTGAAAGCTCAAGTGCCAGAGTTAGACGTAGTGTCTCCAATGGTTGTCTTAGGAGGTAATAATGCCGTGTTCAATGATAAGAAAACAAGTTGCTATGTGAAAGGAGTCTTGCCCGAATATGCCAGAGTTGAGACCCCAAAGTTACGTTATGGTCGCTTCTTAAATGACATGGATATGCAGCAACATCGTAAGGTTTGTGTCATCGGAAAGAATGTATATAAGTCGCTTTTCCCTGGAGGTGGCGACCCATGTGGACAGCTTTTGCGTGTCGATTCCATATATTATAGTGTGGTAGGGGTTGACTATGCAAGTGGTAATATGACTGTAGGCGGGAGCACAGATGAAAGTATTGTCATCCCCATTACACTCATGCAGCAAGCTTATAACCTTGGAAACACAGTGCATTTGATTTCAGTTACAGGAAAGCCGGGCGTCAAAATGAGCAATCTTACGACACGAATCAGAGGCGTTATTGCCCGTAGTCACCGGGTCGATCCTACTGATGAGAAAGCTATTTCCATGTTTAATAGTGAGGCAATGTTTAGCATGGTAGACAACCTTTTCAGTGGAGTTAACTTCTTAATCTGGCTTGTTGGCATCGGAACTTTACTTGCAGGAGCTATCGGAGTGTCTAATATCATGATGGTAACTGTAAGAGAACGTACCACCGAAATAGGCATTCGACGTGCTATTGGAGCGACACCTCGCAACATATTAAGCCAGATAATAAGTGAGAGTATCCTACTAACGGCGGTGTCAGGGATGAGTGGTTTGCTCTTCGCTGTAGTCATTTTACAACTTGCCGAGCTTGCAAACACAACGGATGGAATCGTGAGTTCACACTTCCAAATAGGCTTTTGGACGGCCGTAGGTGCCGTAGTTCTGCTAAGTATTTTAGGCATATTAGCCGGTCTTGCGCCTGCAGCGAGGGCCATGTCTATAAAGCCTGTCGATGCAATGAGGGACGGATGATTAATTCATGATGCATGATTCATAATGCATAATTAAGCTTCCTGGCATATTGTTGATTGGAGAATGCTCGGTTTGAAATATTAGAAAATTTTATGTTTAACAAAATATTGAAGCATAAGTAGGCAGAAAATGAAGACAAAAGAAGATAATATAATCGTCTCAAAGAGTATGGATTTTGCTTTAAGATGCGTGAAGTTGTATAAGTTTCTATGTGAAAAAGATGGTAATTATATTATAGGTAAGCAGTTACTTCGTAGTGGAACAAGCATAGGAGCTAATGTAAGAGAAGCTTTACGCGGGCAATCTAAGGCTGATTTTGGTTCAAAAATGAATATATCTCTTAAGGAAGCAAGTGAGACAGAGTATTGGTTGGAACTATTACGTGACTCTGATTATATCACAAAAGCACAAGCAGAAAGTATGCTTTCCGATTGTATTGCGTTGATAAAACTATTGACTTCCATTGTAAAGACTACCTTTGAATGTGATAAAAAGGTAGGGAGTGAGAGTTAATTATGGATTATGAATTAAGAATTATGCATTATAGAAATGAAAAAGTACATTAAGTTTATTATTGCAGCCCTTATTGCTTTGGTCTTCATTGGAACCTTTGTGTTCCTTTGGATGAAGTCGCGTCCTCAGTCAGTTGCCTATGAAGAGTTTACTCCTACAATCATGGATCTAAAGAAAACGACTGTAGTGACGGGCAAGATTGAGCCAAGAAACGAGGTAAGTGTTAAGCCACAGATCAGTGGAATCATTACAGAGATACTCAAAGAAGCAGGACAAAGCGTGCAAGCGGGTGAGATAATAGCCAAGATTAAGGTTATACCCGACATGCAACAACTTAGTTCTTCGGAGTCAAGAGTACGCTTAGCAAACGTCAATCTCAAGCAAGCAATGATTGATTATCAGCGAGAAAAGGTCTTGTTTGATAAGGGATTGGTCAGTGCAGACGAGTATGATAAGGTGAGACAAACCATGCGTCAGGCCAAAGAAGAGGTGCGTTCAGCCAACGATAACCTTGAAGTGGTGCGCGATGGAGTGTCGAAGAGCAATGCAAACACAAGTTCAACGTTGATTCGTTCAACCGTAAGCGGCTTGATTTTAGATATCCCTGTGAAGGTCGGTAACACCGTAATCCTGAGTAATACGTTTAATGATGGTACGACAATTGCCACAGTTGCCAACATGAACGATTTGATTTTCCGAGGTAATATCGATGAAACCGAGGTGGGAAGTCTCGTCACTGGGATGGCTATGAAGATAACAATCGGCGCGTTACAAAACGAGAAACTGCAGGCGAAATTAGAGTATATATCTCCTAAAGCCGTGGAAAACAATGGCGCAAATCAGTTTGAACTCAAGGCCGCTATCACGGGATTAGGCCGCACTCAGCTTCGTTCGGGTTATAGTGCCAATGCAGAAATCGTGCTCGCTCAAGCCAATCATGTACTTACTGTGCCTGAAAGTGCAATCGAGTTTGAGGGCAACAACACCTATGTTTATGTCATAAAAGGCAGTGGAGAGCAACAAACCTTCGAGCGTCGGCGCGTGGTTACGGGGATGAGTGACGGCATTCATATTGAAATTAAACAGGGGTTGACGATGAAAGATAAAGTGCGTGGACCGAAGAAAATAGGGGAAGAAGAGGCTAATTAAAGGGAGAAATCTCCTTCAACTTCCCTGAAAAGGGGCATGTTTAAGTAGATTTTATGTCGTGTTTTGACTTTATTTCCGATACAAATAAAGTCTAATCATTGTTGTGAATGGTGCATTATAAATGATGCACCATTTCAGTTTTTAAAAGAGCTAAGTTCTTGTTAGTCATAGAAATTATAGAAACCACCAGCCGTTTTCAGCTATTTCCCAATGTGATTTGCATCATTTTACAGGATGATTTGATGCATATTCTCCC
>NZ_AWGW01000019.1:0-112855 GCF_000477535.1 Segatella salivae F0493
GAGAGAGAGAGAGAGAGAGAGAGAGAGTAGCAAATTATTTGGAACTACCAAATAATTTGATGACTTTTTTGCAAAAAAGTCACTCTTTTTTTGAGCCATAAATCCATGCTCCAAACGAGCATTAGATTGCCGCAAAACGATATGATTCTCTGTTAATCTCAACTCCTTATTTGTTTAGAAACTGGCGCAAAGGTAGAATATTATTTCGAATTGACCAAAAAATTAAAGAAATAAAATTCAAACCCCATGGTTTTATATGCAATTAATGCCTGTTTGTAGCAATATCGCCACACAATGTGAATCGCACTGAAAGGAATATTCTAACAAGTTAAAAGATTGTATGAATATAAAACAAAAAGGATATTGTCTTGATACAATATCCTTTTTATTATGATTAAATTAAAGAGAGAACTATCAATTATTGACTGTTCCTCCAACAATATCAAGCAATTCGTTTGTGATGGCCTGCTGACGACTCTTGTTATATTGCAAACTGAGCATACGAAGTAGTTCATTTGCATTATCCGTAGCCGTCTGCATCGCAACCATTCGTGCAGCATGCTCACTGGCATTACTATCGAGCAAAGCAGTAAACACTTGAAGATTGAGTTCTTTTGGAATCAACGTTTCAAGCACAGCGTCAAGACTCGGCTCTACAATGAAATTATCATTCAGTGCTTTTGATTCGGCCTTTTCCTTGGCTTCCTTAGCTTCTTTACGCTTTCTGAGATATTCTTGTGCCTTTGCCGTAGCAACATTGCTTGACAAATCGCGATCATTTTCGAGGCCAATCTTTTCCGTAGACAAGTCTATCGGCAGGAACATCTTACGCGTTAGAATCTGACTTCCAGCAGATTTGAAATGATGGTAAATCAACTCTACTTTGTCAATTTCGTGCGCAAGAAACTTCGATTGAAGCTCTTTTGAAATGTCTGCACAATCAGAGGCTTTAGGCTTTTCAGCCAATTCAAGAAAACTCCCAGCAATCTTTATTCCTCGCTTCACACAATAGTCTTCAATCTTTCGACCGATTGGATAGACAAGAATATCGTCAATCCCCTGGACCTTATAATTATCAACAGCCTGTTGAAACATCTTAAGAATATTGTTATTGAAGCCACCACACAATGAGCTATTACTGGTAAAAACTACAAGTGCTACCCTTTTCACATCACGTATTGCCTCAAATTCATTCTGAACTTCAGGAATTGTAACGAGAAAAGACTTCATAACATGCTCTAATAAAGTCTCATAAGGCAACATATTCTGAATGGCAGTTTGCGCATGATGAAGTTTACTTGATGCCACCATCTTCATGGCACTTGTAATCTTACGCGTGTTACTGACAGAAGCTATGCGTGTCTTTATTTCCTTTAATGAAGGCATCTCAATGCGTGTTTAATGATTACTTTTTGTATTGGCCAGCTATACTTGCCATAGTTTCTTCAATCGCTTTTATATCCTCATCAGTCAATTGACCATCTGCCAAGCTACTGATGACATCACGGTGTGAAGAACGCATTGCATCCAAGAACTGGTCTTGACAATCACGAACCTGCTCAACCGGAACATCGTGCAATAATCCATGTACTCCACAATAAAGGATTGCAATCTGCTCTCCAACAGGCATTGGACTGTATTGTGGTTGAATAAGCAACTGATTATTCTTGCGGCCACGATCCAGAGTCATAGCTGTTACGGCATCCATATCACTGGAGAACTTTGAGAAAGCTTCCAATTCACGATATTGAGCCATATCAAGTTTTAATGTACCTGCAACCTTTTTCATACTCTTTATCTGTGCAGAACCACCCACACGAGACACAGAGATACCCACGTTAATGGCCGGACGGAATCCTTGATTAAATAAGTTTGTCTCCAAATATATCTGTCCGTCAGTGATAGAAATAACGTTTGTAGGAATATAAGCAGATACGTCTCCGGCCTGAGTCTCAACAATTGGTAAAGCTGTTAATGAGCCGCCACCACGAACATGTCCTTTCATGCTCTCAGGAAGATCATTCATTTGTTCTGCTATCTCTTGCTGATTGTTAATGCGCGCAGCACGTTCCAATAAACGAGAGTGAAGATAGAACACATCACCAGGATAGGCTTCACGACCTGAAGGACGACGAAGAATCAAAGAAACCTCACGATATGCAACAGCCTGCTTTGACAAATCATCATATACAACAAGCGCACTGAGTCCGCGATCACGGAAATATTCACCAATAGCAGCACCGGCAAAAGGAGCATAATATTGCATGGCTGCAGGATCAGCCGCCGTCGCACTAACAATAATTGTATAAGGTAAAGCACCACGATCCTTTAGCGTTTGCACAAGTGTAGCAACAGTTGACGCCTTCTGCCCAATAGCAACATAAATACAATAAACAGGTTTCCCTGCATCATAGAAACTCTTCTGGTTTAGAATTGTATCTATAGCAATTGCAGTCTTTCCGGTCTGTCGGTCGCCAATAATAAGCTCACGTTGTCCTCTACCAATTGGAATCATAGAGTCAACGGCTTTCAAACCAGTCTGTAAAGGTTCCTTTACAGGTTGTCTATAGATAACACCTGGCGCCTTACGGTCCAATGGCATCTCAAAGGCATCCGTCAAATCAATATCGCCAAGACCATCAATGGCCTGGCCAAGAGGATTGACAACACGCCCAAGGAAATTGTCATTGACCATAATAGAAGCAATACGATGTGTACGCTTTACAGTCTCTCCCTCCTTAATTCCAGACGTTGGACCTAAGAGTATACATCCGATATTGTCTTCTTCCAAGTTCATTACAATGGCCATTGTACCATTTTCAAACTCAAGAAGTTCACTGGCTTCAACATTACGAAGTCCATAAACACGTGCAACGCCATCTGCAACAGTAAGTACTGTACCTATTTCGTCGAACTGCTCTCCGCTGTTGATGCCCTCCAACTCTTTGAGAAGTACTTCAGAGACCTCACTTGGTTTAATTTTATCTGACATCTTTTCTTTCTATTAAACTGAATTATTATTTCTTAAGATCTGATAGAATACGACGAAGTTTACTCTTAACGCTGGCATTCATACGATAGTCATCGTATTCAAGAACAAACCCTCCAATGAGTTCTTTGTCGACTTCTGTATTGAATTCTACAGTTCCTCGAGTTCTGTTTTCAACCATTCGCTTCATCTTTTCAACAGTTTCAAGACTGACATCTGCCGCTGTGATCAATTTACCACGAGTGATATTCTTAAACTTTCTGTAAAGCGTAATATAAGATGCAGCCATGAATTGCAGTGCAAATTCCCTATCCTTCTTTAACACAAGATCAATAAAACGCTTTGTGAGATTAGTAATATCATCACCACAAGCGATTTCAAGAACCTTCTGTTTTTTTTCTTTCGCAAGCATAGGGTTATCAATAGTAGTTCTCAATTCGGGTACCTCAAGATAGCTTTTATAAAGAATTTGCATTTCTTTATATAGCTCATCTTCTTGCTTTTCTGCAAGAGCACCTTTCAAAAGAGCCCGGGCATATCGAACAGATATAACACCTAAATCCATAAACTACAATTTTTAATCTTTACTTTCTTTTTTAGAAACGTTATCTAACAGCCTATCTATCATTTCCATTTGTGACTTGTCTGTTGACAACTTCTCTCGAAGGATCTTTTCAGCTACTTGAATACTGAGTTCAGCCACCTGTGAACGAATATCGCGAATAGCACTTTGTTTCTCCACCTCTATCTGCTTTTTTGCTTCAGAGATGATTCGTGCGCCCTCATCGCGAGCCTTTTCCTGTGCCTGCTCGATAATGGCATCACGGGTTGTAGCCGCATCCTTCATTATCTTAGCCTGTTGTTCTCGGGCTTCTTGTATAAGGGCTTCACCTTCTTGCTTGATGTTTAGCAAACGCTCTGCAGCCTCATGGGCCTTGCTTAAGCTATCGTCAATGTATCGTTTTCTCTCATCCACCATCTTGATGATGACGGGAAAGCCAAAGCGAGCAAGAAAGAAAAAGACCACCAAGAACGCTGCGAGCATCCAAATAAGAAGACCCAAATCAGGCGTCAATATTGATGGCAAATTCTCCATTCGAATCGATTTCTATTTCTTATTTAATAATAAATGCACAAGCTGCAATAGCAAACAATGCACAACCCTCAACAAATGCTGATGTCAAAATCATATTTGTCATGATCTTACCTGATGCCTCTGGTTGACGAGCAATTGCATCCATAGCACTACCGCCAATCTTACCAATACCCAAACCTGCACCAATTGTTGCAATACCTGCACCAAGACCGCAGCCCAGCTGAGCCAGACCAGTAGCAGCCAATAAAGTTGAAATCATCATAATTCTAATGTTTTTTGTTATTAATATTTTATTCTTATTTCTTAAACTGATTTTTATTTTCTTTCTTATTCTACTTCTTCTTCCTTATGCGCCATACCAATGAACACAGCACTTAATAGCGTGAACACGTAGGCCTGTACAAAAGCTACTAACAACTCAAGGAAATTCATGAAGATAAGCATCAGTACACTGAATATATTCAGACCAATACCAAAACCTACTCCCATAGACCAGCCAAGGAATATCACACAAGTAAAGCTCAAGATTACAGCGTGTCCAGCCATCATATTGGCAAAAAGACGAATCATTAGAGCAAAAGGTTTCGTGAAAACTCCAAACAGTTCTATGACTGGCATCAATGGAATCGGTGCTTTCAGCAATACTGGAACATGAGGCCAAAAGATATCTTTCCAATATTCTTTATTAGCAAAAAGATTAATGACTATCATTGAACAAATGGCCAAGAATAATGTTATGTTAATGTTACCTGTTACATTTGCTCCACCAGGGAATATTGGAATCAATCCTATTAAGTTTGCAGTTAGGATGAAAAAAAATATCGTTAATAAGAAAGGAGCATAAGGTTTATAATGCTTTTCTCCTATCGAAGACTTTACAACATCGTCATTAATGGTCATCACTATCATTTCCATTGCACCAACAAAACCACGTGGAGCCTCACTTTTTGAATCGTGATGACGATACCAACGAGAACAACATGAAAAGACAAGTATCAGTACAATGACAACTATCCAGATTTGAGCTACAGTCTTTGTAATACTCAAATCAAGAGGACGTATTGTGCTTCCGTCAGGTAACTTCTCGTAAATCTTGCCATGATGTGCCTCATCAAAGAAATAATTTGAAGGTAAATCCTCTGGCAAACAAAATGTCCATTGCCCTGTAGATGAACTTCTGACAATAATTGGAAGCGGTATACTTATCGACTTTCCTTCGTAAGAAGCTATGTGCCATTCATAGTCATCAGAGAGGTGACCAAGCACTATTTCGGAAATATTTAATTTACCTTCCTCTGTGCCATGACTTGCAAACAGCTGTAATGGCAACCAAACCATCATTAAGAGAAGAAGTAATGATTTTCTTTGTTTCATCTTTTTAATCAATTGTCATTAACGATGAGTCTCCTTATTAACACGATAACGTGAGAAAAAAAGCGAATGATGAACAAGTAAAGCTAAATAATATGGAGCAAACATTACAACGAATGTTACCATTCCCTCATGAGTAGTGCTCATATAATAAATGAATAACACTAAACAAGCTAATAGAAAACGAAATCCCGATACAGCCATAAAGAAAGAAGCTTTCGTTTCATCCTCCTTGCTTTCAAGGCGTTTCCATATCAATGCATCGCAAATTTCAACCAACAAAGCAAAGCCAAAACTCACAAGCATCGGAGTTAACTGCAACCTTATTTTTAATAATTGTACAGCCAATAATTCCATCAAGAACAATGCAAATACTATTTGCAATGCTTGAAGAATGTATCTCTTGCTTGCCGATTTACGATTTGTTTGAATTGCCATTTACTTCTCTATAGTTCAACACACATACGAATCTCGTTCTTTTGTACTTCTACAAAACCACCGAGAATGTCAAGTATTTCATTCTTACCTTCATAAGGTTGATAGGTTACAAGCCCTTTTTCCAAGGAAGATATAATAGGAGCATGATTCTCCAATATTTCAAATTCCCCTAATGTTCCTGGCACAACGACCCGTAATACCCTACCATCATAGACTACTTTTTCGGGAGAAACAATACGCAAATTTAGCATAGCTATTTAAGCTTTAAGTTGAATAATAAAACTAACTCTTTACTTTTGAATAATTATGCCTTAGCTGCCTCTAACAGACGCTTTGCCTTCTCTCTTACATCGTCTATCGTTCCAACGTTAATAAAGGCTTGTTCCGGAAGATCATCTACCTCGCCATCCAGTATGGCATTGAAACCTTTTATCGTTTCTTCAATAGGAACCATAACACCCTTTAAGCCAGTGAACTGCTCTGCAACCGTGAATGGCTGAGACAAGAAACGTTGAACACGACGAGCGCGATTTACAGTTAACTTATCTTCATCAGACAATTCATCCATACCTAAAATAGCAATGATATCTTGAAGCTCATTATATCGTTGAAGCAATTGCTTTACTCTTTGAGCACAATTATAATGCTCTTTACCAACAATCAATGGATCAAGGATTCGAGATGTACTACCTAAAGGATCTACTGCTGGGTAAATACCCAACTCGGCAATCTTTCTTGAGAGCTCAGTCGTAGCGTCCAAGTGAGAGAAAGTCGTTGCCGGTGCAGGGTCAGTCAAGTCATCAGCTGGTACATAAACAGCCTGAACAGAAGTAATAGAACCATTTTTCGTTGAGGTAATTCGCTCTTGCATGGCTCCCATCTCACTGGCCAATGTTGGTTGATAACCTACAGCTGAAGGCATACGACCTAATAAAGCTGAAACTTCTGAACCAGCTTGAGTGAATCGGAAGATATTATCGATAAAGAACATGATATCAGCAGACTCT
The DNA here is from genome assembly GCF_000477535.1 of Segatella salivae F0493. Classification (NCBI taxonomy): domain Bacteria; kingdom Pseudomonadati; phylum Bacteroidota; class Bacteroidia; order Bacteroidales; family Prevotellaceae; genus Segatella; species Segatella salivae. Next base: position 6,902 of record NZ_AWGW01000019.1, read on the forward strand.
CCATCTTTTCCTCCATGATCACGGAATTCCTCTGCAACAGTAAGTCCAGACAATGCTACAGATGCACGTGCCCCAGGTGGTTCATTCATCTGTCCATAAACAAGGGTAGCCTGACTTTCAGACAATTCCTTCTTATCCACTAATGACAAATCCCATCGTCCTTCTTCCATCGCCTTTTTGAATGCATCACCATACTTGATAACACCACTATCAAGCATATCTCGAAGTAAATCATTTCCTTCACGCGTACGCTCTCCTACTCCAGCAAATACAGAATAACCATTATGTCCTTTGGCAATATTGTTAATTAGCTCCATAATGAGAACCGTCTTTCCCACACCGGCTCCACCGAACAGACCAATCTTTCCACCTTTCATGTATGGCTCTAACAAATCGATGACTTTAATACCAGTAGCCAACATTTCTTTATGCGTAGAGAGTTGATCAAAGGTTGGTGCAGGTCTATGAATAGGATAAGCACCCTCCATATTGAGTTCAGCCATGCCGTCAATTGGTTTACCAATGACGTTCATCATACGTCCTTTGATTTGTTCTCCGGCAGGCATTGTGATAGGACTTCCCGTACGAACAACTTCCAATCCGCGTCTAAGACCATCCGTATTATCCATAGCAACGCATCTAACGGTATCCTCACCAATGTGTTGTTGGACTTCTATGACCAAGTCACTACCATCAGCACGCTTCAACTTTAGTGCCTCATAAATTTTTGGTAGCACCTTTTCGGTATCCTGACCTTGTGTATCAAAGTACACATCAATAACCGGACCGATGATCTGAGAGATATGTCCTATAATCTGTGACATAAGCTTTTATTTTTTAATATTTTGATTCTATTAATATATTATTGAGCAAAAGTACCAATATTATAACTAAAATGCAAAGGAATTCTAACTTTTTAATTGATACAACTCGTTTTTTTATACCTTTTTAGAACTATATACTTAGCTCGTTAAGTACTTTAATTAAGTTTCTATCAAAAGGTTTATCACTTCGGATAGCCTCACTTAAAGGTACATAAACCACTTCATTATTACGCACTCCTACCATAATATTACGTTGTCCTTGCATAATAGCTTCTATTGCCCCTACACCCGTACAACTTGCTAATATGCGGTCACGCGCCGTAGGACGACCACCTCTTTGGAGGTGTCCTAAAATTGAGATGCGAACATCAAATTGAGGAAATTCCTTCTTTACTCGGTCTGCATAATAGATTGCTCCGCATTTAGGACTCTCGCTAACGATAACAATACAGCTACGTTTACTCTTGCGAATTCCACGCTCCATGAATTGTGCCAACTGGTCAACATCAGTGCTATCCTCTGGTATAATGGCTGCTTCTGCACCTGAAGCTATGGCAGAATTCTGTGCCAAAAAGCCTGCATCACGTCCCATAACTTCAACAAAGAAGATTCGTTCATGACTCTGTGCAGTGTCTCGTATGCGGTCAACACACTCAACAATCGTGTTCATTGTTGTGTCATATCCTATCGTACTATCCGTTCCATAAAGATCATTATCAATTGTTCCAGGCAAACCTATGCAACAGATATCAAACTCTTGAGCAAACTTCATCGCACCCGTCAGCGAACCATTACCACCGATGACCACCAAAGCATCAATGCCATGTTTGGCAATATTATCATAGGCCTTCTGCTGACCCTCAGGAGTTTTGAACTCCGAAGAACGCGCAGTTTTCAGCATTGTGCCCCCCTGATTGATGATACCACTAACGTTTTCTGTCGTGAAATCAACGATTTCGCCATTAATAAGACCATCATATCCACGATAGATTGCCTTTATGTTGAAACCATTATAAATGCCTGCACGTGTAACCGCACGTATTGCAGCATTCATACCCGGTGCATCTCCGCCCGATGTTAAGATACCTATTGTTTTAATCTTTGCCATAATTAAAAGATAACCTTTTTATATTATTCCTAAGAATATTTGTCTATACAACGTTTGGTATTTCGAAAGGCAAAGTTAACAATTATTTTTTAGAATGCAAATAACTGATGTTTTTTTATTTTATTTTTAAGAAAACAAATAATGTTTTATCACCTACTATATGATTATTTATTACACAACAAAATGGCATTATTAAGCCATCACATTATTTCAAATATGCATCTTTGTGAGTATTAGCAACAAAAAAACAGCTTTAAAAACTGCAAGAAACACAAGGAATATACCTCCTCATATAAAAAGACATGCAAAAACAAGTTGCAAAACAAGCCATATTAGGCTGTAATATCATTGATTTTAGAGCGCAATATGACGCAGATGGGAACGTAAAATGATACATTTTGAAATTCATAACAAATAACCTGATAAGAGGAGTTGAATGGCTTGGTTAAACATATTATACTGGTTCATTAAATAAAATCTCTATCTATGAACATCTGTATATAATGTTTCAGGTCAGAAGAAGATATAGATTAAAGATATATTGAAAAAGAAACATCAAACAAAGAGAAATAGATTAATTTAATATAGATTTCATTTTGTTTTATAGAAAATAACAGAAAATTATTGTAAATTTGTCGTTGTATAACGAAAATTTTAATCTAATCGAAAGAAATATGGCACTAACAGAGCAAGATTTCAAGCAAATAGCATCACACGGAATCAGTGAACAACAGATTGAAGTACAATTAAATCATTTTGCAAAGGGCTTTCCTTTTTTGCATCTTGAAGCTGCTGCTGCAGTAGGAAATGGGATTATCGCACCATCAAACGAAGTGCAAGCCAACTATATTAAGCTTTGGGAAGAATATAAAAAACAATCCCATAAGATAGTAAAATTTGTCCCCGCAAGCGGTGCGGCAAGCAGAATGTTCAAAGATTTGTTTGCATTTCTTTCGGCTTCTTATGAGGTTCCAACAACAGAATTTGAGAAAACATTCTTTGAAGGATTAAAGAAGTTTGCCTTCTATGACGCACTAAACGAAGCTTGTCTGCAGTATCTAAAGAAAGATATCCCTACTTTGCTTGCTGAAAATAGATATAAAGATATCGTAAGTCAGTTATTACAAAGCAACGGACTGAACTATGGTAACCTGCCCAAAGGCTTACTTTTGTTTCACAACTATGTTGATGGCCCTCGTACACCGATGGAAGAACATTTGGTAGAGGCTGCACTTTACGCTGATTGTAATGGTGAAGCAAACATTCATTTCACCGTTAGTCATGACCATTTAGAATTATTCAAGACTAAAGTTAAAGAAAAAGCAGACCATTTAGCCAAGCAATTTGGTGTAACATATCATATTAGTTTTTCAGAACAAAAGCCAAGTACTGATACAATTGCTGTCAATCCAGATAATACTCCTTTCCGAAATGCAGATGGAAGTTTGCTATTCCGCCCTGCAGGCCATGGTGCATTGATTGAAAATCTCAATGAAATTGACGCAGACATTGTATTCATCAAAAATATCGACAACGTTGTTCCCGACAGACTTAAATCCTCAACGGTTACCTATAAACAGCTACTTGCTGGAATATTAGTTGATACACAACAAAAGGTTTTCGATTATATTAAACAATTAGAAGTCAAAGATTGCAATCACGAAAAGCTGGAAGAAATTAAGCAATTCGTACAAACAGTATTATGCTGCCACAAGAAAGATATCAATAAACTGAATGATAATGATTTAAAAGAATATCTTAAAGAAAAACTAAATCGTCCCATACGAGTTTGTGGAGTCGTAAAGAATATAGGCGAACCAGGAGGAGGTCCATTCCTAACATACAATGAAGATGGAACAATAAGTCCGCAAATCTTGGAGAGTAGTCAAATAGACAAGAGCAACAAAGCCTATGTAGAGATGTTTAGAAATGGTACACATTTCAATCCCGTTGATTTGGTTTGTGCGATTAAAGACTACCAAGGTAATTCTTTTACTCTACCTAATTATGTTGACCATTCTACAGGATTTGTCACAAACAAAAGTAAAGACGGGCGCGAACTAAAAGCACAAGAGTTACCAGGCCTGTGGAATGGTGCGATGAGTAATTGGAATACCATTTTTGTAGAAGTGCCTCTTGAAACATTTAATCCCGTAAAAACGGTGAATGATCTTTTGAGGCAACAACATCAATAAATATGGATAAATTTGAATTTACTAAGCCGGAACTTGAAGAAACAAAGGAGATACTCTTTCATCTTCGGCAAATTATAGGCACCTCCTTAAAGGAAGATGACGAACAACAACTACGAGAACAGCTGATAACAGCTATTGATGAAGGGCATGTACAACGCGATATCTTCGGATTAAATCCAATATTGCAGGCACTTCGTACGGCTCAAATTGCAGTTGATGAGATTGGATTAAAACGAGAAGGTGTACTTGCCACCATGCTTTTTCCACTTATCTTAAATGGTCATTTGACCATAGACAACATAAAAAGTAAGTTTGGTGAAGGAGTTGCCCGAATCGTTCTTGGCTTAGTTAAAATTCATAATCTATACAAGAAGAATCCCGTTATTGAGAGTGAAAACTTTAGAAACCTACTGATTTCATTCTCTGAAGACATGCGTGTAATACTTATCATGATTGCAGACAGAGTTAATCTCATGCGTCAGATACGTGACACGCAGGCAAAAGACGCGCAAAAAGAAGTGAGTGAAGAGGCAAACTATCTCTATGCTCCACTCGCTCATAAACTTGGTTTGTATAAACTTAAGAGTGAATTAGAGGACCTTAGCTTAAAGTATCTTGAGCATGATGTATACTATATGATAAAGGATTCTCTAAACGCTACTAAGTCTTCACGCGATGCTTACATTAAACGTTTCATTGAACCAATTGAGAAACAGCTTGCATCGGCTGGTCTAAAATTCCACATGAAAGGCCGAACGAAAAGCATACATTCCATCTGGCAGAAGATGAAAAAACAGAAATGTAAGTTCGAAGGAATATATGATCTCTTTGCCATTCGAATCATTATTGATGCTCCTTTGGAGAAAGAAAAGATGCAATGTTGGCAAGCCTACTCTATCATTACAGATATGTATCAACCTAATCCCAAGCGATTGCGCGATTGGTTGAGCGTTCCTAAGAGCAATGGATATGAGAGTTTACACATCACAGTACTTGGTCCAGAGAACAAATGGGTAGAAGTGCAAATCAGAACAGAACGCATGGACGAGATTGCAGAACATGGTTTGGCAGCTCACTGGCGTTATAAAGGCATTAAAAGTGAAGGGGGAATCGATGAATGGTTAGCCAATATACGATCTGCTTTAGAGAATAATGATGACCTCCAACTTATGGATCAGTTCAAAATGGACCTCTATGAAGATGAAGTTTATGTATTCACACCGAAGGGAGACTTACTGAAATTCCCAAAGGGTGCTACAATTTTGGACTTTGCTTACCATATACATTCGAACATAGGAAACACTTGTACGGGAGGAAAAATCAATGGTAAGGCTGTTGGTTTCAGAGAAAAGCTGCATTCAGGCGATACAGTTGAAATACAAACGCAAAGCAGCCAAAAGCCCAAACGAGATTGGCTTAACATTGTAAAAAGTTCAAAAGCAAAAGCAAAGATAAGGCTTGCATTGAAAGAAACACAAGCCAAAGACGGATTGTATGCAAAAGAACTCTTAGAAAGACGATTCAAAAATAAAAAAATTGAAATAGAAGAAAGTATGATGTCCCATGTCATCAAGAAGATGGGATATAAAGAAACATCTGACTTCTATAAAGATATTGCTGATGAAAAGCTTGATGCAAATACAGTCATTGAACGCTACTTGGAACTTAGAGACCACGATAATGGGACAAGACAAGCAGAGAGTGCAGAGAACTTTGAATATGAAAATCCCAACGAAAAGTTTGCATATAAGAACGATGACGTGCTTGTTATAGACCGTAATCTGAAAGGAATCGATTACAAATTAGCACAATGTTGTCATCCAATTTATGGTGATGATGTTTTTGGTTTCGTTACGGTTAATGGCGGTATCACTATCCATCGCAATAATTGTCCTAATGCTCCAGAACTTAGGAAACGCTTTGGCTATCGCATAGTAAAGGCAAAATGGAGTGGAAAAGGAACGAGTCAATATGCCATTACACTTCGAATTATTGGCAATGATGATATTGGAATTGTAAGCAATATCACGAACATTATCTCTAAAGAGGATAAGCTTACGATGCGTTCTATTAATATTGATTCGCACGATGGACTTTTTAGTGGTAATGTGGTGTTGATGATTGAAGACAATAGTAAGCTGAATCAACTCATCAAGAAACTGAAAACGGTAAAAGGGGTAAAACAAATTATAAGGATTTAGACATAAAATATAAAAATGAAGAAAATCTTATTGGCATTACTTATCATCATTACAATGCCATCGTATGCTGCTATCAAATATACAAAATCAGACAGCATTAAAGTAATGCAACTACTAAATAAGGGGAAAAAACTTGCAAAAGACAAAAATCTTATCCTCTTTTATGCGCGTCAACTAATAGGAATCCCTTATGTAGCACAAACATTAGAAGTCAATAAAGAAGAACAATTGATTGTCAATCTGCATCAATTGGATTGTACAACCTATGTAGAAAATGTGCTTGCATTAACACTATGTACAGAAAACAAGAAGCAACCCACCTTCTTAGACTTTTGTTATTACCTCCGAATGCTTAGGTATGAAGATGGAAAAGTAGGTTATCCCACGAGATTACACTACTTTACGCACTGGATTAGCAACAACAATAAACTTGGGTTTGTTTATGAAATGAAGTCGAAGAAAGCGCCTTTCACAAAGATACAAACTGTAAAAACAGACTATATGAGTAGTCATGTTGAGAACTATCCTATGCTCAAGGCTCACCCCGAATGGGTTAAAGAGATTAGAAAAATGGAACAAAGCTTAACTGGCAAACAGTTCAACTACATTCCAAAGGATATGATTACAAATACCATACAATGCCGAAATGCTATCAAAGATGGTGATATCATCGCCATTATTACTTCGAAAAAAGGATTAGATACAAGTCATATAGGCATTGCAGTATGGCATAAAGATGGGTTACACATGCTCAATGCAAGCCAAGTTAGACACAAGGTTGTGGAAGAGCCGATGTTACTTCGCACCTACATGGCAAAGCATCCGATGCAGACAGGTATACGAATCATCAGGGTTGGGAAAGAGAAATAGTTTCTATTTCTTCTTTCCAAAATTGAAACCTACATAGAAATTTACACTTCCAAAGACACTATTCGTCGAAAATTCTTTTTCATGATAGTTATACGTATGGAAGATAGAGCTTGCTCCAGCAAACCATTTTGAGTTATTATAAACTATTCCTAATCGTACAATTCCATCAATAGTAAACTTATTAAGACGGAAGAAGTTCTGCTGTTTCTCGGCTTCACTGATTGTATGTAAATAGGCCAAAGAAGCCGATAAAGAAGCATCAAACAACCAATGTCGAGCAAAGACCCAATTATATCCATAGCCTCCCATAACTGAATAGTTGTCATATTTAACACGGCTGACGGATAAGCCTGCGCTATCAAGTTCGGCTTTATTAAGTCCTGCGACTGGCCCGATGTGGTCTGTTACAACATCACAGAATGCATTCCAATCCATAGAAAGTTTCTGATGTGTATATCCTATACCAAGAATCGGTGAACCTGCACTCTTTATTTGACATGTACTTTGACTGAAAGCTGCCGGATATGAGAACTTTTTATGATTCGTAATATAATATAAATTGAAGCCACGAATCTCTGCATGCAAACCTGAAAAGTTAACTCCCTTCAATGGACTGACATCTATTTTCTGGTCATCATTGAGATTTATCCTGCGAATATGGTAGTCGGTTCCTGTTGTGCGATAGAATAAATCAATACCCAACTGATTACTATATAGGCTTAGATCAATTCCTTTTCGCTTGTTTTTACTTGACAAGTGCGTAACATCTAAGGTATAACCTAAAAAGATCCATCGCCATCCGAAATATGGTCCTACCTTATAACTGGGATCTGGAGCTAAGTCTACTGTTTGATGTTTACTATTCGATATGCGATACATCTCGTAAGTATTGGTATTTTGAAGCATGGCCGCATAATTGTATTTTTGTGCTTCTATATAGTTCGAGTCAACACGAGTAAACTCTTTCGCTATATTATAAAGTTTATTAAAGAAAGAGTTTTTCTTATGTTGTTCATCAGCGTTAACATGCATTGATAGTCCGACAAAGATGACTATACCAAAGATTTTCCTATTTCTCATCGGATTATCAGAATTTACCCAGAATACGATCCATAACCCAATTCACAGGAGTCGCACTGACCGACGTACATGTACAAAGTCCAAATCCCTGTAAATCTTCTATCACTGATTTTATAATTGGCAACTGAACATAGGGTGGATTAGGCACAACAATATTCTCAGTTCCCTCACTTGTCACGAGACGTATAGGGTCATAGTTGAACACTGAGAATGAAAGCGAACCCTTTTCGCCAATGATTTCTATGCAATCTTCTTTTGCACTTTGATGTCCAACGAAGCACCATGAAGCACTTCCAGGTAGTCCATTCTCAAAAAGAAAACACGCACTGATAGTATCTTCAGCCTTATACAGATGTGCACGATTAGCACAATAGCCATGTGCCCGAGTGATAACCCCAAATAATTCTTGCAGAATATCCAACTGATGTGGAGCAAGATCATAGAAATATCCACCGCCCGCAATATCCGGTTGCAAACGCCAAGGAAGGTTTTCAGTGCTTTTATAATCAAGATCGCGAGGAGGAACAGAGAATCTAATCTGAACATTTGTCACATTGCCAATCAAATTTTGATTCAATATTCTATGCACTTCCTGAAAATAAGGCAAGTATCTGCGATAGTAAGCGACAAAACATGGCACACCTGTTTGCTCGCTAATACGATTGATTCGAGCACAATCTTCATAACTTGCAGCCAAGGGTTTCTCAACATAAACAGGCTTCCCTGCTTTCATTGCCATAATGGCAAACGTAGCATGGCTTGACGGAGGTGTCGCAATATATATAGCATTAACGTCAGGATCGTCTATCAACTCCTGTGCATCTGTATACCATTTACGAATATGATGACGTTCTGCATACGAACGGGCTTTGGTCTCACTACGACTCATCACGGCTTCAACATGAGAGCCTTCGACTTCATTGAAAGCTGGACCAGACTTCTTTTCCGTCACTTCTCCACAACCAATAAAACCCCAACTGATTAGTTTCATATTGTCATTCTTTTACTGCAAAGATAATATTTTTTGTTATCTTTGCAAATAAAAAATATATATTATATGGAAATCAAAAAGTCGGAATTTGTTATTTCAGCGCCAACAGTTAGTATGTGTCCCAAGGATGACAAGCCGGAATATGCTTTTATCGGCCGTTCTAACGTTGGAAAATCAAGCTTAATCAATATGCTTTGCAACCATAAAGGATTGGCAAAGACTTCGGCAACTCCAGGGAAAACACTTCTAATCAATCATTTTATCATCAACAATGAATGGTATTTGGTAGACCTTCCCGGCTATGGTTTTGCCAAACGTTCAAAGACTGTTCAGCAGAAGTTAGAGCAAATGATTACATCATATATCTTACAGCGCAAGCAAATGGTCAATGTCTTTGTCCTCATTGACATACGCCATGAACAGCAAAAGATTGACCGCGAATTTATTGATTGGCTTGGCGAAAGCAATGTTCCGTTTACGATTGTGTTCACGAAGGCCGACAAATTAGGAGCTGGAAAGGCTAAACAAAATGCCCAAAAGTGGATGAATCAGCTGAAAGATAGATGGGAAACTCTGCCCCCCTACTTCATCACTTCATCTGAAAAGAAACTTGGACGTGACGAGCTTCTTGATTATATTGACGAAATAAATAAAACGTTATAATGGCACAAACACCCTATTTAGACGTTCAAGGACTAACGAAACATTTTGGCGCACAAGTTCTCTTTGAAAATATTTCGTTCTCCATTGCCGAGGGACAAAAGGTCGGACTTGTGGCACAGAATGGCACGGGAAAATCAACCTTGCTTTCTATTCTCACTGGCAAAGAAGGAAAAGATAGCGGAGAATGTATCTATCGCAACGACCTTCGCATAGGATATCTTGAGCAAAGTCCTCAATTCGACATGCAAGAAAGCGTGCTCGATGCGTGCTTCAACCACGAAGGAAGTCCTGAAAAAATCATCAAAGCGAAACAAATCCTCACCCAACTGAAGATTACAGACTTGCAGCAGCCTATGGGGCAGCTTAGTGGCGGTCAGCAAAAGCGCGTTGCCTTGGCCAACGTTCTCATCACCGAACCCGATTTTATCATTTTAGACGAACCTACAAACCATTTGGATTTGGAGATGATTGAGTGGCTTGAAGGCTATCTCAACCGAGGCAACAAAACCTTGTTCATGGTGACACACGACCGCTTTTTCCTCGACCGAGTGTGCAATGTCATTCTTGAACTCGACAATCACACCATCTATACCTATAGAGGCAATTACAGCTATTATTTGGAAAAGAGACAAGAGCGCATCGACAATGCAAGGGCTGAGATTGCACGTGCAAACAATCTTTATCGAAAAGAATTAGATTGGATGAGACGCATGCCACAGGCGCGAGGCCACAAAGCACGTTATCGCGAAGATGCCTTCTATGATTTAGAAGCAAAGGCCAAGCAGCGCATCGAAGAACGCCAATTGCGATTGAAGGCCAACAACGTGTATATTGGTTCTAAAATCTTCGAATGCCAGTATGTCAGCAAGGCATGGAGCCCAGATAAAATCATTCTGAAAGACTTTTATTATAACTTCGCACGTTTCGAAAAAATGGGCATTGTGGGCAACAATGGTACGGGAAAATCAACATTCATCAAAATGCTCTTGGGCTTAGAAAAACCCGATAGTGGCAAATTTGATATCGGAGAAACCGTGCGCTTTGGATATTTCTCACAAGAGGGACTGCAGTTTGATGAGCAACAAAAGGTTATTGATGTGATTACAGATATTGCTGAATACATTGACCTTGGAGGGGGCCGTCACATGACAGCAAGTCAGTTTCTGCAATACTTTTTGTTTACGCCCGAGCAACAACACAACTACGTTTATAAACTAAGTGGAGGCGAACGGCGCAAACTTTACCTTTGCACCATCTTAATGAAAAACCCGAATTTTTTGGTCTTGGATGAGCCTACGAATGACCTCGATATTCAAACACTGCAAGTGTTGGAAGAATATCTGCAAGACTTCCCCGGCTGCGTGATTATCGTGAGCCACGACCGCTATTTCATGGATAAGGTAATCGACCACCTGTTAGTGTTCGAAGGCGAAGGAAAAATCACCGATTTCCCTGGCAATTATACGCAATATCGCGAGTGGTCGCATCTGAAATCAAAAGAAGAGGCGGAGAAAACAAACAAACCCAAAGAAACTAAACCCAAGGCAGACTATCATCATGAGAGTCGCCGAAAGATGAGTTTCAAGGAAAAAAGGGAGTTTGAGCAGTTGGAAAAAGAAATCGAACAACTTGAAACACAATGCAAGAACATTGAAGAATCGCTGTGTTCTGGCAATCTTTCTGTTGAAGAACTCACCGAAAAGAGCAAACAACTGCCTATCTTAAAAGCACAATTAGACGAAAAGAGTATGCGCTGGTTAGAATTGGCCGAACTGGCTTCATAAGAGCTAATCAACTCCTTTCCATCATACAATCTTTCATCATCCTCTGATATAAGGTTTGCGGGCCTCCCGCAAACCACTTTTTTAAAGTTTTAGTGCTTGCGGGCCTCCCGCAAACCTCTTTTTAAAAGTTTTGATGCTTGCGGGCCTCCCGCAAATCACTTTTTAAAGGTTTTGGAGCTTGCGGGCCTCCCGCAAATCACTTTTTAAAAGTTTTGGAGCTTGCGGGCCTCCCGCAAATCACTTTTTAAAAGGTTTGGCATTTCCGCGGCTGGCGAAAGTCATTTCCCAAGTGGTTTGGCATTTCCGCGCTTGGCGAAAGTCATTTCCCAAAAGGTTTGGCATTTCCGCGCTCGGCGAAAGTCGTTTCCCGAATGGTTTGGCATTTCCGCGGCTGGCGAAAGTCATTTCCCGAATGGTTTAGCATTTCCGCGCTTGGCGAAAACCTTTCCGCAATAACTTACTTAAGATTGTAACGATTAACATTCACAAATGTAAACGATAGTGTTCTTGAAAACAAAAAGTGCCAGACAAAATGAATGTCTGGCACTATAGTTTTTAGAGAGTTAAGAAAAAGCCTCTACTCTGCTTTCGTCATCAAGACGTAAGTTTAGAGGAGGCTAATCTATAGAGATAGAACTTTAGAATACGAACTGCAAACGAGCCTGAACCTCATGGAAGTTCTTGTCGTAAGGCAAGAAATCCTTTGTCAGATGGTGATAAGTATAATCAACCATCACCTGTGCAAACTTGTTGAAGCTGTAGTTCAAACCGAGCGTATAAGAACGAACGGCACCACCGCCAACACTTGTTGATTTGTAAGGCCAGTCAGCCATGTAGCCATCAGGATAATACTGGTTACGAGCTACAGAGAAGTATTCACCCTTCACGATGTCGTTCAAACCTGTGTAGTTAAAACGGCCAACGATTTCCAATGAACGACCACTCAAACCACGAAGCACACCTTCGTTCTTGTCGTAGCTATAAGGATTACCGAAAATCATATAACCTGCTTCGATATATCCACCATGGAAATTGTTTGAGCGCAATGGATTGGCAGCAACCCATGCATCAAGTGTACCCCAGGTATCGATGTTGTTGTTGCTGGCATCAAAGAGAGTCTTTGAGTCGCGTTTCTTGGTGACATGCTTGTAAAGATATTCACCACGAACAAACATCTTCTGGTTGTGATAGAGTACTTCTGCACCAGCGTCAAAGACGTTTTCAGCCCAAGGAAGTTCGCAAGATACAAACTGCTCGTCTTCATCCACGAAGGTTTCCATGCTCTGACCGAGTTTCACCGTCTTTTTCAACACATTGTCTTCGGTAACACCGCCACCAACATGCTGGAAGCGAACGTTTCCACCAATAGCCAAGGTTTGATTCTCGTCGATGATTGGTCGATAGAGATAACGTCCTGAGAATACAAGACCATTATAACCAGCCTCAATCTTGTTGTATTGATTTTCGGTGAACACACCCTGGTAAGCCAAGAAGTGATCATTGGTATATTTGTAGGTAATACCCAACTCACGACCTTCACCGAGGGCATTTGCAGCACCTGCACGTGAGATGAAGTGATAGCTACCTAACGAGGTGTTGCGAGCCATAGAACCGGCGGCATCGTTATAATAACCACCTTTGATGGCATGACGGCCACCCTTGCTGTCTTCCTGAGCATATTGCAAGAAGATGTTCTTTTGACTGAACTTACCGCCACCGAAGCCAAAATCAGCATAGAAATACCAATTCTGATAGGTCAATGAGGTACGGATACGTGCATCTGAAATTGCTGCACCACTCTGCATTGGAGTGAAGTCTGTATGATAGTAGGCTGCATCAGCCATGAAGCGAGCTCCTACGGTGAAATGAAGGTCTTCGGCCTTGTTGTCGATAGTTACAGTCGGTTTAGAGTCGAAGTCCTGTGCGTTTGCTGACAATGCAGTGAGAGCCAGCAGAGGCATCAACATATATTTCTTCATATTCGTTTCTTACTTTGATTGTTTGATGGTATTTTGTTCCTGATTAATAGCCTAAAGCATCGAGAACAGCGTCGGCATTAGGTACCTTAGAAGGTGCCTGAGAGTTATCATAGAGCTGTCCGGGATGGAAAGGATTAGCGAGCTTAGCATTGCAACGGAATCCGTTTTCAATCATATAATGGAGAGAAATCTCCGAACGATTGGTGAAATATCCATCCATGTAAACAGGATGTGTGTCTGGTTCCTTGAATGTTGTGTAAGCAGTAGGCTGTACAGTTACATTGAGAACATCATCAAACTCTGTTGGGTTCTGTCCCCAGAAGTTTACATAGTAACCCATGTTTCTCTTCATCTGAGCATCAGAATCGAATGAATATGGATGGTTAAGCATACCCGCCTTGCGAATCATATAAGCTTGCCAAGGCTTGTTCATTTCAGGATAGTTGTTTGGAGCACCGGCGATAGATGGGCCAATGATGTGTGCACCATTGTCTTGTGCATATTTGATAATACTTGCATAACCAGAAGGTGTATCGAAAGCAATATCTGTAGCATAAGGGGTAGGTTTAGTAATCCACAACAAGTAGCACATTGGCACCTTACCCTTAAACACACCATAAGCACGATGCAAAGCATCAAAAGAGAAGGTTTGGAGAACAACCTTACCATTGGTGTTACCCACGTTCACCTTACCATTCTTATAGAAAGGACTGCTTGCGCTCTCAGGCTTTGTAATAATGTTCCAACCCCATTCATCAAGAATGTTATAAACACGAATCTCGATGTCTTTTGGGTTCAACCATGACTCCTTAAACTCTGGATAAATGCCAGGACGGTTGCCATTGTCGGCTGGGTCATTGACATAAGCCGTAGAACCGTTCTTGTCGCCGAAGCTATATTCAACGAAGTCCATGTATTTAGCAGCCTTGCTTCCTACTACACTTGGCTCGTCAACTTTTACTGCAGCCTTTGCAGCCTTGTAGATTTCAGCCAAAGTCATGTTCTGATATTCAGGCTTAATCTTGTAGGTAAGAACACGGCGACCATTAGCATCGCGGTTGAGCATCTTACCCATAGCATAGTTAATCTGATCCTGAAGAGCAGAAACATACAAGCCATCTGAATATTGAATAGAAGGCACACCACTGGCACTATATACCACTTTACCGTTGTGTCTTGCTGCGAAAGAAGCACGCTCCTGTTCTGGTGTAGCATCATTAAACCACTTACCAGCGTCAAGCATCAACAACTCGGCATAGTAATAAGACAAGGTGTAATTTGAACGGAAATCTTTTTTGTCGCGGTCATATTGTGCCTCGATATCAGCCTCTGTGAAATGCTGGCTGCCATCGGCATTACGGAAACTACGATAGAAATCCTTACGTACAGTTGGAACTTCATCAGAGAATACATCTTCGATATTCGTTGTGCGCTTCAGATTTTCATCATGGTTGGCCAATACCACACCATCTTTTGTTACCTGGAGGTCACTTTCCAAATAGTCTGCGCCCATGTTTCGTGCCCATCGCCATGCAGCTTCGGTCTCTTCTGGAGCCCAATAGGTTGAACCACGGTGTGCCATGCAAGCATACAAAGGCACATAGTCACGAACTTTAGCCATCTCTGGAGAAATCTGCTGCACTGCAATACGCTTTGCATCTGTGTTCTCGTTGGTGAACTCCTGCTCATCAGAACAAGAGGACAGGACTGATACGGCTGCTAACCCCAAGAGTCCTAATCTGTAAAGAGTCTTCATCTTTCTTTTGGTTTTAGTTGTTTATGATTTATTTTAATATCTCTTACTTTTCTTCTTGTGCTTTCTTTGCCAAATACTGCTCCTCGCGATAGGTTAAACCCATGAAAAGGATAGAGAATAGGCAAGCAATTATCAGAAGGATAAAAGTCCAGTTCCATCCGGCTGCTTCAGCTACATAGCCAATAACAATGTTAGCCAACAATGCAGTTCCAAGCACATAACCCATGAAACCGGTCAGTCCTGCTGCAGTTCCAGCTGCATTCTTGGGAGCCAGGTCAAGCGCCTGTACACCAATAAGCATCACTGGACCATAAATCAGGAAGCCAATGGCTATCAAACAGCCTATAACAACATTCACATTATCAATATTCTGCCAATAGACAACGATAGCTATAGCCACGAGTATCATGAACAAAATCGTAGGAAGCGCGCGGCGACCTTGGAACACTTTATCTGAAAGCCAACCACAAATAATAGTTCCAGGAATGGCAGCCATCTCATAAGCAAAGTATGCCCAGCCAGCACTCTTAATATCAATACCACGCTCGGTAAGAATAGTTGGTGCCCAGTCTAAACAACCATAGCGCACCATATAAACGAAAGCATTGGCAAAAGCAATATACCATAGGAACTTGTTAGTCAACACTATCTTGAAGATTTCCTTGGTTGAGAGCACCTCTTCAGCTTTCTCTGAATAGTTCTTTGAAGCCGAGCCACTCCACTTTTCAATTGAAGGTAAACCGCAAGATTGTGGTGTATCGCGAATCATACTATAAGCCATCAGCGCTATCAAGATAGCTACTGCAGCTGGGAATGCATAAGTTCCGATGAGGAAATAACGTTGTTCGTCGGCACCATAGAACCACGAACCAAACCAGAGTGCACCATAAACGGCCATTGGACCTACCAATGCACCACCCACGTTATGGGCACAATTCCAGAACGACATCCAGGTTCCACGTTCTTTAATAGAGAACCAGTGAGTCATTACACGTCCGCAGGGAGGCCACCCCATTCCATTGAACCAACCCACAAGGAAGTTCAACGCTGCCATAAACAGGATTGCAAATGACTTATGATCGGAACCTATCCACTGAATAGGAACAATCATAAAGAGCATCGAGATTGCAGCCATTATCAAACCTAATGGAAGGAATGTACGTGCATTACTACGGTCGGAAATGCTTGCCATAATAAACTTTGAAAAACCATAGGCGATGGCATTCATAGAAAGTACGATACCAAGTTCACCTTTCTCAAATCCAAAGTTGGCAAGCATAGGGATTGCCATTGAGAAATTCTTGCGAACAATGTAAAATCCAGCATATCCAATGAATATACCTAAAAAGACTTGCCAGCGCAGTTTCTTGTACCTTGCGTCAGCTTCTGGGCCGGTCTGTTCTGCTTTATAGGCCGGTGGGGTTAACAGTTTCCACATAATCGATTGTTATTGTATTTGGTTTTATTATATTTTATTCTTAACTTTAGCCGACAATATTCTATTTAGCGGACGACATTTTAGGAAGATTTGTTCTCCCTTCGACAAGGCATTGCTTACTCATCAGCCACTGATCTTTGAGCCATTCGCTTTATTTGGTTTTACCAAGTATTGTTTAAGGCAGACAATTTCTTGTCTCATAGCATTATTAGTTTCATTTCGGAATAATTTGAAAGTTATTCGCTTACACAGATAAGACTATTTGTTTCATTTGAAAACAAAGATATATGAATTATATTAATAACACCTAATTCATTAACATTTTTTATAAAGTTAATATCCCAAAAGCTTATCCATGCCATTCAACAGCCTGGCATTTAATGTTTATGAATGTATTTTCTTATTAAAATCTACATTATTGTTGATTTTATATTTTGATAGAAATAAAGCGTAAACCTTTACGTTGTTTTTTATTTGGACACCAATGCACTTCTTTACAAAATGATTATCTTTGCAAACAAAAATAGCATGTAACCAAACTAAAAACAAATCATGAAAGAATTAAAATCACTGAATTGTCGTACAGCACCAAAGAGTGTAATGCCAGAGAGAATCATCCAGTTTGGAGAAGGTAATTTTCTACGCGCCTTTGTTGATTGGATTGTTTTCAACATGAATCAAAAAACAGACTTCAACTCTTCGGTTGTAGTTGTACAACCTTTAGAACATGGTATGATAGACCGATTGAATGGTCAAGACTGTCTTTACCATGTGAATCTTCAAGGCAAAGAGGAAGGAAAACCTGTTGATACAACTACACGTATTGATGTTATCAGCCGCGCACTCAATCCGTATACACAATTCGAAGCCTTTATGGCACTATCAGAGCAACCTGACATGCGTTTTGTTATTTCAAATACCACCGAAGCAGGTATTGCCTTTGATGCGACTTGTAAATTTACAGATCAACCAGCATCAAGCTATCCAGGTAGATTGGTTCAGCTTTTATTCCATCGCTATCAATATTTTAATGGTGCTCATGACAAAGGAATGATTATCATGCCATGTGAATTGATCTTCCTTAATGGCCATCGATTAAAAGAATGTATTTATCAGTATATTGAACTATGGAAAGAAGACTTTGGAAGTGATTATGAAGGTTTTAAGGAATGGTTTACAGCAGATTGCTATGTATGTGCTACCCTTGTAGACAGAATTGTTCCAGGATTTCCACGCGAAAACATTGATGAAATACAACAGAAGATTTGTTATAAGGACAATCTTGTGGTAAAGGCAGAGAATTTCCATTTATGGGTAATTGAAAAAGCTGAAAATATGACTGTTGCCCAATTACAAGAAGAATTTCCTGCACACAGAGCCGGTTTGCACGTCCTCATTACAGATAATGAAAAGCCCTACCACATGCGTAAGGTAACTTTGCTTAATGGACCACACACCGTACTTTCTCCCGTAGCTTTTTTAGGTGGCATAAACATTGTACGTGATGCATGTGAGCATCCATTAGTTGGGAGATACATCCGCAAGGTACAATTTGATGAACTCATGCAGACATTGGATTTATCTGAAGAAGAACTAAACAAATTTGCAACAGATGTACTTGAGAGGTTTGAAAACCCATTTGTAGACCACCAGCTTACCTCTATTATGCTTAATGCTTTCCCGAAGTTTGAAACACGAGATTTACCTGGACTCAAAATATATTTGGAAAGGAAAGGCTCACTTCCACAAGGGCTTGTAATGGGTTTAGCAGCCATCATCACTTATTATAAAGGTGGAAAACGACTGGACGGGACGCCTATCCTCCCTAAGGATGATCCAAAAATCATCGAGAAATTGGAAGAGCTATGGAGCACAAGAGACACGAGAAAGGTAGCTGAAGGAGTGCTTGCCTTCGACTATGTGTGGCATGAAGATTTGAATAAAACCATACCAGGACTAACCGATATGGTTAAAGAATATCTTGATCTCATTCAAACTAAAGGTATGCTTGAAGCTTTACAATCCATCCTTTGAGATGGATTGTAGCACTACCATAATAGTGCTTAACTCTAAACTATCAGAATCATACATGAACAATAAGACCATTAGAATACTAAAGGAAGCAGCTCTTCAGTATGAAACAAAGGACTTTCTCTTAAAAGATCCCGCTTTGTTCATGCATATCCCCAAAGAGAAACACGACAAAGAAGTTATGGCCTTTATTGCATCATGTATGAGTTATGGTAGACGAGAATTATTTTTCCCTAAGATTCAGTATATCCTTGACTGCTCGAAAACAAAACTTTTTCAATGGATTCTTTCAGGAAATTATGAGCACGATATCCCAGACAATGAACAAAGTTTTTACAGGCTATATACAAACCATATAATGAATCACTTTTTATATAGACTAAAGCAACTACTCATCGCCTATGGTTCTTTAGAGAAGTTTGCAGCCTATCATGCCCCTGATCACAAAGCAATCACACTTATTAAAGCATTTTGTTCTTATTTTAACGAAATAGGACAAACACATATCATTCCCCAAAACACTCAATCAAGCTGCAAAAGACTTTGCATGTTCTTACGATGGATGGTTAGAAAAGATTCTCCCGTTGACTTAGGCTTATGGAATGATATCATTGACCAGAGAACATTAATCATGCCCCTTGATACACATGTTATTCAAGAGGCAAATCGATTGGGATTGATAAAGACAAAATCAACAAGTATGAAAGTTGCGTGCGAACTTACAGAAAAGTTGTGCAAAATTTTCCCCGAAGACCCATTAAAAGGCGACTTTGCTCTCTTCGGTTATGGCATTAATAACTAAACGTTTATCAATAAACTCTCAACACATCACCAACACGAAGTTGATAATCGGGTGAAAGATGATTCATCTTATACAAACTCTTTAATCTAATGCCATAGAATTGCGCAATGCTATACATGCTATCATTAGGTTTCACTATGTGGGGACGTCCTTTATAGGCTTTATCAGCATGCTTTTGTTTCTTCTTGAGATAAATAACTTCTCCTGGCTGCAGAACATCATTCTTATTGCGTTCATTATATTTTGCAATCTTTCGATAAGAGAGATCCACCTCTTGCCCAATCTTTTTGAACGTATCACCTGCACGAGCAATGATATAATAGTTCTTATTATAAATCTTTATAGGGTGAAGCGTCATGCCCTGCGTAATGGGCTTATCATATCCTCCTCGTTTAGCCATGAACTTATCGTAATGCTCAGCACAATCAAGTTCATATAATTTATAAAGTTCTATCAGCTCTATCAGCTTATCTGCATAAACAGGATTAGTTGCATATCCACAAGCCTTCAGACCGCGAGCCCAACTACGGTAATCTGTACGTTGAAGAGAGAATAAACTACGATAACGTGTGTTTTGACTTAAAAATTTACTATGATCTTCATAGCTTTGTTTCGCATTGTCATAAGCTCGAAAACATTCATTGCGTTCATCATCATCATGATAAATTGTATTACCACCCCAGCCATGACATTTGATTCCAAAGTGATTATTGCCTTTTACTGTGAGTTCGCTTCGACCAGCACTACTTTCAAAAATACCCTGTGCCAATGTTATGCTCGCAGGAATATTATATCGGAGCATTTCTTCAATGGCTAAGTTTTTATATTGATCAATATAGCTTTGATAAGTAGAATTCCAACGCATCTGTGCCGACACATTGGATACATTAAGCAAACTTGCAAACAAGAAAAGGGACAATTTCTTTACCATGCCGGCAAATTTACAAAAACAAATAAAAAACTACAAGATTTTATGATGGCTTTTATTAATTATTAGTACTTTTGCAACATGGCTGACGAAAAACAAATCATCATAGCCATAGGGTCTAATTACAATCCACGGCATAATCTATCGCATGCAGAAATGATTTTGAGGAAACATTTCCCTAATATCATTTTCTCTAAGCCGATGCATACAACTCCAATTGGTATTGTTTCTTCCGATTTCATCAATCGTATTGCACTGTGTTCTACGGTCAAACCACTTGACATGATTCTCAAAGACATCAAACAAATGGAACAAACATGTGGTAACACAGATCGATTGAGAAGACAAGGGATAGTTGTTATTGACATTGATATCTTAAAATATGGCGATAAGAAAATGCACATAGATGATTGGCAACGCCCATATATCCAGCAACTCCTTAAAGAAATGAATCTGATATGAAAAAGATCTGCCTTCTCATTGTTATTTTTACAAGTTTACAACTCAAAGCACAATCCTTTGACGAGTATTTTACTGATAACACACTTAGAATTGATTATATCTTTTCAGGTGATGTTAATCATCAACAGATTGCATTAGACAAGCTCAATTGTTCGCCCCACTGGTATGGAAAGCATAAGCGACTGAGTGAACTTCCTGTTGAAGGCAATGGACAAATTACAGTTCGCGACCATAAATCAAATGCTGTTATCTATCGCAATTCTTTCTCCACGCTTTTCCAGGAATGGCTATCATACGATGAGGCAAAGAAAACTTCACGTAGTTTTGAAAATGTGTTTCTTGTCCCTATGCCAAAAGACACTGTAGACATTACGATAGAACTAAAGAACAACAGACGAGAAACACAGGTGAGCTTTACTCACCAAGTTACGCCAGGAGACATCCTCATTCGTAAAATTGGATACAACAATCGTACTCCATTTGTACAAATGCTTACTCCGAAAGATTCTACCAACTGCATTCACATTGCCTATATTGCAGAAGGATATCAAACTTCAGAAATGCCGACATTTATCAATGATGTTAAAAACACAATGGAAGCTTTGTTTGCACATGAACCTTTTAAAAGCATGAAAGACCGCTTTTCAATTGTCGCTGTTGAAGCACCATCAAAAGATAGTGGAACCAGCGAACCTTCAAAGGGAATATGGAAGAATACAGCACTAAGCAGTCATTTTGATACTTTCTACAGTGATAGATATCTGACTACGCTCAACCTGAAAGACTTGCACGATTGGCTTGCTGGGATTCCCTATGAGCATATCATCGTCTTAGTGAACACAAATCATTATGGTGGTGGAGGCATTCTCAATTCCTATAACCTGTCAATGGCCCATCATCGCCTCACGCGCCCTGTGGTAGTTCATGAGTTTGGCCATAGTTTTGCAGGACTCGCCGACGAATATGCATACGAAGCAGAACAAATTCCTATGTATCCTCATGATATTGAACCATGGGAGGAAAACATTACGACTTTGGTTGATTTCAAATCGAAATGGAATGATTTAATTAAGAAAAACACTCTCATCCCCACCCCAACAACCCCTGCAAATAAAAATAAGGTTGGAGTATATGAAGGTGCAGGCTATTCTGTTAAAGGAGTATATAGGCCTATGCAGGATTGCCGAATGAGAACCAATGAAAACCCCGAATTTTGTGATGTTTGTCGAAGAGCACTTACAAAAATCATTGACTTCTATACAAAATGAAAATCTGAAAACTATAGTAAAACGAACAAAAGTGCAAAATCATTTGTAATGTAAAGACGTTATATCTATTTTTGCAAAATAAATAATAGTAATAACAGGCAAAAGATAATACGATTGAGAAGCCAAAAAGATGAACGATAAAAACAAAAGTTACAAAATAACTACATAGGGTCAGTTTCGAAGATTACATGGGGATAGTTTCAACGATTTTTTCCATTCTGAAAGATATTTCTGTAGAACAAGGTTCTATTACACCTTGGTTTAATCAACCTGGACAAGGTAGTCAAATTATGTTCTCTGAAGATATTGAAGAACTGATTAAGGAGGGGAAAATAGAAATTCGCAATTTAAAGGAAATAAAGTAATGGAAATTTCAATAAACGAAAAAAGTGTTTTAGAGTTAAATCAACCACAAACTTTTCATCGAGAAGATTTTATTTGTATAAAACTTCATAGTGTTGTAGAGCATGTATATGTATATAAAGAAAACAAATCAGAGGGATTTACAGCCTTTGGATTAGTATATCCTAATAATAGAGGGATTTCATTAGAGGAAATTGAGTCTATCGCAAATAAACTAAATATACTAAAAAAATATATATATCCCAAAACGGGATATACTGCATTCCGATTGAAGATTGCTAATGAGATAATAACGCCTTTCGTTATTTTGATGTGTAAATACGTCTTCTATTTTGGACTTATGGCAGGTGATTATTCTAGAGGCCCAGAAACAAAGATTCTATTATTGGGAATAAAAAAGTATGAAAAAAAAATAGTCTACAAATTTGCTCCCGTTGCTCTAAATTCTATTTATCAACAGGCTGTGCTGACGGATTCTGTTCATGGTTCATTTTGCAATATAAGAGAGGATATAAGCCATTCGTAACAATGATGTCAAAAGAAATTGAAATGGAGGGAAGATTATGAATATGAGAAAGTTCTTTTTAGGAGGATTAGTATTTTGCCTTGGAAGTCTTATCTTTTTTATATCAAGATGCAATATGATTGACAAAAGCAGTTATTATGTCCTTGAATATCGTACTGGTAATACTGGTAATGACAATGAGAAAAAGATATATGCAGCAAGTATTATCCTTGTGGCGAATGCTCCTTGCCTAAAGAACTCATTAAAGAGAAACTTAGAAACTTTCTTTTGGAAAAATATAACACTGGATACAATAAATAGATATAACTCTATGTATGGTTATAGGTTTTATAGGGAGACAAAATATCTCACTAAAGATTTTAAAGAAGGGGGGCAATATAATCCGGAATTTAGTAGCTGGGATAATACAATGGACTGGAGAAATCATCTAGAAGATAGATTAGGAGAGGTATGTTTTTTTTGCCGAGAGGATAAAACAGGATTTTATGTTTGTAGTATCGCCAAGCAGTCTATCGTTTTTCATTGGTTTGAACCTCCTTATGAAGATTTTGAGTATGGAGAAGATTTTGATAATATAAATGACTTCTGGAAAAAGAAGCGAAAAGAATTAGGAATTGACAATACGTGATATTATGACTACAGATGGTTTATGTGCATGGGGCATCCTCCAATACATGAGAGGATACAAACCTTTTGTGACTATGATTCTAAAAGAAACTAACTTTGAAAATGTATTGAAATAATGATATTGAATAAGATAAAAATAAAATCATAATAGCAAAGATTCCATATCGCTCAATAGCGATATTGCTTTTTATAGTTTTGCTATCGTCTTGTTTCAAAGAGACTGCTGTTCCAATCGAGTCTGTATTCTCAATAGAATTGTCATAAGACAAAATCTCTCCTGTAACTATCCAATTGAAAAATGAGAGTTATGGGGCAGATGAATATGAATGGACTTTTTCCAGCAGTTCCAATCAGAGAGACTCGGGAACACGAACCATTTAGAAATATGATATTAACAACAAAATAGTTTCAAGCATGAGATATATTGAGTCAAGAACAATAGAAAAAGTCAAAAGTTTCTGTCCCAGTAATGGGGACTATGCCTATACCAAAGGGCAGAAAGGTTATTTGTGTATCAATGGGGTACTTTTAGAAAAAGAAAAAGCTCCTTTAGAGCTTTCTCTTAGAGGGAAGTATATGTACGTATGGTACAGTTCAGGTAAATTTGAACTATACGAGGGGCATACACTTTTGAATAGTATAGAAAGTAATACTCATTTACTAAATGAGCAAACACAATATATCGGCAAACATTTTTTGGAATTAGATACATATAGAAGGGGGTACAATTTCGCCTCTCCAATTGATGGACAACTGATATTGCCTGAGTTTATTCCCTACATGCTGTATGTGGAAGATGATACAATTATTGCCTATGATAATTTTAGCGGAGAGTTCAAACGAATAAATACTCAAACCGAAACTCTCTGGCAATTTCCTCTTTCTTCATTGGGAGGGACGGAATATGAACCTGACGGAACCGACAAAATAGACAAGATATTGGGAGTTATCCATGGGAATATCTGGTTTTATACAGATTTTTATAGATTGGTAGCTTTGGACTTGGAAACGGGAAACAAAGTATATTCATTTGATTGCTTTGGTGTCTATTTAGACAAAAGAACAAACAACATATTTGCAATTTCATCAAATGTGATTACGATAATCGACACGGAAAAGTTAGCAGTTATAGAACGGTATGATTTCCTTGAAACTGATCCCACGGGTATAGGAACATACCGAAGAGTATTCAGTCCGATGCTTCAAGGAGACTATTTTACCTTTTTGGGTGAGAAAGAGGAGGACTTCGGTAGCAACATGCGTCGGATCGGCATTTTCGATTATAAAGCTCGCAAGCTGGTTTGGGAATATGAACTCATCAGCATAGATGAATACGAACAAACACGTAACCACTTAGTGCCTTCCAAGCCTTTGTATATGAGCGGAGATAAATTGTATATCAAAGACATCAAAGACAATTTACATATCTTTGAAAGGAAAGCAGAGTAGAGGCTTTTCCTTAACTCTCTAAAACTATAGTGCCAGACATTCATTTTGTCTGGCACTTTTTGTTTCTAAGAACTCCATCGTTTTCATTTGTGAATTTTAATCATTACAATCTTAAGTAAATTGTCACGGAAACGACTTTCGCCAAGCGCGGAAATGCCAAACCATTCGAGAAACGACTTTCGCCATGCGCGGAAACGCCAAACCTTTCGGGAAATGACTTTCGCCGACAGCGGAAATCTTCTTTTTGGCCTTTCTGCAGTGTGCAGAAGCATGAAAAACTTCTTTTTGGCCTTTCTGCAGTGTGCAGAAGCATGAAAAAGTTTCATTTGGTGTTTCTGCAGTGTGCAGAAGCGTGAAAAACTTCTTTTTGGCCTTTCTGCAGTGTGCAGAAGCATGAAAAAATTCTTTTTGGCCTTTCTGCAGTGTGCAGAAGCATAAAAAAGTTTCATTTGGTGTTTCTGTCGTGTGCAGAAGCATGAAAAAGTTTCATTTGGTGTTTCTGCAGTGTGCAGAAGCATGAAATTCTTCTTTTTGGCCTTTCTGCAGTGTGCAGAAGCGTGAAAAAGTTTCATTTGGTGTTTCTGTCGTGTGCAAAAGCATGAAAAAGTTTCATTTGACGTTTCTGACGTGTGCAGAAGCGTGAAAAAGTTTCATTTAGTGTTTCTGTCGCGTGCAGAAGCGTGAAAAAGTTTCATTTGGTGTTTCTGTCGTGTGCAGAAGCACAAAAAAGTTTCATTTGGTGTTTCTGTCGTGTGCAGAAGCATGAAAAAGCAAGATGAGTTCATAATGCTTTTAATATTTTATGTTTTAAAAGGCAGATGATGATTCTTCAAAATATCAACAGCACATGATGGTTTGCTATACAATAAGCTTTCTATATTTACGTTTATGAAATAGATATGAAAACAAGATTCTCTTTAATCATCCTTTTCATTGCTTTTGTGCTTCACATGCAAGCGCAGAGTTTCATGCTTCACGGCACCGTACTGGATAGTTCGGGCAAACCTCTTGAGTTTGCCACCATTAGCAGTCAAGGAAAAGTGACGTTTTCATCTCTTAAAGGCACGTTTTCTCTCACATTGCAAAGTGCAGATTCAGTTGTCGTAAAGTTCTCATCTATTGGTTTCAAAACAAAAACACGCATTTTGAGAAAGCCTAAAGGTACTCAGAAATTGATGATTACACTCACTGAAAGCCAAAACACGTTAGGTACTGTTGACGTCAATGGGCAGAAAATTCAAACGGGACAAAACCAACAATTAAAGCAAGAAGATTTGGACAATGTACATGCCGCCAACGGAAATAGTGTCGAAAAACTTGTTCAACTGCAAGCCGGTGTGTCTACTCACAATGAACTTTCTTCACAATATAACGTTCGCGGTGGCGCCTTTGATGAAAATAGCGTCTACATCAACGGCAATGAAATCTATAGACCCTATTTGGTCAGAAGCGGACAACAAGAGGGATTGTCGGTCATTAATCCTTATATGGTTGATAAAATCGACTTCTCTACGGGTGGATTTGCAGCCAAATATGGAGATAAGATGTCTTCTGCATTAGATATTATCTATAAGAAGCCCAAGGACTTTGAAGCCAAGATAAGTGCAAGTTTGATGTCAGCCGATGCCTATGTGGGTATTGGCAACTCAAAGTTTTCGTGGTCTAACAGCATTCGTTACAAGTCTACTCATAATCTTTTGGGCACATTAGAAACTACGGGAGAATATAGACCACGTTTCATGGACTATCAAACCTATTTGAGTTATACCCCCAATGATCGTTGGACAATAGACGTTATTGGGAATATAAACCTCAATAGTTACAACTTCCTTCCTGTATCTCGGGAGACAAGCTTCGGCACTTCACAGAATGTTAAGTCGTTCCGTGTATATTTCGATGGACAGGAAAAAGATGTATTTAAAACTTATTATGTTTCGGCATCTATCACTCGTCACCTCGGAAAAAACACAAGATTATTGCTCAATGGTGCGGCATTCAGCACACATGAAAAGGAACAATATGACATACAAGGCCAATATTGGCTCACCCAAACAGAAACAAGTGAGAACCTTGGTGTAGGGACTTATTTTGAACATGCACGCAATTATCTTAATGCAAATGTAGGAACATTGAAGCTGATGCTACAGCATAGGGCAAATAAACATCAGGTAGAAGCAGCCGCAAGCCTAAAGAAAGAACATATTGAAGAGCGTAGTAGTGAATATGAGATGCGTGATTCGAGCGGATATAACATTCCTCACAATCCCCAGATTCTTAATCTTATTTATTCACTTCGTGCACAAAACACAATCAATGCAACACGCATCGAAGGCTACATCCAAGACACTTGGAACTTTACAAGCAAAGGTGAACATACGCATTTCACATTGAACATGGGACTGAGAATGAGCCACTGGAGTTTTAATCAAGAGACCATCGTCTCACCACGTTTGTCATTAGGCATTATCCCTGCCTTCAATTCGAATGTCACATTCCGCCTTGCGACAGGATTATATTATCAGGCTCCTTTCTTCAAAGAACTCCTTGATACGACAACAACGAACCATATCACAACAGCAAAGCTTAATGAGAAGATTAGAAGTCAGCGTTCTATTCACTTCATTGCAGGCTTCGACTATCGATTCTTTGTGGGCAAGCGTCCCTTCAAGTTTACTGCTGAGGCTTATTACAAGATGCTAAGTAACCTCATTCCCTACTCTATCAACAACGTGAAAGTGATTTATTATGGGGCAAATGACGCTAAAGGACACACTGCCGGCATAGACTTTAAGTTGTATGGAGAGTTTGTTCCGAACACAAACTCATGGATTAGCCTCTCGCTGATGAATACTTCTATGCAACACCATGGCATAAACATGCCTCTGCCTACAGACCAACGTTATGCCTTTAACATGTTCTTTACCGACTATTTCCCTGGTACTGAAAGGTGGAAACTATCATTGGCGATGACCTTTGCAGATGGTTTGCCATTCTCTACTCCACATAATGAACTCAAAAGAAGTGCCTTTCGCGCACCTGCCTACAAACGCGTTGACCTTGGCATG
The DNA here is from genome assembly GCF_000477535.1 of Segatella salivae F0493. Taxonomy (NCBI): domain Bacteria; kingdom Pseudomonadati; phylum Bacteroidota; class Bacteroidia; order Bacteroidales; family Prevotellaceae; genus Segatella; species Segatella salivae. Next base: position 35,312 of record NZ_AWGW01000019.1, read on the forward strand.
AGCTATAGACTAATTGACAACACAAAGAAAACGTCGGCTGTAGTCAAAAACATTTGGTTAGGCATTGAATGCTTAAACTTGTTTGGTATAAGCAATGTGAACAGTTATCATTGGATAACGGATGTGAGGAATGTGCAATATGCCGTCCCAAATTATCTCACAGGAAGGCAGCTAAACACACGAATTACAATTGATTTATAAGCTAAAAACAAACAGGAATAAGTGCAAAGGAGATTTGCTTGCACCCATTCCTGTTTGTCATTTCATTGCTTTTCAGGCTTCATCCAACCGCATCTGTGTCTCTGGGATTGGTGCATTTGCACTCTCTTTTACTCCCAAAACCTTTAAATCATTTGCTTTTTGAACAATACTTTGCCGACCGGTATATGCTTTTTTATAAGCCTCATCATAATCTTTATGCAGTGTTTCTATATCCTTTCCAACCTTATCGAAACGCTTAATGAAGTCGCCCACACGCCGAAGCATTTCATCGGCTAAGTCATAGACACGCTTTTGATTCTCTGTTTGAGCATATTGACGCCATGCTATTTGTATAATCTTCAAAATAGCCATAAGATTTTGTTGACTGGTTATAAAGACTTTCTTCTCAAAAGCATCATGCCACAACTTCGGATCGGTAAGTAAAGCGAGTTGCAAAGCGCCTTCGTATGGAACATACATAATCACAAAATCAATCGCACGGCGAGGTGCTTTGATATATGATGTGTAATCTTTCTTAGATAAAGAAGTAAATTGCGTGCGAATGCTTTTCACCACATCGTCAGCATATTTCTTTTTAACAATCTCATCTTCTGCATTCATATAGTTTGCATAGGCATCGATTGTCATCTTCGAATCAATAATAATATCCTCATTATTGGGATAATGAAGAATTACATCGGGAATCATTCTCTTTCCACTTTCCTCATTCGTAAGAACATTACCTCTATCATCCGACAAGGTTTGTTGAACGTCATAATCCACTCCTAAGCGTAAACCTTGACTGTCAAGCAAGTTCATCAAGGTGAGTTCTCCCCAATTTCCTTGCACCTTGTTTGCGCCTCGCATAACGTTCGTTAGACGTGTGGCAGAAGCATCTATCTTTGCAGTTTGCTCTGCCATCGACTTCAATTGTTCTGAAAGAGAGGCCGTACTCTTAGCCGTTTCATGATTCGTCTTGTCAATAGCCTGTTGTAACTGTTCTATGTTTTGTTTGAGAGGTTGTGTTATATGACTCATAGACTCAACATTCTCAGACTTCAACTTCTGTGTGGTTTGATCTAAAATCTTTGATGCAAGATTTTGGAATTGCTCTTGAATGGTCTCTAACTGTTGATCAAACTGCTTTTGTCGAAGTTGTTGTTCATTTGAACTTTGCTGATTACGCAATTCTGTTTCATGTTCAAACCTATCTTTTAAGCTCTCAATCTCTTTTTGATGTTGCGCTCTTTCTGCCTCCAACAGAGTATGAAGTGTACCAACAGCCAACTTACTCTCATTCAGTTTTCCATTAAAAAAGATATAAGAAGCAAGGCCTCCTACAAGAATTCCTACTAAAATATATACAACTATCATTTATTAATAAGTTTTAATTGAACACGATTTAACAGCACCTTTTCCACAATGCCTCGTACAAAGAGGAACAAAATAAATGCCAACCACAATGCATGATTACCCAGCAGAGATGAAAATAAGAAATAAATGGCGAAGAAACACATCGCTGCCAAGAACGAAGACACCAACATATAGCGTGTCATCGTGGCTCCAATGAAGACCCCATCAAGCACAAATGCGAGATAACCAGAAAGAGGAATCAACACAACCCAATAGAAGTAATCACTTGAGACAGATAGAACCTCCTTGCTATTTGTGATTAGTGTCAAGAAGAAATGTCCTCCACCTATATATAATAAGGTACCGACAAGCGCCAGCCCTACCCCCCAACGCAACAACTGAGAAGTGTAGTTTTTGAATGAACATAAATCTTTTGCCCCAAAAGCTTTTCCACATAATGCTTCGGCAGCAAAGGCAAAGCCGTCAAGAACGTAGGAGAAGATTGAGAAAAATGTCATCAACAAGGTATTAGCAGATAGGATAAGATCTCCTTGTCTGGCTCCAAATGCAGTAAAAGAAAGGTTCACTGAAACCAAGAAGAGCGTACGGATAAAGATATCTCTATTTACTAAAAACAAGCTAATCCATTGAATAGGAGTATGCAAAGACGTTGACTTCTTGCGTAGTTTCTCCATGTTTCTATAAGCAAACCATAATCCAATGAATGCGCCACTCCATTGTGCTATTACGGTACCTAAAGCCACTCCTTCTATTTTCATCCCTAAAACTATAACAAAGAAAAGGCTCAAGATGATGTTTACAACATTCTGAAATAGAGCTATCATCATAGGAATGCGAGTGTTTTGTAGACCGATAAACCATCCATTTAATGCATAAAGCATCAGCATTGCAGGGGCTCCCCAGATGCAAATAAAGAAATAAATGCGAGTAAGTTCACTCACGGCGTCAGATGGATGCATTATCCACAATGAGAGTTTACAAAGAGGAAGTTGTAAGATGAGAAACAAAAGGCTTATAGAAAGGGCTACTATCATCGACCTTTTAAGTACTTGAAGCACAGCCTTATAATCCTTCTTTCCCAATGCTTGAGAAGTCATTCCGCTGTTTCCCATACGCAAGAAACCAAAAATCCAATAGATAACATTAAATATCATCGACCCAACCGCAATGGAACCAATATAGGTTTCAGACCCAATATGACCAACAATTGCAAGGTCGACAAGACCTAACAGCGGAACAGTTATATTGGAAATGATTGACGGAAGCGCCAATTTCAAGATTGAATTATCTATCAAATTCATAACTACAAAAGTAGTATAAAAAAGAAAGAAAACAAAGGAAACAAAAGAAAAAGGAGCTTGTCTCACGACAAACTCCTTTCAAAATTTTAATTTAAACCATGTTAATCGCTTAAATGAATGCTCTATTTTATGTTTATTCTTATTCAGTTCACCGCATCTTTTAATTGTTTTCCTTGCATTAAAGCAAGTCTAACATTCTCAAAATCGAACTGATGGATTCAGAATTTCATCTATAATAATTTAGAAGCGATAGCCTAATGTCAACAATAACTGATGACGCTTGTTATTTACTTTTGTTGCAGTTGCAATGTTGTCTTCTACAGAAGTTCCACTGCCTTCATAGTAGTTCATGAATGGGAAGAACTCTCCTTTCTGAGCACTATATTGATATGCAAGGTCTACATTAAAGTTCTTATGTGCATATCCAAGTCCACATGTGAAACGATTTGTATCTTTCCAGTTCACAAAACTTGTTGAACTTGCATAGTAAGAACCTGGAGAAGAAACTGAACCATTCTTTGCTCCTTTCTCATTAAACATTGCACTGAGATAATTATAACCCAAACGCAAAGACAATTCAGGCATAACCTTGAACTCAGCACCTAACTTTAAAGTATGAACTCCTTTCAAAGTTGCCTCTGTTTGTTTATTCATTGCAGCATCTTTATGGCTGGTTTCATAATAGTCTCCATACCAATAATCATAGTAACTGCCATCTTTTATGCGTGTGCTTGTCGCTCCATAATCAGCATATTCATACGTAGCACCCAACGCAACTACATTATTTATGGTGTGACCAAGGCTCAAACCAAACTTCCAAGGCGTATCAACTCTGAAATCATAAGATTCATTTGTTGGTACAACTTTAGTACCATCAGTCATTGTTGAGTAATTGGCTGTGGTCAAATCATACCATGTTGGTGTGTTTACATATACACCGACACGGAATGCACTCGCATCAAATGGACGGAAAACAGCACCTAACTTTACATCATATCCTGTTCCTGTTATCTCCCGATTATCATTCAAAGTCAAACCAGGAATATGATCTGCATTCGTTGCAAAGTTCTCCGTATATTCTGAATAGTTACGATAATGCACATCATGAAGACCAAAAGTCAAACCAAGATAGATGCGGTTGTTGATGTTTCCACTCAAGTTTACATCGTATTCTCCTATATAACCTTTACTTTCTCCATTGTATAAGTAACCCGTTGCAGGATAATAATTATATTGTCGGCTAACATTATTGTAGAGAAGATTATCCATATAAAGACCATCTACTTGACTATAAGTCATGCTTTTCTTATCCTTGAAGATTCCATTGCGGTACTTCTCATAGGTCAACTTATTCTGTGAAGCATTTGACAACGTATTCGCTGCACTTAAAATCTGGTCAAAGTTACGGCTCTTATGATAATTGAAACCTATATTAAACCCAGTTTTCGGCGATTTATTCAATACATACACAAATCCCAACTGATCGAAACTTGCATTTGTTTTGCCAAGCGAATTGAACTTAACAGCATCTTGTTGGCTGACAAGGCCTAAGGACATATCAATCTTTGACTTACGGAACAAGCCGATACCAGCAGGGTTTGAACTCATTGTTGATATATCTGCACCGAGTGCTTCCATAGCACCTCCCATACTCACATAACGGGCTGTACCATTCAAATCGTTATCAACGAGCTTTGTATTCTCATAGGTTTCCTGAGCCATTGTAGGCATTCCAAAAAGGGAAAGCACTACAACAGACATATATAATTTCTTCATATTCGTTATATTTTAAGCGTTTTTAATTTCTATCTACGACCTCCAAACGAACCACCGGAATGGAAACCGCCGCCTCCAGCGCCACCGCCTGAGAAGCCTCCACCAGAGAATCCGCCACCTGAATGAACGCTACCACCAAATGAAGAGCCTGAGTTAAAACCTCCTGAATTGTAAGAACGTGTCGGCACTTGATTGTAGTTATCACGTGAAGGATAGTTATTATAAGAGCGAGAAGGTATTCTATTGTCGCCATTATCATACGAACGACGATCATCTATACTACGAGAACCTCCAAAAAGGCCTCTGTTTCCAACCCGAACACCAGCATCTTGCATTGCAGCTGCACGGCTTGCACCTGCACTCATGCGTGAACCTCCAAATGAACCACGTGGAAATGATGCTGTCTCTGAACTATAACTGTGATTCATTGTGCCTGCAGGACGATTATAACTTACATAGCCACCATAATATGGATAGCCATAATAGCCGCCGTAATACCATGGGCTATACCAACCGCCATACCAGCCAGCATAACCATAATAGGGATATCCATAGCCATAATATCCGCTATAATACCATGGATCATAGAAGGGGTCATAGAATGGATCATAATAACCATAACGCCAACGTGGACCATATCCCCAATAAGGACCAAAGCCCCAACTATAACTATAATACCAAGGATCATAGTAACCATCCCATCGGCTCATCCTACGTGTATAGCGATAATCATCATTATCAACAATAGTATCGTAGTACTTACCAACAAAAGTCGTGTCAATATATACTGAGTCAGGATAGACACCTACACCTTTTGTGAACTGAATGATGTCATTTCCCTTTTTGTCTGTACCAATTTTCTGATAGTGACTCCAATATTTTCCACGATGATTATATTCATCTACGTTTCTATCACTACCCGAATAATACGTAGACTTCTCTGTAACGGAGTTGTATTCCGAACTCTTTTTCGGTGTGAAATAGAGGTCGTCATCCTGTGCCATTAATGAAAGTGGCAATACTCCAGCAAGGACTGTCATGAGAACCAATTTCTTCATATCATTACTTTGATTTTAAGTTTATATTCTTTTTCACCTACAAAATTATATAGATATATACTACAAAAGTAAGGAAATTCCCTAATCCGTGATAGGTTTTTCCCTATTTTTATATATATTTGCAGTAAAATTAAAATTCATTATGAAGTATCTTGAAATAGAGTTCTCTATTGATTGCAATACAAATGTAGCGGAAGATGTTCGTGCTCTGCTTGCAGATGCAGCCGGAGAAGCTGGATGTGAATCATTTGAAGACACACCTAATGGGCTAAGAGCTTATGTTCAAACAGACCTTTGGAATGAAAATGCAATGAAAGAAGCCATTAATGATTTCCCCATTGCTAATGTGAATATTCAATATTCTGTTAGTGATGCAGATGACATTGATTGGAATAAAGAGTGGGAAGAGCAAGGTTTTGCCCCCATAAACATAGATAACAAGCTCTTGATTTGTGATGCAAAGAAGAGCCTTCCTGATATAAAAGATGATAATATTGACCATATTTTCATTGATGCAAAGTTAGCATTTGGAACAGGAAATCACGAGACTACCCGAATGATTGTATCCACTTTATTGCATCTTAACCTAACAGACAAACGGGTACTTGACTGTGGTTGCGGTACAGGAATATTAGGTATCGTAGCATTAAAATATGGTGCAAAGTCTGTTGTTGGCTACGACATAGATGAATGGAGCGTAGAAAACGCGAAACACAATGCGGAAATCAACAACGTAGAAAACATTGAAATCTATCAAGGAGACGCCAATGTGTTGAACCACATTTCAGGAGTTTTCGACATTGTTTTAGCCAATATTAATCGCAATATCATTCTTAATGATATCTCAACGCTAAAGAGCGTGATGCACAAAGGTAGCCTTTTGATTCTTAGTGGCTTCTATATGACAGATGTTCCTATGATTCTTAATCATGCGAAACAACTGGGGTTAGAAGAATATGGACGTAAAAATGAGGGGGAATGGGCTTGCCTTGTCTTAACTATCTAAAAGGAAGACGCTACAAATTCAACATTGCATTTTCAATCAAAACATAATCGGTGCATAATATTGGATATGTTATGCACCGATTATTTATATCTGCTTGTATTACCAAACCTGTACTACCTGTTATATCCTCGAAAGTAGTTGCATCATAGCATGTGTAATTCTAATTTCTAAACTGGCTGAAACCATCCTACGAAAAGACTCAAATCATTCGACGAAGTGATTGAGATTAATCAACGATTTGACTGAAACCATTATATAAAAGATTTCATGTAATTATTTTCTTTAATATCATTTGTTTATATTATTGATTACAAGTGGTTTATTATTAAATAATAAATGTATTAATTTAAGAATAAAAGTGCGCTGACTATACATATTAATTAAATACACAATAGATACAAAATATTTTGAGGGCGATGATTTTCTTTCTATACTTACACCTTATATATTAAGGTGAAATAAACACCATGCAAACTTAAAGACAAATTAAACATTCATCAATACAAATAAAAACTTGCAGAGACTATGCACTATTAAGTTGAATAAACACCTTTATAAATTAACCCTTTCCAAGCAAAAGAGAATCAATTTGGATAGCCGTTTATTCATATAAAGTATGGATGTAGTACCCAACAAAATAGGCAACGAAATATATAAAAGTGTTAATTAAACACTAACAACAAAAAAAATATATCTTGTAGAGATACAAGTTATTAAAAAAAGTAGTATTTTTACACCATAAAAATTTATTCACCTAAATAATCACTCATGTTTATGAGAAACTTAAAGACTATTTTATTGGGAGCCGGAATGGCAAGCCTTATGATCTCTTCTTGCGTCAACAAAGAAGGTATTCACACAACCGTTTCTGGCTTAAATCCGTCAGCCTTTGATTCAACAATTAACGGAAAGAAGACTGAATTGCTTACACTCACTAATCAAAAAGGAATGGAAGTCTGTCTAACAAATTATGGAGGACGTGTGGTTTCAATTTGTGTGCCCGACAAAAACAACAAACCTACTGATGTCGTTTTAGGCTATGATAACATTACACAATATGCCGACACCTTACATTCCCCTTCAGATTATGGGTCATCTGTTGGGCGATATGCTAACCGAATCAAAGACTCTAAACTCATCATTGATGGGAAAAGTTACCAACTTAAAGTCAATGACAACAGTAATTGCCTTCATGGAGGTGGCAATAGTGGCTGGATGAATCAAGTTTATGATATAAAAGCGAAGACCGATTCATCAGTAGTTTTTGCCATAAAAGCAAAAGATGGAGAGAATGGTTTCCCTGGAACAGTGGAAGCAACTGCCACATATACGGTGAGGAATAATAACTCATTGGACATTGTTTTCGAAGCAACGACCGATAAAAAAACAGTGATAAACATGACAAACCATTGTTATTTCAATCTCAATGGTGACCTCTCGAAAGATGGTTTTGACCAAATAATGTATATCAACGCAGACAAATTTACCCCCAGCGACAAATATTATATCCCAACAGGAGAAATAAAAGATGTTACGGGGACACCAATGGACTTTAGAAAAGCGGCTGTGATTGGTAAAAAAATAGATATGACTTATGACCAAATTAAAAATGCAACAGGATATGATCACAATTGGTGTTTGAACACATATCAGCATGGTAAAGGCAACGACCAAGCCATTGCAGCGAGCCTTTATTCCCCAAAGACAGGTATTAAGCTATCGGTTTACACCAATGAACCAGGCCTTCAAGTTTATACAGGAAACTTTCAAGGAACGGGAATCACCTGCAAACATGGTATTAAATATCCCAAACATGTAAGCGTATGCTTTGAGAGTCAGAAATATCCTGATTCACCAACGAAGATAAACAACAAGACAAAGGGTTGGGAAATCTCAAATCCAATACTCAAACCAGGCGAAAAATACTATAGTCATTTAGTCTACAAGTTCTCTATTGAGAATCAGAATAAGAAATAAACTAAAAACTCTAATCTAATAACTAAACAATGAATAAGATTATAGAAGCTATCAGTCAGTCGGGCTTTAAGACTATTGACTTAATTATTCTCATTATTTACCTTGTGTTACTCGTAGGACTTGGGCTCTTTCTTAGCCGTAACAAAGCAGGTAAAGAGAAAAGTGCTAACGATTACTTTCTGGCAGGCAACACCCTAACATGGTGGGCCGTAGGTGCCTCTTTGATTGCAGCAAATATCTCTGCAGAGCAATTTATTGGCATGTCGGGCACCGGATTCCGCGATGGTATAGCCATAGCAGCTTATGAAGTCATGGCAGCTGTGACCTTAGTTGTTATCGGTAAGTTCCTCCTTCCCGTGATGCTTGACCGCAAAATCTTTACTATACCACAGTTTCTACGTGAGCGTTATAATGATGGCGTAGGGCTTGCATTCTCTATTTTGTGGCTTTTCCTCTATGTTTTTGTTAATCTAACTTCTGTTGCTTGGCTGGGAGCATTAGCCATTGAACAGATACTTGGTTTACAAGGATTATCTGTTAACATCTTAGGATTTACCATTTCAATGCGTATGCTGATTATCCTTGCACTCTTTATTATTGCAGGCTTATATTCAATCTATGGCGGTTTAGCGTCTGTTGCATGGACAGATGTGATGCAAGTTACCTTCCTTGTTGGTGGAGGTTTAATCACAGCCTTTATTGCATTGACCGAAATGGGAAAGGTGTTTGGTACAGATGCTATTGGTGCATTAAGCAGAGTATATACAGATTTGACCACAGGCTCTCATATCAATGATGTACATTTCCATCTCGTTATCCAAGAAAGCCATAACGTAAGCGCTTTTGAGAATGTGCCAGGAATAGCAGCTGTTGTTGGAGGTGTATGGCTTACGAACTTAGGTTACTGGGGATTCAATCAGTATATCATACAGAAAGGTCTTGCTGCAAAAAGCATTAGTGAAGCTAAAAAAGGCCTTGTCTTTGCAGGTTTCTTAAAGATTTTAATTCCGTTTATCGTCGTATTACCAGGTATTTGTGCCTATTACATCATGCAAGATCCACAAGCCTTTTCTAATATTCACCTTGTTGGGCATATTGAAAGAGCCGATGATGCCTATCCATGGCTCATTAGAAACTTCACACCAACAGGTATAAAAGGCTTGAGTTTCGCGGCTTTAGCTGCTGCAATCATTTCTTCTTTGGCCTCAATGTTTAACTCTACCTCTACTCTTTTCACTATGGATATATACAAAAAATATATCAACAAAGATGCGAAAGATAAGGCATTGGTTAGCGTAGGACGCTTAGTTGCAGTGGGAGCACTCATCATTGCCTTGATTGCTGTAGAGCCGTTATTGGGTGGTTTAGACCAAGCTTTTCAATATATTCAAGAGTATTCTGGCTTCATTTACCCAGGAATCATCGTTGTGTTTGGCTTAGGATTACTCTGGAAAAGAGCCTCTTCTACTGCTGCAGTATGGACAGCTATACTCACAATTCCTATGGGAATATTATTTAAAATAATGTTACCTAATGTTGCTTTTCAATTCCGTGCGGGATATATTTTCATCCTTCTCTTTGTATTTTTCGTTGTGGTTTCTTATTTCGATAAGAAGTATGTGCGTTGTGAACAGCCTTCTGAAACCGATCAAAAACAAATGTTACTTTGGGCAAAAATATTAGGCTCCGCTGGTATCCTAATGATTCTTGCAGCAGCTATTGTAACTATTCTGGGCACGATACACCCTGGAGGGAATCCTGATACAAGTGTTATTGCCTATTTAAATGATATCGGTTTCCAAGCATTCTATTTCTTTGGGATGCTCACAGGCTCATCAGCAATATGGCTATATAGTAATTCTAAAGACAGAGTTCAAGATGTAAAGGCACTCCCAATCAACTTAAAACTATTTGCAACAGACCGCGGATATACGATTGGCACCTGTGGAATTGTATTGATTACTTTCTTACTTTATGCTTTGTTATGGTAAGAATAAACATAAAGATAGATTGTAACTAAAATATAAACAACATTTAGAAATGATGAAACATGAACTATATTTTCTAACATAAAAAATTAATTAGATATGACAAACTTTTATGGTGAACATACCAAACTATACGTATCAGTAGATTGTATTATCTTTGGTTTCGAGAAAGGTAAATTAAAACTTCTGCTTGGTAAAAGGAAAATGGATCCAGGACGTGGGGATTTATCGCTTTATGGCGGCTTCGTGGGTGCAAAAGAAAGCTTAACAGATGCCGCAAATAGAGTTCTGAAAGACCTCACTGGCCTTGGAAACCTTTATATGAAGCAAGTTAGTGCCTTTGGAAATATAGATCGTGATCCGGGAGAACGCGTTATTTCAATTGCATATTGCGCACTTATCAACGTTAAAGACTATGATGATAAGCTTCGGATTCAGCATGGCTTAGAGTGGGTGAACTTAGAAGAGATGCCGAAACTCTATTCAGATCATAATATCATGGTCAGCAAAGCAATTACAATGTTGCGTCGTCGCATTAATACAGAACCCTTGAGTTTCAATTTACTTCCTGACTTATTTACACTCACTCAGTTGCAACATGTCTACGAAGCGATATTGGGAGAAGAAATCGATAAACGTAACTTTAGAAAACGAATTAAGCAAATCGACTTCATCGAAAAAACTGAATTGATAGACAAAGTGACATCAAAACGTGGTGCAGCATTATATCGTTTTAATAAACGTGCCTATGAAGATGATCCGTATTTCAAGTTATAACATTTCATGATAAAAGACAACCAAAATGTTGGAAGAACTAAAAAGAAAAGTCTATAAGGCCAACCTTGACCTTGTGAAACATGGCCTTGTCATCTTTACATGGGGTAATGTGTCAGGCATTGACCGTGAGAAAGGATTAGTAGTCATTAAGCCTTCGGGAGTTAGTTATGATGAAATGTCTGCATCTGATATGGTAATTGTAGACTTATTTACAGGAAATGTCGTTGAAGGGGACCTCAACCCTTCATCCGATACGCCTACACACTTAGAATTATATCGTAATTTTACGAAGATAGGTGGCATCGTACACACTCATTCAACCTATGCAACAGCATGGTCGCAAGCAGGATGTTGCATACCCAATATTGGCACCACACATGCCGATTACTTTCATGATGCGATTCCATGCACCGAAGATATGGTAAAGAAGCAAATGGATGAATATGAGTTAAACACAGGTGTTGTCATTGTAGATAAATTCAAAAAAGAGCATATCGACTATCAACATACACCAGGAGTACTCGTTAAAAATCATGGTCCTTTCACTTGGGGAAAGAGCCCAGATAATGCTGTTTATAACGCAGTTGTGATGGAACAAGTAGCCAAGATGGCCTTTATCTCATTCAATATCAATCCACAAACAACCATGAATCCTCTCTTAATAGAGAAACATTTCAATAGAAAACATGGGCCAAATGCCTATTATGGACAGAAAAATAAATAATAAAAGTAAATAACTAAAAACTTAAAATCATGATTAAAGCTTTTGAACAATTTGAAGTTTGGTTTATAACCGGAGCACAATTATTATATGGAGGTGATGCTGTAAAGCAAGTAGATGGACACTCTAAAGAAATGGTTGATGGTCTAAACAACTCTGGTTTACTTCCAATTAAAGTAATATATGCAGGCACAGCAAACTCTTCGAAAGAGATTGTTGATGTTATGTTACGTGCAAATAATGAGAAAAAATGTATCGGAGTGATTACATGGATGCATACATTCTCACCAGCTAAGATGTGGATTAAAGGGTTACAACTACTCAATAAACCATTGCTCCACCTACATACTCAATATAATCAACAGATACCTTGGGACACTATGGATATGGATTTCATGAATCTTAATCAGAGTGCTCATGGAGATCGAGAATATGCTCATATCCTTTCAAGGCTCCGCAAGAATCGCAAGACCGTGATAGGATATTGGAAAGACGAGAAAACTCAAAAGCATATCGCCATATGGGAGCGCGTATGTGCAGGTTGGGCGGATGCTCAAGATTGCTTAATACTACGATTTGGTGACCAAATGAATAACGTTGCTGTAACCGATGGAGATAAAGTTGCTTTCGAACAGGTTATGGGTTATCATGTAGATTATTGTCCATTCTCAGAAGTTTTGTCTTATTTTGATAAGATTCCTGACACTGATGTCGATAACTTAGTAACTATATACTTCAAAGATTACGAGCATAATGCGAAGCTTGAAGATAAAAATACGGAAGAATATAAAAAGATTTGGAATTCAGCTAAGGCAGAAATTGCGATACGAAAAGTATTAGAAGCTTATGGCGCAAAAGGCTTTACTACGAATTTTGACGATTTAGGCGATGTCGAAATAGAGCAAACTGGTCATGGTTTTGACCAAATTCCGGGCTTAGCATCACAGCGTTTAATGAGCGAAGGAATCGGATTTGGTGCGGAAGGTGACTGGAAGTCGGCTGCATTGTATCGTACAACATGGTTTATGAGTCAAGGATTGGAGGGTGGAACTTCATTCCTCGAAGATTATACCCTTAATTTTGATGGAGAGAATACATCTATTCTTGAAGCACACATGTTAGAAATTAATCCAGATATTGCAGAAGAAAAGCCTCGCTTAGAAGTTCATTTCCTTGGCATAGGTTATAGAAAAAGTAAAACGGCAAGATTGGTTTTCACAAGTAAACAAGGCCATGGTGTTACTGCAACTATTGTTGATATGGGGAATCGTTTCCGCCTTATTGCAAATGATGTCAACTTGATTAAATCAAAACCACTACCAAAACTTCCTGTGGCTTCAGCTCTTTGGGTGCCAGAACCATCATTTGAAGTTGGCGTAGGTTGCTGGTTAAATGCTGGCGGTACACATCATTCATGCTTCAGTTTCGGTCTAACAGATGAATACTGGCGTGATTTCGCAGAAATAGCAGATATAGAAGTTTGTATTATTAATAAGGATACAGACTACGAGCAATTTCGAAAAGAACTGAAATTCAATGAAATTTACTACATGTTGAATAAAGCTCTTCGTTGAATTTATAAATAATTTTGATAACCATGGATGCAAAAAATATAATAGAAACAGGTAAAGCTGTACTTGGTATAGAATTTGGTTCAACCCGAATAAAAGCTATTCTTGTGGCTCCTAACAACCAACCTATTGCACAAGGTAGCTTTACATGGGAAAATAAAATAGTCGATAGACTATGGACTTATGGTGTTGATGACATTTGGAATGGCTTACAAGAATGTTATATGGCTTTGCGCGAAAACGTTAAATCGAAGTATAATACAGATATAAAAGTATTGGCTGCGATAGGAATTAGTGCAATGATGCATGGCTATATGGCGTTTAATGAAGACCAAAAACTATTAATTCCATTCCGCACTTGGCGTAATACCAACACTGTTAAGGCCGCAACAGAGCTCTCATCCCTGTTTAATTTCAATATTCCTCTACGTTGGAGCATTTCCCATTTATATCAATGTGTTCTCGACAAAGAAAGACATTTGCAAGAAGTTAAATTCATAACAACTCTTGCAGGCTATGTACATTGGCAACTGACAGGGAAAAAGGTTTTAGGAATTGGAGATGCATCAGGTATGTTCCCCATTGATTCTACAACAAAGAATTATGATGCAGAGATGATAAGAAAGTTTGAAGAACTAATTGCCCCTTATCATTTTTCATGGAAACTTCAAGATCTTCTTCCTTCAATTCTATTAGCTGGTGAAAGTGGAGGAACTCTAACAAAAGAAGGAGCTGCTCTACTTGATTGTTCTGGTCAATTGCAATCAGGCTGTCCTTTATGTCCACCTGAAGGTGATGCTGGTACAGGAATGGTAGCAACTAATGCCATAAGACCACGAACAGGCAATGTATCAGCTGGAACATCTTCTTTTTCTATGATTGTGTTAGAACGAGAACTATCTAAAGCTTACGAAGTAATTGACATGGTTACAACCCCAGATGGCGCTCCTGTAGCAATGGTACATTGTAATAATTGTACGTCAGATTTGAATTCATGGATAAACATTTTCAAAGAATATCAATATCTTATTGGGGCCAAGATTGATGAAAGTGAGATCTACGAAAAACTTTTCTCACATGCTCTCGAAGGTGATAATGATTGTGGAGGACTAATATACTATAATTATATCTCAGGCGAACCAGTTACTGGTTTGACCAAAGGTCGTCCACTCTTTGTACGTTCTGTAAACGACAAATTTAACTTATCTAATTTCATTAAATCGCAATTGTATGCTACCATTTGCGTGCTAAAGATTGGCAATGATATATTGTTTAATGACGAAAAGGTAATGGTTGACAGAATCACTGCACACGGAGGACTATTCAAAACAAAAAATGTTGTACAACGTATCCTTGCTGCTGCCTTAAAGACTCCAATCTCTGTTATGGAAACAGCAGGTGAAGGAGGTGCCTGGGGAATAGCATTACTTGCAAGCTTTCTTGTCAATAGAGAAACGAACCAAACTCTTGATGAATACCTAAACCATAAGGTCTTCGCTGGAAATGCAGGGATAGAAGTCACTGCAAACGATGATGAGATTGACGGATTTAATGCTTATGCAGAGAATTATAAACTTGGGTTATCAATTGAGCAAGCAGCCATTAAATTTAAAAAATAATGTAAAAGTTCAACAACTACTTTTCAACAACCTGATTTTTAAATAAACAGAGGGAGCTACTCTCTGTTTATTTTTAAACTCACTAAAAATCAAAAACGAAATGAAAAAGAAAGTCTTAACTATTGTTCTTTTTATTCTGAGCAATACATTAATTAGCTTTGCTGAAGATACAAAGATTATTCTACATACTAAACAAAATGCAGGAACAATCCATAAAGAGTTATATGGGCAATTCGCAGAACACTTAGGAACATGTATTTATGGTGGATTGTGGGTCGGAAATAACTCTTCTATCCCTAACATTAATGGCTATCGAAAGGACGTTTTACATGCATTACAAGACTTAAAAGTACCAGTATTGAGATGGCCGGGAGGTTGTTTTGCTGATGAATATCATTGGATGGATGGGATAGGTCCCCAAGATAAACGCCCTAAAATGCAGAATAATAACTGGGGAGGGACTATTGAAGACAACTCGTTTGGAACCCATGAATTCTTAAATTTATGTGAATTATTAGGGGCAGAACCATATATTAGCGGTAATGTAGGCTCTGGAACTGTTGAGGAATTAGCTAAGTGGGTCGAATATATGACAAGCGACGGCGATACTCCAATGGCAAATCTACGCAGAAAGAATGGAAGACAAAAGGCTTGGAAAGTTAAATATCTTGGCGTAGGAAATGAAAGTTGGGGATGTGGAGGCAATATGCGCCCCGAATATTATAGTGATCTATTTCGCAGATACTCTGTTTATTGCCGCAACTATGATACAAATAGGCTTTACAAAATAGCTTCTGGAGCAAGTGATTACGATTACAATTGGACAAAAGTTCTAATGGATAATGTTGGCAATCGCATGGATGGACTTTCTCTTCACTATTATACAGTAAAAGGTTGGAGTGGAAGTAAAGGTTCCGCTACAAAATTTTTGAATGATGAGTATTATTGGACGATTGGAAAATGTTTAGAGATCGAAGATGTGATCAAAAAGCATTGTAGTATCATGGACAAAAGAGATCCACAAAAAAGGATTGGCCTTCTTGTTGACGAATGGGGAACCTGGTGGGACGAAGAACCAGGAACTATCCGCGGACATCTATATCAACAAAACACTATGCGCGATGCTTTTGTTGCCGCTTTAACCCTAAACATCTTTCATCGTCATGTTGATCGTGTCAAGATGGCTAATATTGCACAGGTAGTAAACGTTCTACAAAGCATGATTTTAACGGATATGAAAGGCAATGGTCATATGGTTTTAACACCCACTTATCACGTTTTCCGGATGTATCAACCATTCCAAGATGCAACAGCATTACCTTTAGAGATCAGTTGCGACTCTATAAAAGTGAGAGAAAATCAAACAATTCCAACCATCTTTTCAAGTGCAGCAAAGACCAAAGATAATTCTATTGTCGTTTCATTGGCAAACATTAGTCTCGACAAATCACAAGATATTGATATTGTTTCAGACCTATCAACAATTAATAATATCACAGGAGAAATCCTAAAATGCAAGAATATTTCTGATTATAACGACTTTGAGCATCCTCAAACTATTGCTCCTCACGTTTTCAAAGATATGAAAATAAAGAAAAATATAATAAAAATAAAAATTCCAGCAAAGTCTATTGTCGTTTTAAATATAAAATAGTATATTTGTAAAGTATAAAAAACACTATCATGAACGATATTAAAGTTATGAACCATGCAGCAGATAACATCCGTATACTTTCGGCTGCTATGGTAGAGAAAGCAAACTCTGGACATCCTGGGGGAGCCATGGGAGGTGCAGACTTTATTAATGTACTATTCTCCGAATTTTTGATTTATGATCCTAAAGATCCTACATGGACAGGAAGAGATCGCTTTTTCCTTGACCCTGGGCACATGAGTCCAATGCTATATGCAGGTCTAACATTAAGAGGCTTCTTCACACTTGATGATTTAAAACAATTCCGTCAGTGGGGCTCAGTAACTCCTGGTCATCCAGAACTTGATATATATCGTGGTATTGAAAACTCTTCTGGGCCACTTGGCCAAGGGCATGCTATGGCTGCAGGTGCAGCTGTTGCAGAGAAGTTTCTTGAGGCTCGCCTTAGTAAAACAATGATGCAGCATAAAATTTATGCATATATCAGTGATGGAGGTATACAGGAAGAGATTTCTCAAGGCGTTGGAAGAATTGCAGGAAACTTAGGACTCAACAATCTCATTATGTTCTATGATTCTAATGATATCCAGCTTTCTACTGAATGTGGGGTCGTTATATCAGAGAATACTGAAATGAAATATAAAGCTTGGGGATGGAATGTTATCACCATTAATGGTAATGATGTATCAGAAATTCGACAAGCGTTAAACGCAGCAATAAAAGAAGAAGACCGCCCTACCCTTATTATTGGTAAAACCATTATGGGCAAAGGTGCATTGAAAGAAGATGGTTCTTCATACGAACGCAATGTAAAAACACATGGCGCACCACTTGGAGGAAATGCTTATACAAATACTATTAAGAATTTAGGAGGTAATCCTGAGGATGCATTTATCATCTTCGAAG
This sequence comes from Segatella salivae F0493, assembly GCF_000477535.1. Classification (NCBI taxonomy): domain Bacteria; kingdom Pseudomonadati; phylum Bacteroidota; class Bacteroidia; order Bacteroidales; family Prevotellaceae; genus Segatella; species Segatella salivae. The sequence continues at coordinate 53,241 of NZ_AWGW01000019.1, forward strand.
ATGTTAAAGCCCTATATTCAAAACGCGAGGAAGAATTGAACAACATTGTTCATAAACGCCGAACTGCTGAAGAAGAATGGAAAAAAGCAAACCCTGAAAAGGCTACTCTCATGAGTAAATGGTTCAGTGGAGAAGCTCCTGAAATAGATTGGAGTAAAGTTAATCAAAAAGAAGGCATTGCCACTCGCGTTGCCAGTGCAGAATGTTTAAGTGTCTTAGCAGAACAAGTCCCTAATATGATTTGCGCATCTGCAGACCTTAGTAACTCTGATAAGACTGATGGCTTCTTAAAGAAAACTAAGAGTTTCGTTCGCAAAGACTTCAGTGGAGCCTTTTTCCAGGCAGGTGTGGCAGAGCTTACAATGGCAGATATGTGTATTGGTATGATGCTTCACGGGGGTGTTATTGCTGCAATGGGAACTTTCTTTGTCTTTTCTGACTATATGAAACCAGCCATTCGAATGGCAGCATTAATGCAAACTCCTGTCAAGTTCATTTGGTCACATGACGCATTCCGCGTTGGAGAAGATGGCCCTACACATGAGCCTGTTGAGCAAGAAGCACAAATACGTCTCATGGAAAAGCTTAAAAACCATTCAGGAAAAGATAGTGTACGCGTATTCAGACCGGCAGATTCACATGAAACTACTATTTGTTGGAAACTGGCTATGGCCAATACAGCAACACCATCTGCTCTTATCTTGTCGCGTCAGGGAATCGAAAATCTACCAGAAGGAAATGACTATGAGCAAGTAACTAAAGGTGCCTATATTATAAAAGGCTCTGATGAGAACCCTGATGTCATTTTAGTTGCAAGTGGATCAGAGATATCTACCCTTATGTCTGGAAGCGAACTACTACGTAAAGATGGTGTGAAAGTACGCATAGTCAGCGCACCTTCTGAAGGCTTATTCCGTGAACAAAGTAAAGAATACCAAAACAAAGTTCTACCCTACAACGTAAAAAAGTTCGGATTAACAGCTGGTCTACCTGTCACACTTGAAGGACTTGTCGGCATAGGTCCTTATAGTAAGGTCTTTGGTCTACAGAGTTTTGGTTTCTCTGCACCTTATAAGGTACTTGATGAGAAGCTGGGCTACACAGGGAAGAACGTTTATGAGCAAGTTAAATCATTTCTTACAGAATCGTTAGAATAAACATTATATGGGAAAAAGTCAATAGACTTTTTCCCTATCCTTTTAACCTATAACACAGAATTGCTTATGGAAGTAAAGACAGTTGGTATCGCCTGCGACCATGCGGGCTTCCCTTTGAAACAGTTTGTGCTTGAGTATCTTGAGAAAAAAGGTTACCCAGTGAAAGACTTTGGCACATATAGTAGTGAGAGTGTTGACTATCCTGATTTTGCACATCCTTTAGCAGAAGCTATTGAACAGGGTGAAGTCTATCCAGGAATTGGCATATGTGGTAGCGGAGAAGGAATGGCTATTACACTCAATAAGCATCAAGGTGTTCGTGCAGGATTAGCATGGAACAAGGACATTGCACAACTAATCCGTCAGCATAACGATGCAAATGCTATTGTCTTGCCAGGTCGTTTTATTGACAATAAGACAGCAGAAAAAATCTTAGATGCATTCTTTAGTGCTACATTTGAAGGTGGACGTCATGAACGTCGCGTTAAAAAGATAGCACAATAAAAACTTAAGAAATAAAATAAAGGGGAAAGTCCATTAGAACTTTCCCCTTTATTTATATTATTATTTGAACTACTATTCGTTACATTTATCCTCCTGTTCATCAACGCTTCGGTCTAAGTTTTCTGGAAGGTGGAATTGATAGCTTCTGTTAAAGACTTCTTCTACCTTATTAATTTCTAAGAAAGTAGTACCGCCTCCTTCACCAAAACTACCACTAAGATAGGCTATCTTATCCTCATCTTTAATGTAACCTTTCTGCCTCAACATACGTAATGCAGCAAAGAACATGTATTGTGAGCTCACCTGTTCACGCTGATAAATTGGAATTACACCATAACTGAGATTCAGCCAACGTTGAGTTTTCTCATTATAACAAATGGCTAAGACTGGCACTGGGCCACGAAATGCAGCCAAATTACGCGCTGTTTGTCCTGTCTCACTGTCTGTAATAATACCGGCAACTCCTAACTTTCGCGTTGCATCTATAGCGGCATGTGCTAAGAATGCACGCTGATCCAAGTCCTCGCTTGACAATGGAACCTCAATATCATCATTGAGACACTTATCTTTTTCGGCCTGTTCTGCAATGCGAGCCATGGTCTGTACAGCCTCAAGAGGATATTTTCCACTTGCAGTTTCGCCACTCAACATGAGCGCATCTGTACGATAATAGATTGCATTTGCAATATCAGTTACCTCAGCACGCGTAGGACGTGGATTATTAATCATTGTGTGAAGCATCTGTGTTGCCACAATTACAGGCTTACGACATGCCACACATTTCCGAATGATATTCCGTTGAATGCCAGGAATTCTCTCTATTGGCACCTCTATCCCCAAGTCACCTCGTGCAATCATTATACCATAAGAAGCATCTATAATCTCATCAATATTGTCGACACCTTCTTGGTTTTCTATCTTCGAAATGATTTTAATGTCGCTGCCATGCTCATCCAATATATCCTGAACTTCCTTTATATCAGCCGCATTTCTGACAAAAGAGTGAGCAATAAAGTCTATATCCAACTCTATCGCTAAAAGGATATTCTGTTTATCTTTCTCTGTAAGTGCAGGAAGATCAATATGTTCACCCGGAATATTTACACTCTTGTGAGCTCCTAAAACACCATCATTCTGAACCTGAGCTACAAGCATTGGACCATTATTCTCTACAATACGCATATCGAGTTCACCATCATCAAACAGCAAATCGTCACCCACCTTTACATCTTTGGTAATATCTCGATAAGAAAGATTAATAGTATCGTGTGTAGAATCCATCTCTGGACGCCCAAACACCTTTACCATATCGCCAATCTTAAACTCTAAAGGCGACTCCACACCAGTCGTTCTAACCTCAGGTCCTTTTGTATCAATCATGATCCCTATATGTGGAGATACGGCACGCACATTCTTTACGATAGTCCGAATACCTTCAGGAGTGGCATGAGCGGTATTCATTCGAACAACGTTCATACCTGCAAAGAATAGCTTACGAATAAAGCTTTGGTCGCATCTTCGGTCACTAATTGAAGCTATTATTTTTGTCTGTTTCATATTGTTGGCTTAAATTTTCCTACAAAGTTAGTGCAAATATCGCATAAAACAAAGCTTTTGCCACTTGTTTTATTCCTTTTTCAGAAATCAAAGAATAAACTACTATCCTGTAATTCTTTTCTTCTCTTAATTTACCTCTACTCTACATTCTACTTTGAGAATAACGAAATATGGCATCTCCTACTTTATAGCGATGCCATATCTTCATCTATTCTCCTTTTCTATACAATTAAATCTGACCAACATTAGCTGTTTTTCATTTCCTGTAACAGCTGTTTCTGTCGCTCACTTAGCCCTGTTGGCAACTTCACTTCATAAACGATAATCAAGTCACCATAGGTTCCATCGCCACGATTATAACCGCGACCACGAAGCCGAACCTTTGTACCATTCTGAGTTTCAGGCTTTACTTTTAACTTCACTTTTTGCCCGTTGTTAAGTTGTATGATGATTTCGCCACCCAGAAGTGCCGTATACATATCCAAACTTACCTTTGCTTCCATCTGGCCACTATGCTGTTGTTGCTGGCCACCAAAGCCTGATGAACGGAAATGTCCACCTCCAAAGAGATCTTGGAAAAAGCTTGAGAAGCCACCACCCTCACCTCCATAGCTATTAAAATCAAAGCCTTCAAAAGGATTTCCACCTCCACTATATGCCCCAGATGAATTACCTTGGAATGCATCAGCCTGCTTCCATTGCTCTCCATACTTATCATACTTCGCACGTTTCTCGGGATCATTGATGACATCATAAGCCTCATTAAGCGCTTGAAACTTTGCCTTTGCTTTTGGATCATTAGGATGTAGGTCTGGATGAAAAAGCTTTGCACGCTTCCTGTAAGCTGCTCTTACATCCTTTTGTGGAATATTTCGGTCGACACCTAAAATTTTATAATAGTCTATAAAAGCCATAATTTTATTTCGTTTTGTTTATATTTATAATTTTTACTCAGTTGAACAATAGCAAAAAGCATGCCCAACTCCATTACTTTATGGGGTAAAACTGAATAACAATGAAAATAATTCTGCGTTAAATAACGTCCCAATTCTATAAAGAAGGAATTCAAATTTTATGTTCGACAAACACAATGGCTTTCATCATAACCACGCGTTTATTCTCTTGTCTTCAATCATTTATAAATCATTGATTATCAACTCATCTTATAAACCCATTGATTATCCGTGACAAAATGGCTGATATTAGTTGACAAAATGACCTACTTTACACTGCAAAATGAATCAAACAACGACAGAATATGCTTCATTTTACTCGATAAAAAACCATAGTACCAACTACTGCCCCACTTTTCTAATATCATGATAACCGAATAAGACTGCAAAAGGTCAATAGCCTTAGCAAACTAAAATACACTATTCTTTATATTGTTTTAACTTTGCTTTTTCTTTCTTTTTCCTTACCTTTGCAGCCAAAAAATAGGTTATTAGCTGTTATGCAGAATCAATTTTCACGCACACAATTACTGATTGGTAAGCCAGCCATGGACACTTTGTCTGGTGCGCGCGTTGCCGTTTTCGGTATAGGTGGAGTCGGTAGTTACGTAACCGAAGTGTTGGCACGTAGCGGTGTTGGTGAACTCGACATCTTTGATGATGATCGTGTCTGTCTAACCAATGTCAATAGACAACTTTATGCGCTACTATCCACTGTAGGAAAACATAAAGTTGACGTTGCAGAAGAACGCATACACGATATCAATCGTCATTGTATCGTACATAAATATCAGATGTTTTACCTCCCCGAGAATGCCGATGCAATCGATCTAAAACAGTTTGATTATGTTGTAGATTGCATTGATACGGTTAGTGCAAAACTTGAACTTATTAAGCGATGTCACCGACTACATATCCCAATAATCTCTTGTATGGGAGCTGCAAACAAGTTAGATGCAACATCATTTAAGGTTGCTGACATCAATAAAACAAAGATGGATCCGCTTGCAAAGGTAATAAGAAAGAAACTACGCAAGTTGAATATCCCGCGCTTGAAAGTAGTTTATAGCGAAGAAGAGCCCATCAAACAGATTGATGACCCAAATATCAGTTGTAGATTTCATTGCATTTGTCCAGATAAAGACATGCGAAAATGTACTGACAGACGTGACATTCCTGCAAGTAATGCCTGGGTTCCAGCTGCAGCTGGACTGATTATTGGAGGTGAAGTGGTTAAAGATCTTGTAAAAAAAGCTAATACTCTACGCATCTATCCCGAAGAATTTGAAACCAATCCTTATGCCCAAGCTGCAGCAGAAAAAGCTAAACATCATGAAGACAAATACAGAAAAATGATGGCAGAGAAAAGAAATGGCACATGGGTAGATGATAAAGTTGTGATGAAACTTCCCGAAGGATTTTAAATTATCAGGCTAACATGAAAGTTTTTCTATTCAATCCTGGTCACGATATAGCATTAGCAGCACATCAAAAATATGTCACGCTACCTCATGCTGCACGCCAATTACAAACCGACTTGGCTTTTCTTCCAGCTTTATGGGCTACAGAAGGAAGCTATGTCCTTGTGGAAGATAAGAATCATGTGAAAGTACCTACCTATCTTAAGCAATATACTTCACACGTGAACTTCATTGATTTCAATGACTTAGCGAATCATATTAAAGAAGAAATTGAATTTATTCCTTGGGGATGGGATTTAGCTTTACGCCAACAATTAATTGATAAAACACAAGGATTAATTGAAGATTTTCTTCCGTCAGAAAAGCAATTAGAAGGTATTCGAAATATAAGTGGAAGAGGTTGGAGTGCACTACACCTCCTACCCCGCTTGACATCATCGGTTGACAAGACAATAGGTGAAGTTGAAATCTTTGAAGACTACACTTCATTAACACAATATTTGCAACCGAAAGAAAATGGTTTAGCCTATCAATACGTATTAAAGGCACCATGGAGCAGTAGTGGTCGGGGACTGAGATTTGCCGACATGAATCACGAAGGCATTTCATCCCATCTTAAAGGATGGATTAAGAATGTGATAGACAAACAGAAATATATCACAGCAGAGCCATATTATAGTAAGGTATATGACTTTGGAATGGAGTTTTATGCACACAAAGATGGGACTATTGACTATCTTGGCTTATCAGTATTCAACACAACAAATGGTGCGTATACCGGTAATGTGTTGGCAGATGAAACTCAAAAAAAGAAAATATTATCAAGATATGTCTCGACAGCATGCTTGAAAAATATCCGTGATATCATTAAAAACATTATGTCTTCAGCCCTCAAAGATGTCTATACAGGTCCCTTTGGAGTTGATATGATGATTCTTAACAATGGATATATACATCCATGTGTGGAACTAAACCTGCGCCAAACTATGGGACATGTGGCCTTAGCGCTAACGCAAAAGGTTGAAGTTCCGCGTGTCATGCGCATGAGTTTTCAGGCAGGGCACTATTCAATGCACATCAACTCACTACCCTCTTTATCGAAAGAACAATAGCGTTCGAAAACGCTATTCATGGTGATAAGGTTCACCTTTGATGATAGTACATGCACGATAAAGTTGTTCTGTGAAGATGAGACGAACCATTTGGTGGCTAAATGTCATGCGCGACAAGGAGAGTTTTTCATTCGCCCGTTGATACATTGCTGCTGAAAACCCATACGGACCACCTATTACGAAAATAAGACGGCGGGCTGTATGCTGTTCTTTTTGTAACCATTCAGCAAATTCAATAGAGCGAAACTCTTTACCATGCTCATCAAGCAGTACAACCGTATCAGTAGGTTTCAGGCATGATAAGATTAACTCTCCCTCGCGTTCCTTTTGTTGTTCATTGCTGAGTTTCTTCGTATTCTTCAACTCAGGGATAACCGTGATATCAAAAGGCATGTAATGTTCGATGCGTTCTCGATAATCATTGATGCCTGCAATAAAATGTTTATTAATGGTTTTCCCCACTAAAATAAGAAGTGTTTTCATTTAACCTTATTCTTTTCTCTGCGAGGAAACCAACCTTTTTCAACTCTTTTCTTTTGCTCAAAAAGTTCACCAATCGACCAAAGTAATGAAGCGCCGAGCACACCGAATATAGATGACCAAATGATATGTGAGATACACATTGAACAAAGCACACAAACGATGCCCGAAATAAGGAATAGAATCCATGGTTTTGTACCAAAATAATATTCTGTTTTAATGACAATAGGATGAAATAAGCCTATTATCAAGAATGTAGAAATTGCAATTATTATACCAGTGAAATACATAATGTTATAGCTTTTAGGCCGCTAAGTTACAAAAAAATTATATATTAATCGATGTTTTTTGATTAAAAATGTGTAACTTTGCGTGAGAACAATTTTATAAAATAATTCATACTTTAAGACTATGGCAAATAACACAGAACTAATTTCACAGTGTGAAGCAAAAGCCAAACAATGGTTATCACCGGCCTTTGACGAAGAGACCAGAAAAGAAGTTGAAGCAAAATTAAAGGCAGAAGACAAAACAGAATTGGTTGAAAGCTTTTATAAAGATCTTGAATTTGGAACAGGTGGTCTCCGCGGTATAATGGGAGCTGGTTCTAACCGCATGAATATCTACACGGTTGGAATGGCAACTCAGGGCTTCGCTAACTATCTAAAGAAGAATTTCGAAGGTAAGAAAGACATAGCAGTTGTTGTTTGTCATGACTGCAGAAACAACAGTCGGAAGTTTGCAGAGACGGTTGCTAACATCTTTTCTGCTAATGGAATAAAGGCTTATTTGTTTGATGACATGCGCCCAACTCCTGAATGTTCTTACGCAATTCGACACTTACATTGTCAAGCCGGCGTAAATATCACTGCCAGCCACAACCCAAAAGAGTATAATGGTTATAAGGCTTATTGGGAAGATGGAGCACAAGTACTTGCGCCTCATGACACAGGTATCATTGACGAGGTTAACAAAGTAAAGGTTGAAGACGTAAAATTCAAAGGTAATCCTTCATTGATTCAGAGCATTGGAAAAGACATTGATGAACCTTATTTGAAAGAAATCCACACACTAAGTATAGATCCTGAAGTCATCAAACGTCATCATGACTTGAAAATTGTCTATACACCTTTGCATGGAACTGGCATGATGGCAATCCCACAAAGCCTCAAACTATGGGGATTTGACAATGTACATTGTGTCAAAGAACAAATGCAAAGAAGTGGTGATTTCCCAACCGTTGTTAGTCCAAACCCAGAAAACGGCGAAGCATTAGCTTTGGCGATACGTGATGCAAAGGCTTTAGATGCAGATATTGTAATGGCATCTGACCCAGACGCAGATCGTGTAGGAATGGCTTGTAAGAATGACAAGGGCGAATGGGTTTTGATTAATGGTAACCAAACTTGTTTGATTTTCCTTTATTACATCATTACGAATCGTCAGGCGAAAGGTTTGCTAAAACCAACTGATTTCATCGTTAAGACCATCGTTACAACCGAAGTTATTAAAAAGGTTGCCGACAAAGCAGGAATAGAAATGCGTGACTGCTATACAGGATTCAAGTGGATTGCACGTGAAATTCGACTCTCTGAAGGAAAGCAGAAATATATTGGTGGAGGCGAAGAAAGCTATGGTTTCCTTGCAGAAGATTTTGTTCGAGATAAAGACTCCGTTTCAGCTATTAGCCTTTTGGCAGAGATTTGCGCTTGGGCAAAAGATAAAGGAAAGACCCTCTACGATGTCCTCATGGATATATATCTGGAATATGGATTCTCAAAAGAGTTCACTGTAAACGTTGTTCGACCAGGAAAGACAGGAGCAGAAGAGATTAAACAGATGATGACAAACTTCAGAAATAATCCTCCTAAAGACCTTGGTGGTAGTAAAGTTGTATTGTGGAAAGACTATCAAACACTTGAAACAACTCATGAAGATGGTTCGAAAACAAAGCTCGACATGCCTGCAACAAGTAATGTTCTGCAATGGTTCTGCAACGACGGGACTAAAGTTAGTGTAAGACCTTCAGGCACAGAACCGAAAATTAAGTTCTATCTTGAAGTGAAAGGTGACATCAAGAAGGCTTCTGAATATGCTGCCCTTGAACTGCAAGGAATGGAGAAAATCAACGCAATAAAAAAGAGTTTAGGACTTGACAAAGATTAAGATGAGTAAGTTAGTAATTAATTCATACGAAGAGTTTGCATCACATTTAGGCCAACATTTAGGCGTTTCAGAATGGCTTAAAGTTGATCAGAAACGTATTAATGACTTTGCTGATGCAACATTAGACCATCAATGGATTCATGTTGATGAAGAACGTGCAAAGAAAGAAAGCCCATATAAGAGTACTATTGCACATGGCTATTTGACTCTGTCATTGCTTCCCTACATGTGGAATCAAATCATTGAGGTGAACAATCTCAAGATGATGGTCAACTATGGCATGGATAAAATGCGCTTTGGTAAACCTGTTCTCACAGGGAATAGTGTCAGATTATCAACAACGCTCAATCAAATTGAGAACCTAAGAGGAATCTGCAAAGCACAAATTGGATTCAAAATTGAAATAGAAAACGAGAAAAAGCCTGCCCTTGAAGGCGAAGCTACCTTCCTTTACTATTTCAAATAAGTAATTAAAAGAAAATGGAGAAAGCCAACACTTTCTCCATTTTTCTTTATCTATCATTATCTAATATCTACTCCACAAAGCCATTTAGGAAACTCATTCCTATGTAAATACTTTATAAAAGCTATCTAAACGAGAGATGTTTTGATGCAAATGACCGCGTAATTACAATAGTTTTAGACGCTTAAACTCCTCAAAGAGTGGTAAGGCTATTGCCTTTGCATCAGGATGAGGGGCTCCCGTCGTACCTAAAGCGCGCAAATCAAAGAAATGTTTCCAATCGCTTACTAACGCGGTATGTACTAATTCTGTATTCGTATCTAATGGCAATACAACACGAGCTTCTTGAGGTTTCTTTCCCTTTGAAATCAAATTCATATATGAAAATTCACAGGCAAGGTTAGCAAAAAGCCACAAATCAAACGCACTCCAATGCTCTTGGGCCTTTGAATCAAGAATATCTGCACAATATTTCGTTAGAGATTCAGCATTAACAATGTCTTCTCCCTCACTAAACTCACTCTCTTTCATCACCCATTCAGGAAGATTCACAGCAATCTCTCCACCAAACTTTTCTTTACTATAATTGCAATAGCGTGTTGATTGCTCAGCCATAGAGTTGGCACGATGCCTGTTAAACTCACGCGTAACACCAACTTGAGTGGTGAAATGAACAGTGATGCGAAGCTCATGTAGGGGAAGAGGATCGCACACAAACTGCAAATCATCCAACCATTTGTTTTCAGCCAGCACTCTCAAATTAGTGGTTATATATGCCACCCCATCTTTCAGATTCACATGCGAGAATCGATTGTTAGCATATCGATTAATGAGCGACTCCGAATCTGACTTCAAATATACCGTACCATGTTCAAGCATCGCCGTATGATCGGATGCAATCATCTTTTCAACAAATGGTTTTGCAGAATCTTCAGAAGCATTCTTCTCACTCTTGTAACAAACTCTTCCGGCTCGTTCTATTTGTTTATAAATTCCATTAAGTCCCTTTTCTTGAGCCCATATTTCATAGGATGGATGAATTATCTTCATATCTTTAATATTATATTTATCATTACTCCAATCGGATTATTATTTTAATTTATCATAGAACTCTTTCAAAGCCACTCTTGAAACTCCGAGCTTTTCAAGACTTCGTAAATCTTCTAAAGCTTCTTCTTTCTTCTTTAATTGTATTCTAACAAATGCCCGTGAAAGAAGATAATCTTGTTCATTAGGGCATCGCTTGATAGCTTCTGAGTAGTCAAACTCAGCCAAACTATACATCTTTCGTTCTCGCTCCATGTTGGCTCTTGCGGCATAAGCCACAGCACTATCTGGATATTGATTGATTAAACGATTTATACCATCAAATGCCTCCGTATAATGTTTATCCTTTTCATTCAGTAACGCCAGCCCCAATTGCGCTTCAAAATTACCAGGCACTATATATAATAGGTGCTCATAATCTTGTCTTGCAAAGTTATATCGCGACAATTTCTCATTCACATACGCACGAAAGTAAAGCGCAGTTGGATTATTTTCATCCTTCGCTAATACTCTATCGTATTCCTCCTTAGCATACTCCCATTCATGCAGACGAACGTTCCATGAAGCCTTTTGCAGTCGCAATGCAATACTTTCCGGATGAAAAGCCAACGAATCGGATGCTGCTTTTAGGCTATCACGCATTGCATTTGAATTCTGCGCCACTGCGATTCCCGTTGAAATCATCCACATCAAAGCCAAGACGAGACATCTATTCATAAATATCATCAATTTGGAAATCATCATCTTCTTTATCTTGTTTCCCGCAAGGATTAAAGCCTTCAGGCAACCCAAACGTAGCTTTACTGCTATAACCCAATGAAGAATCACGATAAATCTTCTTCATATAATACGCCCAAATCGGCAAGGCCATCGTTGCACCCTGCCCCATTGACATGTTATCGAAATGGATATCACGGTCTTCTCCGCCTACCCAAATACCAGTAACTAATTGAGGAGTAAAGCCTATGAACCAAGCATCACTGTTATTATTCGTTGTACCTGTCTTACCACAGATTTGTCCTTCCATGTGATATTTATAGCGAAGTCGACTTGCTGTACCGCCATCAACAACGCCTTGTAACAAGACAAGCATCTTGTTTGCACTCTCGGCACTAATCACTTCATTCATACGCGGCTGGAATGTTGCAATAACATTTCCTTCGTTATCCTCAATCTTGCTAACAAACATTGGCGCCGTTCGTATTCCATGATTGGCAAATGCAGAATAGGCACTTACCATTTCAGCCACACTCACGTCGCACGGACCGAGACAAAGTGACATTGAAGGATGAATATCAGGATTGTTGATGCCAAATTCATGAAGTGTTGTTACAAACTGCTGAGGGTTCAGCTTGCTCATCAAATAGGCTGAAATCCAGTTATTACTATTTGCCAAGCCCCACTGAAGCGTCACCATCTGCCCATAACGCGCATGCGAACCATTGCGCGGAGTCCATGGTCTGCCTGCTACCATATAGGTTTTTTGTACATTAGGAGCCATGTCACATGGAGAAAAACCATTTTCCATAGCAAGTGCATACAAGAATGGTTTAATCGTAGAACCAACCTGTCGGCGACCTCCCGTAACCATATCATACATGAAATGTGTGTAATCCAAACCTCCCACATAGGCTTTCACTGCACCTGTTTTGGGGTCCATGCTCATAAAGCCAGCACGCAAGAAACTCTTATAATATTTGATTGAGTCCATTGGAGTCATCACCGTGTCAATGTCACCATGATAGGTGAAAATGGTCATCTCAACCGGACGATGAAAGGCTGCACGAATCTCTTGCTCACTTGCACCTTGGGCTTTCATATTGCGATAGCGCTCACTCTGATACATATTTCGATTCAAAATCGAACGCAACTGAGCTAAAGTCAACGAAGATGTAAACGGAGCATTCTTCTTACTTCGATTAGCCTTATTAAAGGCTGGCTGCAAGAATTTCGTCACATGCCCATATACTGATTCTTCTGCAAATTGTTGCATGTGGCTATCGATTGTCGTTGTAATCTTCAAACCATCGGTGTAAATATTATAAGGTGTACCATCTTTCTTGAAATTCTTGTTACACCAACCATACAAGGGGTCACTAACCCAGGCAATTGAGTCCAAAGTATATTGCACCTTATTCCAAGACGGATAGTTCGACCTATCAGGCTTTTCGGCCATCATATACTGACGAAGGAACTCTCTGAAATATGTTGCCTCTCCATCCTTATGATCGATTCGACGGAAGTTCAAAGCTATTGGCTTAGCGCAATACTCATCATATTGTGACCTTGACAAATAACCAGCTTTCAACATCTGACCTAAAACAACATTCCGACGATCACGCGCGCGCTCTGGGAATCTCACAGGATTAAAAAGTGACGGATTCTTACAAAGACCTATAAGCATAGCCGACTCATCAACATCCAAATCCTTGGCTTCCTTATTGAAATAAGTATTTGCTGCCGTCTTAATACCTACCGCATTATGCAAGAAATCAAAATAATTCAAATACAAAGCGATAATCTCTTCCTTTGTATAATTACGTTCAAGTTTCACAGCTATCACCCACTCTATGGGCTTCTGTAACATACGTTCCAACGTATTGTGCACCTGCGCAGAATACAATTGTTTCGCAAGCTGCTGAGTGATGGTCGAACCGCCACCTGCTGAAGCCTGGCCCAGCATTCCTCTCTTGACAATGGCACGCCCCAAAGCAATAAAATCAATTCCGCTATGCTCATAAAAGCGTTCATCTTCTGTTGCCACCAAAGCATCAACCAAATGTTTTGAGATGCGGCTATAAGGAATGATAATTCTGTTCTCTTTATTGAGGTTGTATGTACCAATCACCCTCCCATCTGAAGAATAAACCTGCGATGCAAACCGATTAATAGGATTTTGCAAATCTTCTACAGGAGGCATATAGCCAATCCAACCATTCCAAATGGCTGTAAAGGCAAGCGCTGCTCCGCACACCAATATAATCAATGTCCCCCATAGAAAGTGAACAAAAGCTTTTCTCATCGTGATATCTTTTTAACTAAGAAACTTTGAAACTTAAAAATCAGTAGCTATCCACCGATTAACCATCACAAAGGTAATGTTATATCGGGAGAAAAAAGAATTTAAAACAAAGTTTTTCATGCCGCTAAGGAGTACCACAAGTTCACAAAGGGCATTTTATGATTAGATACAACGTATCTAACACCAAAAAGCAAATTTTCATCGCAGATACAACGTATCCAACACCAAAAAGCAAATTTTCATCGCAGATACAACGTATCTAACACCAAAAAGTAATTTTTCATACTTCCGCGTGGCGCAGAAACGCCAAAAAGCAATTTCCCATGCTTCCGCGTGGCGCGGAAACGCCAAAAAACATTTTTTCATACTTCCGCGTGGCGCAGAAACGCCAAAAAGCAATTTTTCATGCTTCCGCGTGGCGCGGAAACGCCAAAAAGCCAATTTTCATGCTTCTGTGTGGCGCGGAAACGATTTAAAAGAGATGATAAAAGAAAGCCCCGCAAATATTAATCTGCGAGGCTTATATCATTCACATTCTTATGCTATCAATACAGGCGTAATGGAGGTACTTTTAGTAACCTTCAGCTGCTCTATACAAGTTTATATAGGCTATTTAAAGCCTAATAAATCATTTTATATGAAATTAGCAGCATAGCTACAGTAAATAATGAATTGTGTGGTCGACAAGGTAAAGGAAGAGTAAAAAAGAGGATGTATCAATTTTGACACACCCTCTTACTATTATGTTTTTTCTCTACTATCTCTTTCCGTTAGCAGTCCATATTTTCCCATCTTTAGTGTATAGAATATTCAATGATGAAGCATTGATTCTAATTATTTTTACACCTTCTTTCAAGTCGATATTTACTAAAGTGTGGTCACCTTCCTTCTTAAAGGTTACGCCTTTAAGGTCAGGGATTCCATCTGAAAATCTAAAATAGTAACTACCTGCTGCTTTAATGACGGTTATAGAACCGTTATCGGCACTTTTCTTTATTTTATCACCTGAATAAGAGATTCTTCCTTTGTATGTTCCTACAAAGATATCATTGTCTGCAGGGTCATCTGTCTTGCTACAAGAGATTGAGGTAAGAGCTACAATGAATAAACAAATCAAAGTAGCTAAACTGAAGATTTTTTTCATAAATAATTTTATTTTAAGGGTTACTAATCAGCTAAGTTATTTCTTAACTTTTTCTTTCAATGACGCTAATTTCTTTTCTAATAGCTTAACAAGGTCTTCTGGTTTACTGTCTGAATCTGATAAAAGATTGTCAACCTTTTCTTCTAAAGTGCCTTTTAACTCCATTGATTTATCACGCATTTTTCTTGTAAGGCTATCAAACTGATCTTTTAAGTCATCAATTTTATCGCCTATAGAATTCTTTTTACATAAGGTTTTATCTTTATCAAGTACAAAAAGTACACCTATACCTGCAACTGTTCCAGCTGCTACTCCTAATAAAATGCTTCCAATTTTTGACATAGTTTTTCTGTTTTAATTATGTTATAAAATACAAGGTTTATGTAGTAAAAGTATGCTTATTTTGGTAACCTTTGTCACATAAGCTAACTAAACTCTGATGCGAAGATACGAAAAAATATTGATAATAGCAAATCTTATACGAGGATTGCTGTTGAATAATACAAAAAATAACATTCAAACTGTTTAGCTTATGATAATGTTTTGTATATTAACAAAAAATTACTATCAGGTTATCAGAGCCTTTAAAAAGCAAATTTTCATCGCAGATACAACGTATCTAACACCAAAAAGCAATTTTTCATCGTAGATACAACGTATCTAACACCAAAAAACAATTTTTCATCGTAAATACAACGTATCTAATACCAAAAAGCAAATTTTCATCGCAGATACAACGTATCTAACACCAAAAAGCAATTTTTCATCGTAGATACAACGTATCTAACGCCAAAAAGCAATTTTTCATGCTTCCGCGTGGCGCGGAAACGATTTAAAAGAGATGATAAAAGAAAGCCCCGCTAATATTAATCTGCGAGGCTTATATCATTCACATTCTTATGCTATTAAGACATAAAATGTGGTGTTGTTTCTATTTTACTCTTCTGTTTTTCGGTCATCAATATTATCTCCCTGCGTAGGAGCCATTGTTGCTTCAAAGTCTGTGATTCCAGCTTTAACCAACAGGTTATACCATTGGAGCAATTTCTTGATGTCGCTGTCATGCACGCGATCTTCATCGAACTCAGGCAGGATTTCAGCAAAATATGCGCGAAGTTCTTTGCCGCTCATTTTCTTATAATTGACAGAAACCTCTTTGCCGGCCTCCTTTTTAGATACACTATCCAAAACTTTCCACAAAGGAATATCTTCTCCTGTGGTATAGATAGCGATATCTCCAAGACTTGTCACACGATCAGAGGCAAAGGCAGGAACACGTTTGTGCGTATCGTCAAGTGCTTCTACAATGAGATTCATTTTCCCACGAGAAACCAATTTGTAAAGGCCAGGTTTGCCTGCAATTGAAAGGATTGTTTCCATTTTCTTAATTGATTTGATTATTATTTTGATTTAATTATACCTTATATTGAAATACTTCAAGCATCTTCTCTATTTGCGAATCTAAATCTTCGCGTTCATCATTGAGCAACACAAAATCAGACTGCCGTTCTATATCCGATTGCGGCATTTGGCAGTTTATCCATTGCAATGCCTGCATCTGACTAATGTTGTCGCGCGCCATTATGCGTTTTTCCCTGATTTGTATGGGTGCTGAAACACAAACAATATGGTCAAAATGCACACGATGATTAAAACCGCTCTCAAAAAGGATTGCGCTTTCTAACCAATCAAAGCCACTTAAGAGAAAGTCTTCTGCTACAAATGGATGAATGATATTGTTGACCGCTTGCTTGTTTTCATTGCTTTTTAACAGAAAAGAAGCTAAAACACTTTTTACCACCATGCCATTTTGATAAACATCATCTCCGATAAGATTTGTCAATTTGCATTTTAGGGCATCATTCTCACGCATAAGACGTTTGGCTGCCTTGTCGCAATCATAAATCTTAATGCCACGAGCAGTCAATAAATGACAAATGAAAGTTTTTCCCGAACCTATACCACCCGTAATAGCAATCTTTTGAGACATAACGTTCATGTATAAACCTTTTATTGCTGTTCAATCAGATAATCAACCTGAGTCATTTGCAATCGGGGATGAATGATATCCTTAGGATATTGACGAAGCCTTATGGGGCACTTATCGGAAGGCTGACCTACGATATCATTATAATCGACCGCCACAATAAACTGGTCTGAATGAATTGATCTGAATCTGCTTCCGCCTACGGCAAATGAAACTCTTACCTTTGAGGGGAAAGTGCGCAACACCTTACCTGTCGGCATGTTGATAGCCACGATAGGAACCTCAACGCTCTCTTCAGTCAAGATATCAGGGTATATTGTCATTCTCACCTTTTGCGGAACAATCTTCGCTCCCTTTATACCACGCAAAGTAACCTCTCGCGTTATCGTGTCTTCAATCTGACGTATGGACAAAAGTTCTGTCGAAATCTTACGAATGCTATCGAGCGTGTGTCTGTCTGCATAAACGGTTACCTCAGACGGATAGAACTTTATCTGAGAGATATAATAACTTTTCCCTGCCTCTACAACTCCCGAAATACGAACAGGATACTGCCGAGACTGGCCATAATTGAAATAAAAAGTTTGTAAATCGGACTTAATAGCAGATATTTTTGAAGAACTGAAGAGTCGAAGATAAATCAGACGCTGCAAATCAGACAACGTAATCTTGCCTGTTCCTGTACTCCTATTAGCAAAAGTTTCGAAATCAATGAGAACGGGTTGCACCTTATTTCCATAGGTATAAGCAAGTAAAGTGAACCCTTTATCACGGACAGTAACATCAATAGTGTCACTCACATTTTGCGTAATAACGACATTTTTGGGCACATTGACTAATTTCACAGGGATATGAATGTCTTCATCATACGTCTCATTGAGAGCCATAAGAAGCCAGAATGTTCCACTCAATCCGAGGAAAAACAAAAAAATCAGAAACTCTCTATTCAGCGAACTAAACAAAAAGTTTCTGACATTCTTAGCTAATGTGAGAAGTTTATGCATTAGGCATTTGAGATGATGCGTCTTCAAAGACGTAACCCTTATTAACTGTTATAACTACGCCACGCGCAATTTCAACATCAACAGTGTTTGCTTGAATATCTACACGCTTTATTGTTCCATAGATACCACCACCAGTTACGACTTTAGAACCTTCCTGAAGAGAGTTCTGGAAATTACGAATCTTCTTCTGTTTCTTTTGTTGTGGACGAACCATGAACAACCAAAAAATGATAAGAATGGCACCCATCATTACAAAAACTCCCATTCCTCCACCTTGAGCTGCCTGCGCAGATAATAACATTATATTCATTTTAGTTAGATATTAATTAGTTTTTCCTTTATTTACATGCTCTCTTAATGTTTTCAGCATCATTCCATTGTCTACCAGAAAACGAGCAATCGAGTCTAACATTCCATTTATATAGCCAGCACTCTTCGATGTGCTATATAATTTAGCTAAATCCACATATTCATTTATAGTGACACTCACGGGGATATTAGGGAATGTGAGCATTTCGGCAATTGCAATTTGCATGATAACGATATCCATATAAGCTAAACGTCCAAAGTCCCAATTGCGACTTGCCTCACTCATATAGTGCTGATATTGGTCTGCATTGATGATTGTAGCTCTAAAAAGCTTACGTGCAAACTCTTTATCTTCGTCATCTTTATATTCAGGAAGAAGTTCCTGTTCACTACCATTAGCTTGTTCGAAACGCTTAATAGTCTTCAACACAAACGTATCAACAATTTCGCGGTCGTCGTTCCAATAAAGACTTTTCTCTTCAAGCAATGCATCGAGATCTTCATTATTCTGGATAAGCTGTTTATAAATCTTGCGCCATACTTCGCGATCAGCTTCATAACTATCCTCTTCAGAAGACATGTAGTCTGTATAAATCGAACTACTTTCTATTAGGTTACACATCTTGCGCAAGAACTCAATATCATCAGCCCAAGATAACTTTTGTGCTTCAACAAAATCTTGAAGCATCTTGTTCTCTTCTAATTGAACTGCAAATTTGTTATAAGCAAATTTCTGAGATGGTGCGTCTGTTCCCTCGCGTTGTGTTCTTTGTGTTGCTATTTCAACCCGATGACGTTCTTCACGTGTTATGGCAACTATCAACAAAAGCAACGTATTATATAAGTCATACGCTTTTGAAAGACTGAAAAACAATTCCTTTTCAGCAGTATCAATATTTTTGTTACCGTTTTGATAGTATGCATAGGTTAACTGAACTACCTTGATCCTTATAAGTTCCCTATTAATCATCCTCTAATAATTTATGGATTCCTATATCGTTGATTATATTAACCACAAAAGTAGATGATTTCAACTGAATATGCAAATCAAAGCTCTCATTTTCAATATTTTTTAGAAGAAATTTGCATAGAACCCAAAAATAGACTACCTTTGCAACGCTTTTCCGAGAGCAATCTCGTGTGATGGCGAATTAATTCATAACAATTTAATTTAGAGTAACACAAATTATGAAAGAGATTAATGTTGCAGGTCAGAAGCGAACAGACCTTGGTAAAAAAGCTTCTAAAGAACTTCGTAAACAAGGTTTTATTCCTTGTAACCTTTATGGAGAGAAGAAAAACGCTGATGGTAAGCCAGAAGCACACGCATTCACAATTGCATTCAGCGAACTTCGTAAGATCATCTATACTCCCCACATCTACGTTATCAATTTGAATATTGAAGGTGAGCATCACACAGCAATCTTGAAAGAGATTCAATTTCACCCAGTAACAGACGCACCTCTTCACGTTGATTTCTATGAAGTAAACGATCAAAAACCAATTAATATCGGTATCCCTGTCAAGCTGACAGGTCTTGCACAAGGTGTTCGTGATGGTGGACGTATGAACCTTTCTATTCGTAAGATTAACGTAACTGCACCTTATCAGCAGATTCCTGAGCATCTTGACATTGATGTTACTGCATTGAAGATTGGTAAGAGCATTAAGGTTGGAGAGCTTTCTTTCGAAGGTCTTGAGATTACAACCAGCAAAGATGTTGTTGTATGTTCTGTTAAGATGACAAGACAAGCACAACAAGCTGCAGCTGCAAGTGCGGAAGATTCATCTGCTGCTGAATAATTACAATGGATAAATTTCTAATTTGTGGTTTAGGGAATCCTGGTGATGAATATCAAGAAACCCGCCACAATACAGGATTCATGGTATTGGACGCTTTTGCAAAAGCGTCCAATATTCATTTTGAAGACAAGCGATATGGGTTCATTGCAGAAACCACTCTCAAAGGTCGTAAATTGATTTTATTGAAGCCAACAACTTTTATGAATCTAAGTGGTAACGCTGTAAGGTATTGGCTTAACAAAGAAAACATTGACCAAAGTCGGCTTCTTGTCATTAGCGATGATATCGCTTTACCTCTTGGAGCGTTCCGTCTTAAAGCAAATGGTAATAATGGAGGGCACAATGGATTGGGGCATATTCAACAACTAATTGGCACAAACTACGCCCGTTTACGAATGGGAATCGGAAATGATTACCCCAAAGGAGGCCAAGTTGATTGGGTCTTGGGGAAATACGATGACAATGACAAGACCATACTGCAACCCAGCATCAATATTGCTTGCGATATCATTAAAAGCTTTGCTTTAGCAGGAATTGATATCACAATGAACCAATTTAATAAACTCGGGAAGAAATAAATATGCAGGAAACCGCAAGAATAGATAAATGGCTTTGGGCCGCTCGCATATTCAAGACACGCTCTATTGCTGCAGATGCATGTAAGAATGGGCGTGTAACAAAGGGCGGAGTAAACGTCAAACCCAGCCACCTCATTAAGGTAGGCGAAGTAGTTAACATTAAGAAGCCACCTATCACCTATTCTTATAAGGTGTTAAAATGTATCGAACAACGTGTTGGAGCGAAATTAATCCCCGAAGTTTATGAGAATGTTACTTCTCCAAAGCAATATGAGTTGCTTGAAATGAGTCGTATCAGTGGTTTTGTTGATCGTGCACGAGGAACAGGAAGACCCACCAAAAAAGATCGTCGCGCTATTGATTCTTTTGTTGATCCGCTTATGTTCGGCTTCGACGATGATGATGATTTTGACGATTAAACAAAACTTATCATATCCAACAAAATAAACACTGACGACAAAGCTCTGCACAATTCCTATTTCTGTTTGTGATATTTGATAATGTGCTAAAATATGAAAAAAATCCCATTTTTTGCAATCTACAGTTTGCAAATAAGGAAATAAGTATTATCTTTGCATTGTATTTATATATAATATAACTCATAGATAATGGAAGCTTTCTTTCGTACACACGCTTATCTTGTTGAACATACAAACGCACCTGTACGTCGCACCCTAATGGATGAGATTAATTGGGACGATCGTATGATTGGCATTAAAGGCACGCGTGGTGTTGGAAAGACTACTTTCTTATTGCAATACGCGAAAGAAAAGTTTGGTGCACACGACAAGAGATGTCTCTATGTCAATATGAATAACTTTTATTTTCAGGGTAAAGGTATTGCAGATTTTGCCGGAGACTTTGTCAACAATGGAGGAAAAGTTCTTTTGATTGACCAAGTGTTCAAACAACCTAATTGGAGTACAGAACTTCGTAAATGCTATGACTCTTATCCAAATCTAAAGATTGTCTTCACGGGTAGTAGCGTTATGAGACTCAAAGAAGAGAATCCTGAACTCCATAGCATAGTTGAAAGCTATAATCTTCGTGGATTTTCCTTTCGAGAATATCTTAATTTAATGACGGGAAATAACTTCCATGCTTACACCTTAGATGAGATTTTACATAATCACGAGCACATTATTAAAGATATCCTCCCATTGATTAGTCCGATGAAATACTTCTCTGATTACATTCATCACGGCTTTTATCCTTTCTTCTTAGAACACGCAAACTTCTCCGAAAACTTACTGAAGACAATGAACATGATGACAGAAGTCGACATTCTGCTCATCAAACAAATAGACTTAAAGTATCTGACCAAGATTAAAAAGCTCTTTTATTTATTGGCAGTTGAAGGCCCAAAAGCTCCGAACATCAGTAATTTGGCGCATGAAATACAAACAAGTCGTGCAACAGTAATGAACTATATCAAGTATCTTGCAGACGCTCGACTCATTAATATCATTTATCCCGTCGGACATGAATTTCCTAAAAAGCCAACCAAAGTAATGATGCACAACTCCAATTTGATGTATGCCATCTACCCGATTCAAGTAAACGAGCAAGAGGTTATGGAGACATTCTTCGTCAATTCTTTGTGGAAAGATCATCAAGTCAATCAAGCTTCAAAGGATCATTACTTTACTATTGATGGAAATCGTAAGTTTAAGATTACTGATGCATTAAGCGAACACAAGCAACGATGCAACCCTGACACCATCTATGCACGCTATAATACGGAAGTAGGAAAAGATAATCTCATCCCTCTTTGGCTGTTAGGTTTCCTGTATTAAAGGGAATAGCAACAAAGTTGAAGCACAAACAAGACATTAAGTCTTTCAAAACGAGAAAAGAAATATAACATATATACAAAAACATTCATTAATATTTATCAGACATAAAATGGCTAAAGAAAAAAAGTTTATCACTTGTGATGGTAACACAGCTGCCGCTCATGTAAGCTATATGTTTACAGAGGTTGCAGCAATCTACCCTATCACTCCGTCATCTCCAATGGCAGAGCATGTAGATGAATGGGCTGCTAAAGGTCGTAAGAACCTGTTTGGTCAGACTGTTTCTATCCAAGAAATGGAATCTGAGGCTGGTGCTGCAGGTGCTGTTCATGGTTCTTTGCAGGCAGGTGCCCTCACATCAACTTACACTGCATCACAGGGTTTGTTGCTGATGATTCCAAACATGTACAAGATTGCAGGTGAATTGCTCCCTTGTGTGTTTAATGTTTCAGCACGTACACTGGCTTCTCATGCGCTTTGTATCTTTGGTGATCACCAAGATGTAATGGCATGTCGCCAGACAGGTTTTGCGATGTTCTGCTCTGGTTCAGTACAAGAGGTTATGGACCTTTCTGCAGTTCCACACCTGGCTACACTTGAATCATCAGTTCCTTTCATCAACTTCTTCGATGGTTTCCGTACATCTCACGAGTACCATAAGATTGAAGAGATGGATATGGAAGACATTCGTCCTCTTGTAAATCAAGAGTTCGTAAAGAACTTCCGTGATCGTGCCCTCACACCTGAGCGCCCAGTAACACGCGGTACAGCTGAAAACCCAGAGACATTCTTTACACATCGTGAAGCATGCAACCAATACTATGATCGCATTCCAGAGATTGTTGAGAAGTATTTGGGTGAGATTTCTAAGATTACCGGACGTGAGTATCACCTCTTTAATTACTATGGTGCTAAGGACGCTGAGAACATTATTATCCTTATGGGCTCTGCAACTGAACCCGCTCGTGAAGCGATTGACTTCCTCGTTAAGCAAGGAAAGAAGGTTGGTATGGTTGCAGTTCACCTCTATCGCCCATTCTCTGTTGAGGCTATCCGCAAGGCTATTCCTGATACAGTTAAGCGTATTGCAGTACTTGATCGTACTAAAGAGCCAGGTGCTGAAGGCGAACCACTATATCTTGATGTAAAGAGTGCCCTTTATGAAGACCCACGCAAGCCACTGATTGTTGGTGGTCGTTATGGTCTTGGTTCTTCAGACACAACACCTTCTAAGATTATTTCTGTTTTCAACAACCTTGAGTTGCCAATGCCAAAGAATCACTTCACAGTGGGAATCGTTGATGATGTAACCTTCACATCACTTCCTGAAGTTGAAGAAGTGCCTATGGGTGGCGATGGTTTGTATGAAGCTAAGTTCTATGGTTTAGGTGCAGATGGTACGGTTGGTGCTAATAAGAACTCTGTTCAGATTATCGGTAACAACACAAACAAGTATTGTCAGGCTTACTTTAGCTATGACTCAAAGAAGTCAGGTGGTTTCACTTGCTCACACCTCCGCTTTGGTGACGAGCCAATCCACTCTGCTTACCAGGTTAATACGCCTAACTTCGTGGCATGCCATGTACAGGCTTACCTCCACATGTATGATGTAACACGTGGTCTTCGCGATAATGGTACCTTCCTTTTGAATACCATCTTCGAAGGTGATGAGCTTGTAAACTTCATCCCAAATAAGGTTAAGAAGTACTTTGCTAAGCATAACATCAAGGTTTATTATATCAATGCTACGAAGATTGCTCAAGAGATTGGACTCGGCAACCGCACAAACACCATCCTCCAGTCTGCTTTCTTCCGCATCACAAAGGTTATCCCAACAGAACTTGCTGTAGAGCAGATGAAGGCATTCATCGTGAAGTCTTACGGCCTCAAGGGACAAGATATTGTTGACAAGAACTATGCAGCTGTTGACCGTGGTGGCGAATACAAGGAGCTCGCTGTTGACCCAGCATGGGCTAATCTCCCTGCTGATGAAGACAAAGATGGCGATGTTCCAGCATTCATCAAAGAGATTGTTCGTCCTATCAACGCACAGTCTGGTGACTTACTCAAAGTTTCTGACTTTGTTAAACATGGCACTATCGATGGTACTTGGCATAATGGTACCGCAGCTTATGAGAAGCGTGGTGTAGCAGCCTTTGTTCCTGTATGGAAAGCCGAAAACTGTATACAATGTAACAAGTGTGCATATTGCTGTCCTCACGCAACTATTCGTCCGTTCGTTCTTGACGAAAAGGAAAAGGCTGGCTTTGAGGATACAACGTTAGATATCCTTGCACCAAAGCAACTTAAAGGCATGCAATTCCGCATTCAGGTTGATGTTCTTGACTGTCTTGGTTGTGGAAACTGTGCAGATGTCTGCCCAGGAAAGAAGGGTGAGAAGGCTCTTGTCATGACTCCATTCAATGTTGATGCTCCTGAAACAGTTAAAGAGACAAAGAACTGGGAATACATGATGAAGCAAGTAGCTTCTAAACAGGATCTCGTTGACCTCAAGTCAAATCCAAAGAACAGCCAGTTTGCAAAACCTTTGTTTGAGTTCTCTGGTGCATGTTCAGGCTGTGGTGAGACTCCTTACGTTAGATTGATTTCTCAACTCTTCGGAGATCGTGAAATGATTGCTAACGCTACAGGTTGCTCTTCTATCTACTCTGCTTCTATTCCATCAACACCTTACACCACAAATGATAAGGGTCAGGGCCCAGCTTTTGACAATTCATTGTTCGAAGACTTCTGTGAGTTCGGTCTTGGAATGGCAATGGGCAACAAGAAGATGAGAGAACGTATCTCTGTTCTACTGAAACAACAAATTGCCGACGATAAGGTTCCAGCACAATTCAAGGAAGCTGCTCAGAACTGGCTTGACAATAAAGACGATGCAGACGCTTCAAAGACGGCAACAGCTGCCTTAAAACCACTCATCGAAGAAGGAGCAAAATCTGGTTGTGACGTATGCAAGGAGTTGCAAACACTTGACCATTATCTCGTAAAGCGCAGCCAGTGGATTATTGGTGGTGATGGTGCTTCTTATGATATTGGCTATGGTGGTCTCGACCATGTACTCTCTACTGGTGAAGATGTAAATATCCTCGTACTCGATACTGAGGTATATTCTAACACTGGTGGTCAGAGTTCAAAAGCTACTCCGCTTGGTGCCATTGCACAATTTGCTGCTCAAGGTAAGCGCATACGCAAGAAAGACCTCGGTCTTATGCAAACCACTTACGGCTATGTATACGTAGCTCAGATTGCAATGGGTGCTGATAATGCACAGACATTAAAGGCTATCCGTGAAGCTGAAGCTTATCCAGGACCATCTCTTATCATTGCTTATGCTCCATGTATCAACCATGGTATCAAGGGAACTAAGAACATGAAACGTAGCATGGGACGTAGCCAGAATGAGGAAAAACTTGCTGTTGACTGCGGTTACTGGCACTTGTGGCGCTACGATCCACGTTTGGCAGACGAAGGAAAGAACCCATTCCAGTTGGACTCTAAGGCTCCTAACTTCGCTGACTTCCGTGAGTTCCTCATGGGTGAGGTACGCTACTCTTCTGTAGCTAAGGCTTATCCTGCTGAGGCAGAAGAGCTCTTCACAGAGGCAGAAAAGATGGCTAAGCTCCGTTATCAGACCTACCAACGTAAGAGTAAGGAAGATTGGAGTGAGACAATTGATTAAAATTGAATCCTAAATAAAAAGAAGACGCACAATATTGTGCGTCTTTTTTTGTTTCCGACATTTTATATTCATCTCAAAAATATGACGAAATAAGAGATAAACTTATGATATATCATAAAAGCTTCTCTTTTTTCTGCTTACATCAAATACCTCGTTTCGCAGCGTAAACCCTATGCTTTTACCATGCAGAATGACACACTTCACAGACCAATTCGCTACAAAACGTAATGCGTTTTAACTCAAATCATACGCCTTCCTATTCTACATCACAAAATAGTTCCCCCTACTTTAATCTTCACTTTCACATTTTCTTATAAATTCACGCGCTATTCTTTTATCCCCCAGAAATACTTTTCCCAATTCTATTTTGGCAAAAACAATAGCACAAGTATATATTTTTGATGTTTCTCTTCGCATTCAAACATTTGTATTACCTTTAACAAACTATTTTAACTTCAGACGAAATACGAACACATAATGTGCGAAGTTAAATTGCAAAATAATAATATGATGCCAACATTGCCTATGCAAAGAAGTTCTATGGAGGTAAAGTCGCGATGTTAATCCGTTCGATGTGTGGGATAGACCGCATTAAAGCACATAAGAAGTTCACAGAGTATCCATTCTGAAAGCCTGCCATCAGTTCAAGAAGAATATCTAAACAATATTATAAACTATGTGTGTGTGAATGGTGATATGCAACGACAGACACTCATGCAAAGCCCATATAAGATCTTTCGTTGGCAAGTTTTTGGAGACAAATTAGCTGGTGTTGGCAACTAAATATAGTTTCTTCATGATGTTACAGAAACTAAATCTTTTGAAGAAAACAGAGATTTCTTAGAGGAATCTTTCGTTGCTGAAGTACAGAAAAAGTCCCACTCTCTCCATGATATAAAAGGGAAAGAGTGGGACTTTAAGTTTATTTTTATCGTATTCTGTCAGCAGCCCTTACCAATTTTTCATCTGCAAGAATGGCATGACGCGCCATAAGATGAAGAATCAAGGCTATAACAGGCAAACAAGTAGCAAAATGCGGCGTGATGTTTACAGCTGAAGTAGCATAGAAAAAGGCGTAATAAGCGCTCCAAAGTATGATAAGCACAGCATTGATTACACATAACTTTGCCTGGAACAAACGTTGATGATACTTGAAGATTGATAACAAAGTGAGTGGGCATGTCAAAAGAAGCAGTACGAACAAAGGACTGGTTTTGAAAGAATAACCCGTATTGTCATGAATCCAAAGATTAGTAACAATACTATCAATCTCCATTCCCGATGCCTTTAATGATGCTATCGGAAGACAGAGACACACAATCGTTACAATCAGTGCAGCAAGTAAATACAGAGTTTGTTTACGCTGTATCATTAGTCGTCGATATTAGATTCTCTTGAAGGGTCACGCCAATAAACATTACCTTCAACAAATTCTTCTGTTGCAAGCAATGTTGGTTTCGGCAACTTCTCATAGTAACGTGAGATCTCTATCTGCTCGCGATTCTCGAAAACCTCCTCAAGTGAATCGTTATATGAAGCAAATTCTGCAAGCTTCTTATTCAAATCCTGCTTAATTTCAACAGAAATCTGGTTAGAACGCTTTGCAATAATTGCAACACTTTCATAGATGTTTCCAGTCTCTTGACAAAGCTCCATGATATCACGGGTAACGGTGTTTACCGGCGCTTTTGATTTCTTGTAATCCATTATACGTTTAATTATATTTATTTATTATTGTTTTCTGTAGACTGATCGTCAGAAGAATTCTCCCCAGTGAACTTTTTACAGCGCTTGATATATTTCTCAGCTAAAGCCTTATCCTTTGAATCGGGATACTGGTTCATAAAGCCATAGCACTCATCTTCTGCATCCTGATAACGTTCCAAACGCTTTGACTCAACACTTTGTTCGGCAAGTTCAAACTTGCTTTTCATCAAAAGTAGAGAAAACTCTTCTCTCAAAGAAGTGTAAGGATAATCTTTTAATGCATTCTGACAGGTGACAATACAAGCCTCATAGTTATTTCCACCATCAGAACAATTGCCAAAATAAGGGCCGAGATTATAATAAAGACGAGCTGAGTACAACTCTTTCAAAACAAGTTTATCTTGTAATTCAAACAAATATTTCTGTGCTTCGGGCCTTAATTTAGCATCAGGATAAAGATCAAGGAACGTTTGAAAAGCGTTAATTGCAGAAATCGTCATAGACTGATCCAATCGAGGTTCAGGTGTGCTTTTATATAAAGCAAGCCCCTCATAATAATGAGCCATCTCTGCAAGATAGCCTTTTGGATAAGATTGATAGTAACGTTTGAAAGCCTGAGATGCGCCCTCATAGTCCATGCTTCCATATTCAGCCATGGCCAACATATAAAGACTTTCCTGAGCGTTGTCTGTTCCTTTCTCAATATTAATGAGGTCGGTCAGCAACGTAATTGCCTGAGTATATTTCCCTTCTGCATAACATTCTTTGGCGAATTCGTATTTATACTGATAATTATCAGTCTTATATACTTTATTGAATTCTTGCGCACAACTTGTGAAAAGCAATGTAACGCATATAGGAATCAAAATCTTTTTCTTCATATCAAACATTTGATTTGCAAAGATACTGACTTTTCTATGATTTACAAAGTAAATGATACACTTTTTCGTAAAATATTAATCTTTATAACGGTTGAATAAAAACGAAAAATTAAATATTATGATTCAAAAGACAAATTATGTTCTTTGAGAATCCTAAAAAACATCATTAATGCAATAAGAATATAGTTATATGCAGAGAGAAAGTTGGTCATAATCAAAACTTCAACAAGGAACTATGGTTGAAATCACATAAGAAATAAGAGGTTTTATTCTAAATGAACGTTGCAGATTCACATTAGATTTTGTAAATTTGCAGCGAAAAGAAAGGATAATATAAATAAATGGATTTCAAACTTACATCGAAATATAAACCTACAGGGGATCAACCTGAAGCCATCAAAGAACTAACTGAAGGTATCATAGATGGGGTTCCGGCTCAAGTGCTGTTAGGAGTTACAGGGTCGGGAAAGACATTCACGGTAGCGAATGTTATTGCAAATGTGAATAAGCCAACGCTAATTTTGAGCCATAATAAGACATTAGCCGCTCAGCTCTACGAAGAAATGAAAGGCTTTTTCCCTAATAATGCAGTAGAATATTATGTTTCTTATTATGATTACTATCAGCCAGAAGCTTACCTACCAACCTCAGATACCTACATAGAAAAAGACCTTGCAATAAATGATGAGATTGACAAGCTGAGACTTGGAGCGGTATCTGCCCTACTCTCTGGACGCAAAGACGTCATTGTTGTGTCGTCAGTTTCATGTATTTATGGTATGGGAGGACCGGTTGCTATGCAAGAAAGCATCATCAAAATCAAACGTGGCCAGTCCATTGATAGAAACGTTTTCTTGCGTAAACTCGTTGATGCACTTTATGTAAGAAATGATATTGACCTGCAAAGGGGGACCTTCAGAGTAAAAGGAGACACGATAGATATATCGATGGCGTATAGTGATAACATCCTAAGAGTGACGTGGTGGGATGATGAAATTGATAGTATTGAAGAGGTTGATAATATCACTTTTCATACTATCGAACGTTTTGAAACTTACGAAATCTACCCTGCAAACCTTTTTGTAACATCCAAAGAGCAAACAGAACAGGCTATACGCATGATACAAGACGACTTAGTCGACCGCGTGAACTACTTTAATGAAATTGGTGATTCTATTAAAGCTCAGCGAATTAAAGAACGCGTTGAGTATGACATGGAAATGATAAAAGAGCTCGGACATTGTAGCGGAATAGAGAACTATTCACGTTATTTTGACGGCAGAAATCCAGGAGAACGTCCTTACTGTCTACTTGATTTCTTTCCCAAAGATTATCTAATGGTGATAGATGAAAGCCACGTTAGTGTACCACAGATTAATGCAATGTATGGTGGAGACCGTGCAAGAAAACAGAATCTTGTGGAATATGGCTTCCGATTACCTGCAGCTTTTGACAACCGACCATTGAAATTTGAAGAATTTCATGACCTCATGCACCAAGTGATATATATCAGTGCAACTCCAGCCAACTATGAGATAGAAGAAGCAGAAGGTGTAGTGGTTGAACAAATTATTCGTCCTACGGGACTATTGGACCCTGAAATAGAGGTCAGACCCTCTGAAAATCAAATAGACGATCTCATGGATGAGATTCTAACGCGCATCAATCGGCATGAAAGAGTGTTGGTTACGACTTTGACAAAGCGCATGGCAGAGGAACTCACTGAGTATCTCCTAAACCATGAAATAAAAGCAAATTATATTCACAGTGATGTGGCAACACTTGACCGAGTGAAAATAATGAATGATTTAAGAGCAGGAGTTTATGATGTGCTTGTTGGCGTAAACCTCCTTCGTGAGGGGCTCGACTTGCCCGAAGTATCCTTGGTTGCTATTCTCGATGCAGACAAAGAAGGCTTTTTACGTAGTCATAGAAGCCTGACACAAACGGCAGGACGTGCTGCAAGAAATGTCAATGGAAAAGTTATTATGTATGCAGACACCATAACAGAAAGTATGCAAAAAACAATTGATGAGACTGCAAGAAGGCGCAGTATTCAGTTGAAATATAACGAAGAACACCATATAATTCCAAAGCAAATAGAGAAAAAAATTGGTTCTACATTGGCAGTTTCTTCACAAACAAACAATAATGGGAAAGAAGATATCCGTCAAAACAGCAAATACAAGGATGTTTATTTGGAACCGGAAGCTGGTGCTTTTGCAGCAGATCCAATTGTTAAACGCATGTCAAAAGCCGAATTAGAGAAGAGCATTGCTAACACAACAGCCCTAATGAAGCAAGCGGCGAAGGACTTAGACTTTATACAAGCGGCCCAATATCGTGATGAAATTATACGTTTACAAAACCAATTGAAAGAGAAGAAATATTAAATGAAGGATAAAATTCAATGAGAAGTCCTTTTTATTAATTATCGTTAAGTTTGAAAAATCAAACATGTTGAAACAGGAACTCTCAGAATTTTTTATTAATTTTGTCATAATATATTTGATAAACTTATGAAACATCTACTCTTTTCAATACTTTTTTTATTGCCATGGTCTGTCAATGCACAAACTGTTGGCACTGTTCCTGCAACACAAGTCGAAATCTTAAAGGCTGAAGCAGCTAAGAAAGCTAAAGAAGCAAAGGAAGCTGCGGAGAAAGCAAAACAGGCAGCAGAAGAAGCCTTGAAAGCCGCAGAAGCTGCAGAACAAGCAACACAAACATCGCAACCACAAAAAGATAGTTGGACAATACCACAACAAACAAAACCAGAACAGAAGCCTTCAACAACAAAAAACAACAATCCGTATGAAGGTTATTTGGCAGGTGCTGTACCCGAAAAGGATGGAAAAGTGGTATTTGAACTTAAGGAACCGATTAGTGATATTAATGCAAACGAATTATACAAACGCGTTTATGCCATCTTAGATCGATTGGCACATGATGATCATCAAGCAGGAAATAGTAGGATTGTTTTAGTGAACGAAGCTGAACATACCATTGCTGCACGTTATGAAGAATGGTTGGTTTTCTCACAAAACATTCTCTCTTTGGATCGAACAAAGTTTAATTATACGATAGTAGCAAAATGTAATAATGGTATTTTGGATTTAACATTGAATCGAATAAACTATAGTTATGAGGAAAATCGCCCGTCTGGATTTAAAGCTAACGCCGAAGAATTAATCTCAGATAAGGCTTCTCTCAACAAGACTGGTACTAAATTACAACGTATGAACGCTAAATTCAGGATAAAAACAGTTGATCGAGTACATGAGATTTTTAATCAAATCAAACAAGAATTAAATATAAAATAAAATATGATGGATATCAATCAAGAAGACAAAAAAAATACAAACGAGACAGAGTATGCAGTAAGGCCTCATCACAAACAAAAAAGATTGATTGATAACGACAATCATATGCTAAAATACCGCAATATACTTAATATTGTGTTTATGTTACTTGCAATTATAGGAGTCGTTATTTTTACACAAACAGAACATAGAATTATTGCAACAATCATCTTGATTATTGCTGTTGTTTTGAAATTCATTGAAGTTGCTTTACGAATGTTTAAATAATGAAAGCAAAGATATTCACCCTTCTCTTCTTCATATTTCCTTCTATTAGCTTTGCACAATTTGATGACAACTACAATCAGATTGATGCAGAAGGCAACATGACCTCACGCAATAAAACAAATAGGAAAGACTCATTAAAGAACGAAAAAGAAATTCCAGAAGGAATCAAAGTATGGACGATAGACAGTCGTTTTGGTGACCGAAAAGCTGCTGTTCCCGACACACTTTCACACATGTTTATGAACACAGTCTTTACAACAGGCTTACGTGGAGAGTATAATACAACCGGAAACTTAGGTGCACCAAGAATCAATCGTATTTTTACAGACCGGCAAAATGAAGGGCAATTCATATTCACACAGCCATTTGACTTCTTCATTACACCTATTGGACAATTTCATTTCACTAATACATTATCGCCATTTACCAATATTACCTACAACACTGCAGGCAATCGACTGAATGGTGAAGATCATTTAACAACAAAATTTGGTGTTAATGCCGGAAAGAAATTAGGCGTAGGATTCAAATTTGACTATCTTTATGGAAGGGGATATTATCAAGATCAAAGCACGGCTCATTTCAATTATACGATGTATGGCTCTTACATAGGAGACCATTATCAAGCTCATTTACTTCTTTCTACAAACCATCAGAAAGTTACAGAGAATGGAGGTATTGCAAATGATAACTATATCATCCATCCTGAAAGTTATAGTGACAAGTATACTACAAGTGAAATTCCAACTGTTTTATCTCAAAACTGGAATAGAAACGACAACCAGCATATATTCTTTACACACAGATATAACTTGGGATTCAGTCGAAAAGTACCTATGACTGCCGACGAAATAAAAGCTAAGAAGTTTGCAATGGCATCAAAAAAAGATAATGAATCTTCTAAACAGGAAAAAGAAACTTCTCGAAATAACAAAAAAGATGAGCCTATAGAAGGTAGACCTGACAATGCAAAAATTATGGGAACAGAACCAGGTGGTCAGAAAAAAACAAATGATCGATTGGCTTTGGACAAACATACTGCTGATAGTTTACTATCGATAGAGAGCAAAAAACAAGCAGATTCAATGTGGATGAAAAAAGAATTTGTTCCTGTTACAAGTTTCATTCATACCATACAATTCGACAATTATAGGCGTATCTATCAAGCATATAATACTCCTTCAAACTATTATGCAAACAATTATAATGTTCAAGAGTATCTCTCTGGCGATTCTATATATGATAAAACGCGTTATTATAGTCTCAAAAACACGTTTGCTTTATCATTATTAGAGGGATTTAATAAATGGGCAAAAGCAGGCCTTAAGGCTTTTATCACATCAGATCTCAGACATTTTACACTCCCTAACACTACAGGAATTGATTCTTATAATGAGCATAATTTAAGTATAGGAGCACAATTAAGCAAAACACAAGGAAAGCTATTACATTATGATGCAATAGCAGAAACCTGGCTAACTGGTAGTGATGTAGGACAAATGAAACTCGATGTGAATGCGGATCTCAACTTTAAGTTATTCGGAGACACGTTGACTCTGTCTGCCAATGGTTTTCTATACCGTCTTAATCCGACTTTTTATTATCGCCACTTCCATAGTCGTCATGCATGGTGGGATAATGATAACCTAAGTAAAATCATTCATTCGAGGATACAAGGGATACTTAATTATCAGAAAACGAGAACCACTTTACGTGTCGAAATAGATGAGATTAAAAACTATACTTACTTCGCTTCATCGTATAATACAGTTAATGATAATCGCGTAAATCATGCTATTGTTGTCAAACAAAACAATGGATTAATTCATCTTTTAACGGCGTCGATATCACAAGACTTCACATTTGGTCCCATAAATTGGGAAAATATGATTACTTATCAGAATTCAAGTAATAAGACCGTCTTACCTGTTCCTGCACTCAATATTTATAGTAATCTGTATCTTCGATTTAAGATTGCTCATGTATTGCGATGTGATTTTGGTGCTGATGTGAGGTATTTCACAAAATATTATGCACCTGATTATGTTCCAATCTTAGGACAATATGCAATACAAACAAACACAGATACAAATGGAAATGATAATCGTATAGAGATTGGAAATTATCCCGTTGCGAATGTTTATGCTAATTTCCACCTTAAACATACTCGCTTTTTTATTATGCTAAGCCACTTCAATGCTGGCACAGGAAGGAAGAATTATTTCTTTACTCCTCATTATCCACTTAATCAAAGCATTCTAAGATTCGGCTTAAGTTGGAACTTCTTTAATTAAAATGGACGAAAACAATATTAAAATAAACTCATTTAAGGCCTGGTTCTTAGCATCCAGACCGAAAACATTGATTGGAGCTATAGTGCCAGTTGCTATTGGAGTAAGCTTAGCCTTTAATCAAACAGGCATTGAGTTGTTTTCTTTTACTCCTGCAATACTATGCCTTTTATTTGCTTCAATCATGCAAATAGATGCTAACTTTATTAATGATTATTTTGATTATAAGAGGGGTAATGATAAATCTGAAGTTCGATTAGGCCCCAAAAGGGCATGTACAGAAGGATGGATTACATCTTCTGCGATGAAAAAAGCTATTATTATCACAACAATTCTTGCATGCGCCATAGGTTCACCTCTTATAATATATGGTGGATATGAAATGGTTTTAGTTGGAATTCTATGTGTGGCCTTCTGCTTCTTATATACAACTAAGTTATCTTATTTAGGCTTAGGTGACCTATTAGTACTCATATTCTTTGGGATTGTTCCTACATGCTTATCTTATTATGTCACTATGCCCCGAAGTGAAAGGAACATACCTCTTGAGGTATTCATCGCTTCGTTAGCATGTGGATTTGTTATCAACACCCTCCTTGTTGTTAATAATTATCGAGATAGAGACAACGATCAGAAAGCAGGAAAAACAACACTTGTGGTATACATTGGAGAGAAATGGGGGCTAAGACTCTATCTTATATCAGGTCTTGTTGGAGAGTTCTTAATGCTATTTGTTTCTAAGAGCTATTCAGAAAATATGCTTTCCCCCACTCTTTTGATGGTTTATTTATTACTACATTTTATTACGTATGAAAAAATGCAAAAGATAAAACGCGGTAAAGAACTTAACTACATATTGGGAATAACAGCTCGTAACATTATGATTTTTGGCATTCTATCAATTGTTTCAATTTTAATATAATGGTGCAACAAGTTTCATTAGAGATAATGGAGTTTATAGAACATAATATTCTCCCCAAATATACTGCGTTTGGAAAAAGTCATGGGCTACAACATGTTAATCGAGTGATAAAAAATTCGATAGAATTAGCCAATTATACAGGTGCAGACATCAACATGGTTTATGTTATAGCAGCCTATCATGACTTAGGAATGTCTGGACCACGCGCAATTCATCATCTTACAGGTGGCAAGATTTTAAGTAATGACAGCAGATTAAAAAGATGGTTCAATACCGATCAATTGAAAATTATGAAAGAGGCTGTTGAAGACCATCGCGCAAGTTCCAGTCATACACCGCGGACAATATATGGTAAGATTGTTGCTGAAGCAGATAGAGACTTAGAACTCGATGTTGTGTTTAGTCGAGCTATTCAATATGGATTAGAAAATTATCCAGAATTAAACAAAGAGCAACAATGGAAACGATTTGAAGCACACATGAATGAAAAATATTCACGCAACGGCTATATCCATTTATGGATTCCAGGAAGTCCTAATGCAAAGAAGCTCAAGAATATACAAGAAACTATTGATAATAAAACAATCTTACGTGCTAAATTCGAAGCTTTGTATGCAAAAGAAAAGAAAGAATAAATTTGGTTTTTCAAAAAAAATGCTATACCTTTGCACAGCAAACATCGAAAAGCATAAGTAGAATTGCCGATATGGCTCAGTTGGTAGAGCAACGCATTCGTAATGCGTAGGTCCCGGGTTCGAGTCCCGGTATCGGCTCTTTTGCGGAATTAGCACATCGGTAGTGCGCGAGCTTCCCAAGCTTGAAAGGCGGGTTCGACTCCCGTATTCCGCTCATAGACTTTCTCTTTAATCCAAGAAAACATTATCGTTAATCGATCCGAGTCTTTTTATTTAGCATCCAATGCTTATTAATATTGTTATTGTATTGTACAATTGTACACATAATATATATTCTTAACCTATGAAAAAAATCCATGATTAAGTTATCTTGTATTGGAGGATTAGACAAATCTCTCATCGGTATGATTAGCAAAATTTATGATAAAGAGACATTGGTCTGCAGAGACCAACCTAATACACCTATTAATTATATATGTATCTCTGATAATAAACGCAAAGATATTATTCCTATTTTCCCCATTACATATATTGATATCTGTCAATTGAATACTGGAATATATTTTATTCAAGACTAACATACAATTATAAAGTTTGTGAAACTACAGAGCAAATGTGCATCACCAATATCCATAAACTATTTTTTTTGAAAAAAACTATCATTTATTTGGTTGTTTAATGAAAAGAATGTACCTTTGCACACGCAATTCGGGAGCACATTCTCATTGTAAATATCAATTGCACCCTTAGCTCAGTTGGTAGAGCAACTGACTCTTAATCAGTGGGTCTAGGGTTCGAATCCCTAAGGGTGTACAGTTGATAAAAGCAGAAAAACTAAAATTGCACCCTTAGCTCAGTTGGTAGAGCAACTGACTCTTAATCAGTGGGTCTAGGGTTCGAATCCCTAAGGGTGTACGAAAGGAGATGCAACAGCATCTCTTTTTTATTTTCTAACAGACGATTATTTATAACTATTGAAGGCATCTAATATGAAAAAACAAAGTTACTTATTTGCTATATTCATATTTTTAATGTAATTTTGTCAACCGAATTTATATAAAAAGTTCTTATAACCATAAAAACATTAATAATTTATGCAAGACTCAATCAAATCTGTTTTATCGGGTGATTTCAATAAAAAGAAATTCCTGATGTGTTTGATTACGGCGCTCTTGACCGTAATCGTGTGGAATCTTCCAAGTAGTTTCTTTGACATTGATGGCCTTACTATTGTCCAACAACGTGTCATTGCTATTTTTGTTATGGCCGTTTTGCTGTGGATAACAGAAGCTATCCCTGCATGGGCAACGTCTATTACAATTATCTTCATACTGCTCTTTTGCGTCAGTGACTCGTCGTTCTCCTTCTTTCAAGGCACAGAAGATCAATATGGAACGATGCTTGATCATGTAGGAGTAATGGCATGTTTTGCTGATCCTACAATTATTTTGTTCCTTGGAGGCTTTATATTAGCTATCGCAGCAACAAAGAGTGGGCTTGATGTTCTTATGGCAAGAATACTAATGAAACCATTCGGTCAGAAGAGTGAATATGTGCTTTTAGGTTTCCTTCTCATTACAGGAGTATTCTCCATGTTTATTTCCAACACGGCAACGGCAGCCATGATGCTCACCTTCTTAACTCCCGTGTTCAAAGCACTCCCTGCAAATGGGAAAGGAAGAATTGCGCTTACGATGGCCATTCCTGTTGGTGCTAATCTCGGTGGTATGGGTACTCCAATCGGAACGCCCCCTAATGTATTTGCGCTGAAGTATCTAAACGACCCAGCAGGACTAAATACTGGAATAACATTCTCACATTGGATGATGGTAATGGTTCCTTTAGTTATTATCCTCCTTATTATTGCATGGCGACTGATTCTTCATTTCTTCCCATTCACACAAAAGACAATTAAGATTGAAATTGCAGGAGAAGTCTCTCACAATTGGCGCACAGTGGTTGTGGCTATCACTTTCCTGCTCACAATATTCTTATGGATTAAAGGAAAAGATTTATTTGGCATCAATGCAAACACGGTGGCGATGCTTCCTATCGCTGTATTTGCGTTTTGTGGCGTAATCACAGCAAAAGATTTGCAAGAAATAGATTGGTCAGTCATCTGGATGGTTGCGGGAGGCTTTGCCTTGGGTAATGCAATGAACGGAACAGGTTTGGCAGAGAATGCCATTAAGAGTATTCCATTCGGAGCTTGGAATCCGGTCGTAATCCTCGTTATCGCATGTCTCATTTGCTATCTTTTGAGTAACTTCATTTCCAATACCGCAACAGCAGCCCTACTTGTGCCTATCCTCGCCGTTGTATGTAAAGGAATGGGCGATGGTTTGAATATGATCGGTGGTACAGTAACCGTTTTAGTCGGTATTGCAATCGCTGCAAGTGCAGCAATGTGCCTCCCAATCAGTACGCCACCAAATGCCATAGCTTTCTCAACAGGATTAGTCAAGCAGAACGATATGCTCAAAGTCGGAGTGTCAGTCGGTATCGTCACTTTGATTTTAGGCATCGGTGCATTGGCTCTTTTCTCTAAATTAGGTGTTTTCTAATCATAAATAAATCCACATTTTGAGCCTCTCCTTGTAAAAAGGTGAGGCTCTCTTTCATTTTTCTTGTAAAATGTTTTAATCAATTTATAGTTATTTCGTAATTTTGTCGCAATCAAACTAAAAAACAATGTTCTTACAAAAAGCTTTAGGATTTAATTCCTCTACGATGAAGGCTCGCACAGAAATTGTGGCCGGAGCTACCACTTTTCTCACCATGTGTTACATCCTTGCAGTCAATCCTGACATTCTGAGCACGACAGGAATGGACAAAGGCGCGCTTTTTACAGCAACTGCAATTGCTTCTGCCATCGCTACGCTGCTGCTTGCATTTATGGCGAAGCTTCCTTTCGCCCAAGCGCCGAGTATGGGTCTAAACGCATTTTTCGCATTCACTTTATGCCAAGCGATGCACTACACCTGGCAGCAATCCTTAGCCATTATGCTCGCTGAGGGTATTGTCTTCCTGCTCATCACATTCTTGAACATACGGGAGCATATTCTCAATGCAATCCCACAAAACCTACGCTATGCGATATCCGCCGGCATCGGAATGTTTATAGCTTTTATCGGATTAAAGAACGCCGAAATCATTGTCGCTAACAGCGCGACCTATGTTGGGCTTGGAAAATTCACGCCCACTGCAATTTTAGGTGTCATTGGAATCATCCTCAGCGGTGTTTTAATGGCCCGCCGCGTAAAGGGAGCATTGTTCCTGAGCATCATCATCACAACGCTTATCGGCATTCCGATGGGCGTAACAAAGTTCCCTACTGGCTGGCTGCCTGTTGATATGCCACAGGATATCAGCCCAATCTTTGCTCATTTTGACTTTACCGGACTCTTTACGCTCAAAACGGGCTTAGTGGTTATTTCTCTGCTCATGGTAAACATCTTCGACACGGTCGGAACTCTTGTGGGACTGGCGTATAAGACCGGAATCGTTGGCAAAGATGGTTCTATCCCCCATATTAAGGAAGCCATGATGAGCGATGCCATCGGAACCACATGCGGAGCCTTCCTCGGGTCAAGCACACTGACTACCTACGTAGAGAGCGCGTCAGGAATTGCCGAAGGCGGACGAAGTGGACTGACTTCTGCTGTCGTTGGACTGCTGTTCATCATTTCGCTCTTCCTTTCTCCCCTATTCATGTTGATTCCCAGCGCAGCGACAAGCGGCGCGTTGGTCCTTGTCGGCGTGCTCATGCTCGACAGCGTGAAACAACTCGAACTGACAGAAGTAAGTGAAGCTTTCCCCGCGTTTATCACCATGATTACGATGGTGCTTTGTTATTCTATTGCGGACGGAATCTACATGGGCATCCTAAGTTATGTTATCCTCAAGTTATGCACCCAACAATACAAGGTGCTTAATCCCACGCTACTGATTTTATCCGTCTTGTTCCTCCTCAATTTCATTCTGAGTTAGAATGACTGCAAAAAAGGCGCTCATTCTGGGTGTAAACAGCAGTAGAGCGTAACTCAATAAGCCTGCGGTTCGGTCGTCGATAGACAAACCTCAGGCGCACAAAATAAACTGAACAAAAAGTCTCTTTTCCAATCACAATAATAGTCTGATTTGGAAAGGAGACTTTTCTTATATTCAAAAACAAACAAAAAACTGAACAGAAACCACAGCCAAACTTCTGTTTGAAGCCCTATTTTAACAAAAAACCGAGTTTTTTATTCAATTCTCATTAAAAAACTGGCCATATCCCCAGGTGTTTTATCAGAATCACACAATTTTCAGTAATTGTCCCCGGGTGTTTTGTCAGAATCACGCAATTTTCGTTCATCTACCCCGGGTGTTTTGTCAGAATCACGCAATTTCTGCTCATCTACCCCGGGTGTTTTATCAAAAATCAGCAATTTCTATTCATCTACCCCGGGTGTTTTATCAAAAATCGGCAATTTCTGCTCATCTACCCCGGGTGTTTTATCAAAATCACGCAATTTTCGTTCATCTCCCCCGGGTGTTTTATAAAAAATCAGCAATTTCTATTCATCTACCCCGGGTGTTTTATCAAAAATTGGCAATTTCTGCTCATCTACCCCGGGTGTATGAACATTTTTCATCAAAGACTGATAATTTACACTCGTTCCCAAGCAGTTTTTCACAAAATCTGATGATTTACACCCGTCCCCGAGCAGTTTTTCACAAAATCTGATGATTTACACCCGTCTCCAAGCAGTTTTTCACGAAATTTGATAATTGTACCCCGTTCCCGAGCAGTTTTTCACAAAATCTGATGATTGTACCCCGTTCCCGAGCAGTTTTTCACAAAATCTGATGAATGTACCCCGTCCCCGAGCAGTTTTTCATGAAAAACTGAAAATTTACACCCGTTCCCAGGCAGTTTTTCATGAAATCTGATGAATGTACCCCGTCCCCGAGCAGTTTTTCATGAAAAACTGAAAATTTACACCCGTTCCCAGGCAGTTTTTCATGAAAAACCGATAAAATAATAAAATCGAAAAGAAGTTTTTCGCTTAAAACTAACAGCCCTTTCCGTCAATACTGCAGCTTGGAGCCTCATTCTGACGAGATTTCAAGCCAGCTTCTTCCGGTGAGAGCGTCACACGTCCGTCTTCTAAGACGAAGCACGGAATGCCTGCATAACCATGTTTTTTAGCGTCGTCGAACACCGGATTGTTGTCTCGCAATGCCAAAAAAGCTTTTAAATTCCTCACATGCTCACCAATATCTATCACTTCGTAACGGCCATTGCCCTTAACCTGCTCGTCTACAAACGAACAATCGGGGCAGGACTTCATTCCATAAATTTTAATCATAATCTTAATGTTTTAATACTCATAATTCATTGCAAACTTACATAAAAACTTTGGAATCATTATCAAAATCAATAAATTTTGTTATCTTTGACGCGGACAAAATATAAACTTATGGATTTTTTAGAACTTTGTAAAAAGCGGTTTTCCACCCGCAAATTCAGCGCGCAGAAAATTGATAAGCAAACATTAGAACATATCATGGAGTGTGTAAGAATAGCTCCATCGGCAGTAAATCGACAGCCTTGGAAGTTTATTGTCGTGGGTTCTGAATCAGCAAAAGAGAAACTTGTGCAATGTTACGACAGACAATGGTTTCGCTCGGCTCCACTTTATGTCATTTGCATGAAGGATACGACAAATAATTGGGTTCGTGCGTTTGATGACAAGCCACACGGAGATATCGACCTTGCCATTGCGATAGAACATCTTTGTTTGAGTGCAGCCGAATGTGGAATTGGGACTTGTTGGGTTTGTAATTTTGATCCTCAACGGCTCAATGCGCTTTTCGGCCAACCCGGATATGAAGCCGTGGCCATTGTTCCGATGGGATATGCGGCACAAGATTGTGTCGGAAAGGAAAAACAGAGAAAAACCTTAGACGAAATTATAG
Source organism: Segatella salivae F0493 (assembly GCF_000477535.1). NCBI lineage: Bacteria > Pseudomonadati > Bacteroidota > Bacteroidia > Bacteroidales > Prevotellaceae > Segatella > Segatella salivae. The sequence goes on from NZ_AWGW01000019.1 coordinate 95,434, forward strand.
AATTTGTTTAAGGACTGATTAAAAGCTGTTGGCAAAAAGCAGAACAGCGGTCGGCGCTGCGCGTTGACAACGGCCAACAGCCAGAAAAAGGCATAAAAAAGGCAATATGAATGCGCCAAACATCACATATTGCCTTTTTTGTGTTTATCGCCTACTTTATAATGCTATATCGGGCGAACTTTAACAAAAGAACCTTCTGCCCCGTATTCTTAAAGTTGACAGTTGCCTTCTGATTCTCTCCCATCCCTTCAATATTCACCACCGTTCCGATTCCAAACCGCTGGTGCTCGATGACACTGCCTATTTTCAGTCCGTCGGCCGTAGAAATTGTTTGCGATGCGGATTGTTCTGCATGATTCTTTGAGACGACAGGCGGAATTTTGACTGGTCTCAATTTCGCCGGACGAATCGATGCAGCCGTGAAAGTAGGCTTCGGAGAAACAGGTCGCGAAGGTCGCTCTGAAACGAAATCGTCACTAAAAATCTCCATAAAAGCGGGGTCAATCTCGTTGAGGAAACGACTTGGTGTGCCGAACTCCAATTTTCCGAACCGCCATCTGTTTTTAGCACAGGTCAGAAAGCAGTATTGTTCTGCACGCGTGATTGCAACATACAACAATCTTCTCTCCTCTTCCAATTCGCGCGCGCTGTTTGAAGACATTGGGCTGGGAAAGATATTTTCTTCCATTCCGACGATGAAAACCGTCGGAAACTCCAAGCCTTTTGCAGCGTGAATGGTCATTAAGCTCACTTTTTCGCCCTCTTTGTCATCGTCGCTTTCGACATCGGTCAGCAATGAAACTTCTTGGAGGAAATCCGTAAGTTTCGAATATTCCTCACGCCCTTCTTCGCATCGACTTTCAACAAAATCTTGTAAACCATTCACAAATTCCTCAATATTCTCCTGGCGCGAAATAGCCTCGGGGTCGGTTGAGGAGAAAATATCTTTATTAATTTCACTTTCTTGAATGATTTTGACGCCCAACTGATAGGCATCCATTGTTTCGACCTTTTCGATGAACGAAGACATCAGTTCGGTGAAAGAACGGAGCTTATTTAGGGTTCCATTATTAACTTTCAGACCAAATTTGACGGGCGAATTGAGGATTGACCAGAAGCTTTCATGATTTAAATGGGCACAGGCGATAATCTTCTCAATCGTCGAAGCACCAATTCCGCGTGTGGGATAATTGATGATTCGGCGAATGGCCTCCTCGTCTTCAGGGTTTACGACAACGCGAAAATAAGCCAGAACATCCTTAATTTCTTTGCGTTGATAGAAGCTCATTCCTCCAAAAATGCGATATGGGATGGTCTGCCGTCGCATCTCTTCCTCAAAGATTCTACTCTGCGAATTGGTGCGATACAAAATGGCAAAATCGCTGTAATTAAAGTATTCTTTCAGCTGCAATTGTTTGATATATCGGCAAACGACAGCAGCCTCCTCCTTATCACTATAGACCGGACGGAGCACCAGCTTTTCGCCCTTGGCATTTCGGCTGTAAACGTCTTTGTGTATTTGTCGCTTGTTGTGGAGAATCAAACTATTGGCCGCTTGTACAATATTCTGCGTCGAGCGATAGTTTTGTTCGAGTTTGAAGAGCTTTGTCTCAGGGTAGATCTTCTGAAAATCAAGAATGTTATCAATATTTGCACCCCGAAAGCCATAAATACTCTGTGCGTCATCTCCTACCGCACACACATGGTGATGCTCTTGCGTCAGCTGCAAAACAATACATTGCTGCACGTAGTTTGTATCTTGATACTCATCAACCAACACATACTTAAATCGCTCCGCATACTTGATTCGAATATCATCATGCTCCTTAAAGAGGCGCCATGTGAGAACCAATAAATCGTCGAAGTCCATTGCGTTGGCTGTCTGCAAACGCTGTTGATATGTCTGGTAGATTTGATAAATTTGCCCTTGGCGGCTTTGTTCGTCTCGTTTCAAAGTAGCCTGGTCCACTGCATAGGCATTCGGCAGGATAAGATGATTCTTTGCCATGCTAATCTTTGCATGTACGCTGGCCGACTTATAAACCTTATCATCAAGCTGCATTTCTTTGATGATACTTTTCAACAACGACCGGCTGTCTGACTCATCATAGATAGTAAATTGCTTCGAATAGCCCAATTTCTCAGCTTCGACACGAAGAATTCTTGAGAAAATGCTGTGGAATGTTCCCATATAGAGGTAGCGCGTGCGATCTTGGCCCACGACTCTCGCGATACGATTGCGCATCTCATTGGCGGCCTTATTTGTGAACGTAAGCGCAAGAATACTCCAAGGCTCATACTGCTTTTCGTCTATCAGATAGGCAATCTTATACGTAAGTACACGCGTTTTGCCCGAACCTGCACCAGCAATCACCAGCTGAGGTCCATCGCAATATTCCACAGCAGCACGCTGTCCATCATTTAACTCTAAATTCATAATAATCAATGGGCATATACTCCGCCTGAAGCGGTGTGTGGATCATAATCTTCTCCGGGCTTTGGAAAACTCGGAATGTAACGCATATTGACTAAAATTTGTCTCCGACGTCGCATGACATAAGGTCCTGGATGCTTACTACTTAACTCACGAGGATTAGGCAACGTGGCTGCAATTGTAGCGCAATCAGAACGTGAAAGATCGATAGCTTGTTTCCCGAAATTATATTCAGCAACAGCATCAGCGCCGTAGATTCCATTTCCCATTTCAATGGAATTCAAATACACTTCCATTATTCTCTGCTTACTCCAAAGCAGTTCTATCAATGCCGTGAAATAAACTTCAAAACCTTTTCTCGTCCAAGACCTCCCGGGCCAAAGAAATACATTCTTTGCCGTTTGCTGACTTATAGTGCTTGCTCCGAGCTTACGTTTCCCGCCTTTTAAATTCCGTTTGGCTGCCTTTTCTATTGCATCATAATCAAAACCATGATGCAAAAGGAAACGTTGATCTTCACTCGCCATCACCGCCACAGGCAAATGAGGAGATATCTCATCCAAAGGTATCCAATGATGATGTAGTGTTACACTCTCACCAGCGCCTAACTGTTGAAAACAACGAATGAACATCAGCGGTGTAAAATATACAGGCACAAACCGAAGGAGTACAACCGCAAAGACAGATGAAGCCAAAAAGAGCACAAAAGCCCATCTGATAACTTTCCAAACTATGGTTTTCATTAATGGAAAAGGGGGCACACTGCCTACACAGTGCACTCCCATAATTTAATTTGTTTATTTTTAATTACTCTGAAAGAGTACCTGACTTTGCTGCGTTAACCATTGCGGGAGAAGCATATAGATATACTTCCACACGACGATTCTGCTTGCGTCCGGCTGCTGTTGAATTGTCTGCAACGGGTTCTGAACTACCCTTTCCAACAACATTCTGGAATTGTGAACTCGAAACACCACAAGATTTAAGATAGTTTACAACACTCTCTGCACGACGATTACTCAATGGAATATTGATTGCATCATTGCCTGTATTGTCTGTGTGACCATAGATGTCAACATGACAATCTGAATTATCTTTCAAGACCTTAGAGAATTTAACTAAATCATTCTTAGAAGATGCTGTCAAAGTTGCTTGATTTGTAGCAAAGAGAATACCACTATCAAAGGTAACTTTTACTGCCTTCAAACCATTGGCATCAGTTACTTCTTCAACCTTTGCATTGCGAATCTGAGCTGCTTGAGCTGCAACTTTATCCATATGACGACCAATCAGTGCACCTGCACCTGCGCCTACAGCACCACCAATGGCTGCGCCTACAGCCGTGTTACCTGCTATTTTACCAACGATTGCACCTAAAACGCTGCCACCACCAGCGCCAATCAACGTACCTGTACCCTGTTTTGTTGCGCAACTACATACTGAAAGAACACACAATCCCATCGTTGCCATTTTCAAATTCTTCATAATTTTTATTCTTAAATACGTTTATTATTTCTCTGCAAAGATAGTCGTTTTTCCATCATTATATGCAGATTACCATTTATTTTTTGTAATTTTGCCACAAAATAACACGTTTCTCACAACATAAGAAAAAGGAAAAACCTATTTGAATATAGGGGATTCCCTAAACATCGGGGAATAAAACGACAAATAATAAAATATCTATATAATGGCAAAAGAACTAAAGCAACTTACCAAAAGGGCTGAAAACTACAGCCAATGGTATAATGATTTGGTAGTTAAAACAGATTTAGCAGAACAGTCACCTGTACGTGGTTGTATGGTCATTAAACCCTATGGCTATGCTATTTGGGAAAAGATGCAGGCTGAACTTGATAAAGAATTTAAGAAGACGGGGGTGCAAAATGCTTATTTCCCAATGCTTATTCCAAAGAGCTTCCTTAGTAAAGAGGCAGAGCATGTAAAGGGATTTGCAAAAGAATGCGCCGTAGTTACCCACTATCGTCTTAAAGCAAGTGAAGACGGAAACAGTGTTGTTGTAGACCCAGCAGCCAAACTTGACGAAGAGTTAATTATCCGTCCTACTTCTGAAACAATAATATGGAACACCTATAGAGGATGGATTCATTCTTGGAGAGACCTCCCTATCATGTGCAATCAATGGTGTAACGTGATGCGATGGGAAATGCGTACACGTCCTTTCTTGCGTACTTCTGAATTCCTTTGGCAGGAAGGTCATACTGCACATGCAACGAAAGAGGAAGCTGAACAAGAAGCACAAACAATGTTAAAGGTATATGCCAACTTTGCAGAAAAATGGATGGCTGTACCTGTTTTGCAAGGCGTTAAGAGCGAAACTGAACGATTTGCAGGCGCACTTGACACCTATACTATTGAGGCAATGATGCAAGATGGTAAAGCATTACAAAGTGGAACAAGTCACTTCTTGGGCCAGAACTTTGCCAAAAGTTTTGATGTTCAGTTCCTCAACAAAGAGAACAAGCCTGATTATGTATGGGCAACTTCATGGGGAGTCAGTACACGTTTGATGGGGGCGCTTATCATGGTACACAGTGACGACAATGGACTTGTGCTTCCACCAAAGCTTGCTCCTATCCAAGTTGTTATTGTTCCTATATATAAAGGTGACGAACAACGTAAAGCCATTAGCGACAAATTGCAACCTGTTATCACGAAGATGCAGGAGTTAGGTATTAGCGTTAAATTCGATGATTCGGATAATAAGCGGCCAGGATTTAAGTTCGCTGACTATGAATTAAAAGGTGTACCTGTGCGCTTAGTCATGGGTGGTCGTGACCTCGAAAACAACACAATAGAAATCATGCGACGTGATACTTTGGAGAAAGAGAACGTTAGTTTTGATGGCATTGTCGAGCAAGTTCAAACGCTACTTGACGATATTCAGCGCAACTTATTTGAGAAAGCACGCGCTTATCGCGATGCACATATCTTCGAATGTGACAATTATGACGAGTTTAAGGAACGTGTGAAAGATGGTGGTTTCTTCCTTTGTCATTGGGATGGCACAGCTGAAACTGAAGCCAAAATCAAAGAAGATACACAGGCAACCATCCGCTGTGTGCCTTTTGACTACGAGCAAACAGAAGGTATTGACATGGTTTCGGGTAAACCATCTAAACATCGTGTTATCATTGCGAGAAGTTACTAAGCAAACTTTTTGAATACGTTTATAAGCAAGAGGATGCGCGACTACATTCGTTCATCCTCTTTTTCTTTGGCCTACACTTCATGAAAAATGTTTCTTTGGCTTATGATTAAAGAACTCTGCAATACTTAAACGAAACAAAAGTTGAAGGGAAAATCAATCATCTTACCATTATTTTATTTTCTTATTTGAAAAGCATTCTGATATAAAAAAACACTTTTTCAACAACAAATAAACTATAAACAGACCATAGAACAACATGATTATTTGAGGTATTCATAAGATTAAATATTTTATTTAGTGCATTATTATAACACACTTATAATCATTGCATTAAACAAAATCTTATAAATCTAAAAACAAAACGCTTGAAATCGAACCATAAAGAGCTTTATTTGACCACACAATCTAATAGAGATTACACCTCAAAATGAGGCAAATTACAATACAACAATATATCAATCACACAGCCTGTCTGGTGACGATTTTTATCCATAAACTATATTCCACCTTATAAGATAGTGAAATTTCGAATATTATTTGTAATTTTGCAACGTTTAATATAAAGTAAACAAAAGATTAAAAATAATGGAACTTGCAAGTAAGTATGACCCACAGGCTGTGGAGTCAAAATGGTATGAGTATTGGCTCAATAATAAATTGTTCAGCAGTAAGCCTGATGGACGTGAACCATATACTGTAGTTATTCCTCCACCAAACGTAACAGGAGTACTTCATATGGGTCATATGCTGAACAATACGATTCAGGATATCCTTGTAAGACGCGCCCGAATGGAAGGTAAAAACGCTTGTTGGGTGCCAGGAACTGACCATGCCAGCATTGCCACCGAAGCGAAAGTAGTTGGCAAATTGGCTGAAAAAGGAATCAAAAAAACTGATCTTAGTCGTGAGAAGTTCCTTGAACATGCTTGGGATTGGACACACGAACACGGCGGAATTATACTGAAACAACTTCGTAAATTAGGTTGTTCTTGTGACTGGGACCGCACATCTTTCACCATGGATGAGACTCGAAGCAAGAGTGTTATTAAGGTCTTTTGTGACCTTTATGATAAGGGATTGATTTATCGTGGCGTTCGAATGGTGAACTGGGATCCACAAGCTCAGACAGCTCTTTCTGATGAAGAAGTAATCTATAAAGATGAGCACTCAAAGCTCTATTACTTGAAATATTGTGTTGTTGAAACCGATTGCAAGCAGGTAGACGAAGGAAACGTGATGCATAAAGATGAGAAAGGCTACTATGCTGTAGTGGCAACAACTCGTCCTGAAACAATCATGGGTGATACCGCAATGTGTATCAATCCTGAAGATGTAAAGAACACATGGCTCAAAGGCAAACATGTCATCGTACCACTCGTTGGCCGTGAGATTCCAGTTATAGAAGATACGTATGTTGATATCCAATTTGGTACAGGTTGTTTGAAGGTTACTCCTGCCCACGATATCAATGACCATGCACTTGGTTTGAAACATGGTTTAGAGACGATTGACATCTTTAACGATAATGGAACTATCAGTGAAGCAGCAGGTCTCTATGTAGGTCAAGACCGAATGGACGTGCGCAAACAGATTGCTAAAGATTTAGAAGTTGCTGGTTTGATGGAAAAGATAGAGGACTATGATAACAAAGTTGGCTTCTCTGAACGTACAAACGTTCCTATTGAGCCTAAACTTTCAACGCAATGGTTCTTGAAGATGCAACATTTTGCAGACTTGGCACTTCCTCCTGTGATGTCCGATGAGATTGAGTTCTACCCTAAAAAATATAAGAACACCTATCGCCACTGGCTTGAAAACATCAAGGATTGGTGTATATCTCGACAGTTATGGTGGGGTCACCGCATACCAGCCTACTACTTTATGAATGCTGATGGTAAGCGCGATTGTGTCGTTGCAGAAACAGAAGAAGCTGCATTGGAAAAAGCAAAAGCAAAGAATTGTAACCTTGAACTCAAAGACTTGGAGCAAGAAAGTGACTGTCTTGACACTTGGTTTTCTTCGTGGTTATGGCCTATTTCTGTGTTTGATGGTATCAACAACCCTAACAACAAGGAAATTGATTACTATTACCCCACTTCAGATCTTGTTACTGGTCCTGACATCATCTTCTTCTGGGTAGCTCGCATGATCATGGCCGGCTATGAGTATAGAAAGACCTATCCTTTCAAACATGTATACTTTACAGGTATTGTTCGCGATAAGTTGGGCCGCAAGATGAGTAAGAGTTTGGGCAACTCTCCTGCCCCATTGATGCTCATTGAGAAGTATGGCGCGGACGGAGTACGCATGGGTATGATGCTAAGTGCACCTGCAGGAAACGACATTTTGTTTGATGAAACATTGTGTGAACAAGGTCGTAACTTCAACAATAAGATATGGAATGCGTTTAGATTAGTAAAAGGTTGGAAGACTGCAGATATCGAACAACCTGAAAGTAACGCGCTTGCAGTAGAATGGTTTGATGCAAAACTGAAGCAGGTAAACGTTGAACTACAGGAACAATTCAAGCAATATCGCATCTCAGAAGCCCTGATGACCGTGTATAAACTATTCTGGGATGAGTTCTCAAGCTGGTATCTTGAAATGATAAAGCCAACATATCTCAATGGCGAAGCACAGCCTATAGATCATAAGACCTATGAGGCAACGATAGGATTCTTTGATAATCTACTCAAGATGCTTCACCCATTTATGCCATTTATCACAGAAGAGCTTTGGCAACATATCACAGAAAGAAAGCAAGGTGAGAGCATTATGCGTGCAACTCTGCAATTAGAGACGCCGAAAAGTAATGAAGAAAGAATCATCAACGATATTGAGGTTGTTAAACAAATTGTTGGAAGTATACGTACTGTTCGCAATCAAAAGAACATCGCTCCCAAAGAGTTGCTGGTGTTACAGGCTATAGGTGAGAACGAAATGAGTGCTTATAACAGCATTATTTTGAAGATGGCCAATCTCAAATCTATTGAGGTCGTTGCTGAAAAGAGTACAGACTCAAGCAACTTTATGGTAGGAACCAACGAATATGCAGTGCCACTTGGCGATTTGATAGATGTTGCAGCAGAGATTGAAAAGGCTGAAAAAGAACTGCAACATTTGGAAGGTTTCCTCATGGGTATCCGCAAAAAACTTGGTAATGAGAACTTCGTTGTACACGCACCAGAGGCTGTTGTCGCTCGCGAACGTAAGAAAGAGAGTGACTCGGTAGAGAAGATTGCAGCATTGAAACAGACAATTGAAGAACTGAAGAAGAAATAAACACAAAGTAACCTCATTCTTCCTTTTACATAAACAGAGGGAGAATGGGGTTGTTTTTTACTCATTTGTTTCAAGAAATAGGATAACAAGATAATATGTTTAGAAAGAGAGTTTCATATTTACAACATATAATTGGCTTCTTTGTGAAGGCTAATTGTGAAGAGAATCGCAAAATAACAACTAACCTTTTGTGTGATTCAACAACCCATTTTTTAAGGAATCTCCCTTTAGTTGCATTCTTTATATTGCTATTTTCGTCCTGCCATGATGAAATTCCTATCATTGATGCATATGAGAATACAAACCAAACACTCTTTGTTTATATGCCATGGACGGGCACAAAAAATACTTCCGAGAATAATCTTAAAGCTTATTTCGATAAGAATATTGCTGCAATGCGCCAGAATATAGACCAGAATAAAGGGGTAAAACAAACAGATATTATCGTCTTTGTCGCAGAAAATCAAACCCGTAGTGTTATTTTCCGCATGAAGTATAACACAACTCGCCAACGTTGTGAGCTTGATACCTTAAAGCGAAATGCAGGTTTTGTGAGTGTTTCAGAATCTAATTTAAGAAATTTGTTCAATCAGGTTGTTTCGTATAGCAATACAGGTAAATATAGTTTACTTATTGGTTGTCATGGGAGTGGCTGGACTCCACGAGGTAGCGACAGCACTATGCCTAAGGCTATGAGTAGAGCTTTTGGTGGAAGTGATATTGATATGCAATATAATATTAGCGATCTTCGCAATGCAATTGCACAATCTCAGATGAAGAAAGTAAGCTTTATCTGCTTCGATGACTGCTATATGGCAAATGTAGAAACGGCATATGCCTTAAAGGATGTAACCGAAATGTTGGTCGCTTCAACGAGTGAAGTCATGGCAGAAGGTATTCCTTATGACAAAGTTTTTAGCTATATCTTAGGTCAAACAGACTATGAGAAATGGGTAGATGGCTTCTATCAATTCTACATAAACTACAAATATCCCTATGGAGAGCTTTCTGCCATTCGATGTGGAAAGTATATCGAAGAGATGGCTTCTGTCATGAAATCAATCAATCAAAGTTATACTTTCAACAATAGTAGGCTAAACAATCTGCAATTCCTTGATGGATATGATAGTCATGTATTCTTTGATTTAAGCTCATACATTGATGAATTAGGAGTGCTTCCACCTCTAAGTGTCACTTTTAATCAGGCACTACAAGCTTTAGTTCCCTATAAAGCATGTACACCTTATATATATACGATATATAAAAACTACTATCGACATGGTGACACTACTAATTCAGAAAACACTTTTAAGATAAATAAATGCTGTGGAATAACCATCAGTGATCCAACAAGGAATTCCACAGTATATGACACAAAGCAGCAATCTGAATGGTGGAAAGCTACACATTAAGGCTTTCCACATACGAGGCTGCCATCTCAGCGCAACGCTCTCCATCAATACCTGCAGACACTATACCGCCAGCATAACCAGCACCTTCGCCACAAGGGAAAAGCCCTTGCAAACGAATATGTTGCAAGGTATCACGGTTTCTAATGATTCTTATAGGGCTGGAGGTCCTGGTTTCTGCAGCAATCATCACTGCCTCATTTGTGAGAAAGCCGTGAGCATTTCTTCCAAAGACCTTAAATGCAGCCTGCAATCGCTTACTTATAAAGTCAGGAAGCCAGAAATGAAGAGGACTACTAATTAAGCCTGGAGCATAAGAGCTACGGGGTAAATCGTAACTTAAACGATTGTTGACGAAATCATCCATGCGTTGTGCAGGCGCAGTTTGCTTCATATTCCCCTGCATCCAACAGGTTTTCTCCAATTGTTCTTGAAACCTCATAACGCTCAACAAGTCATCTTGTTTATCTGTTGACATTTGAACACAATCTTCAGGGCGTACTTCCACAACCATTCCACTATTGCTCCATGCTGTCCCTCGATTGCTTGGACTCATTCCATTGACTACAATTTGCTCTTTATCTGTTGCTGCCGGTATAACAAATCCACCCGGACACATACAGAAACTATATACTCCTCGCCCATCCACTTGAGTCACAAAAGAATATTCTGCAGCAGGAAGATACTTTCCTCTTCCATTCTTATTGTGATATTGTATCTTATCAATGAGTTCACTGGGATGCTCTAATCGTACACCTACTGCAATACCTTTAGCCTCAAGTTCAACTTTTGTTGCATTCAAATATCGATAAACATCTCGGGCACTATGACCCGTTGCGAGGATTACAGGCCCATGGAACTCCAACTCTTTTTGTGTCGATAAATCTACAGCTTTGACTCCTATGACCTGATTTTCCCTTATGAGTAACTCCGTCATTTTTGTCAAGAAGTGAACCTCTCCCCCACAATGGATAATCGTATTACGCATATTTTCGATGACCCTTGGAAGCTTATCTGTCCCTATATGTGGGTGAGCATCAGCTAAAATAGAGGGAGATGCGCCATGCTGGCAAAACACATTCAGAATCTTTTCGACATTACCACGTTTCTTACTACGCGTATATAATTTACCATCGCTATAAGCTCCGGCACCTCCTTCACCAAAACTATAATTGCTTAATTCATCTACTTGCTGAGTCTTTTTTATCAAAGCAAGATCTTTTTTGCGTTCACGCACATTGCGACCACGCTCAATTACAATGGGGCGTACACCTTTCTCTATTAATCGTAGTGCAGCAAAGAGTCCACCAGGTCCTTCTCCTACGACGACGACCTCTTTACCATTTTCCACATTTGGGTATTCTGTTCGGATGAATTGTTCGTCTTGTGGAAACTCGTTTATATAGACTCTAACGCTTAAATTAACGTAAATCTGTCGCTGACGAGCATCAATACTGCGCCTAAGCACCCTCACTTGATTTAGTGTTCTAACGTCAAGTCCTTTCTCCGTTGCAATGTATCTTTTAATATTTTCTTCTGTAAAAGCCTCCTGAGGCGTTACACGTATTTGGTATTCTTGTATCATATTCGCAAAGATACCCAATTTAATTGATAAACAGAAAAATATGTTCTATTTTGTTGGTCAAGATAATAAATCTTCGTATTTTTGCCTAAAGATTCGATTAAATCGTAAGTTTTATATCGCATTTTGTTTTCATTTACCTCTGTTGTCGTGTGGAAAGAAGAGAATGGGATACGCTATAAATCTCACCATTTAATTCATCTATTGTGATAAGCCACTATTGTCGAGTGGATGGTTAAATCCAAAATTGTCAACAAAATGAAAGTATTAAAATTCGGCGGAACATCTGTTGGTTCTGTAAAAAGCATCCTCAGCTTAAAAGAGATTGTAGAAAACGAGGCTAAAAAAGACAGTATCATCGTTGTTGTTAGTGCCCTTGGAGGCATTACAGACAAATTGATTGCCACAGCAAAATTAGCACTTCAACACGATGAACAATGGAAGACAGAGTTTAATCTGATGGTAGAGCGTCACTACAAGATGATTGATACCATTATCACGGATGCCAAAAAGCGTATTACATTATTTAATAAAGTAGACGCTTTATTTGACCAATTACGAAGTATTTATTTTGGAGTTTATCTCATTCATGACCTTAGCGAGAAAACAGAAAATGCCATTGTGAGTTATGGAGAACAACTTTCAAGTGTCATTGTAGCCACATTAATCCGTGGCGCTAAATGGTTTGACAGCCGCAATTTCATAAAAACAGAAAGGATAAATCACAAGAACACGCTCGACAGTGAATTGACAAATCAACTTGTTTGCAATACCTTCGCAGACCTTCCACGCATTTCTCTCGTTCCAGGTTTTATCAGTAGAGATCGTGAAACAGATGAAATTACAAACCTTGGCCGTGGCGGAAGTGACTACACTGCTGCCATTTTAGCAGCTGCACTCAATGCAGAAGTCCTTGAAATATGGACCGATGTAGATGGCTTTATGACAGCAGATCCACGCGTTATCAAGTCTGCTTATACGATAAACGAACTTAGTTACATTGAAGCAATGGAGCTTTGTAACTTCGGAGCAAAGGTTGTTTATCCCCCGACAATCTATCCTGTATGTGTTAAGAACATCCCCATTAGGGTTAAAAACACATTCAATCCAAGTCTACCGGGCACGATTATCAAGAATAAAATTGAGGATCACAACAAACTCATTAAAGGTATAAGTTCTATCAACGGAACTGCACTGATTACAGTAACAGGCCTTTCTATGGTCGGCGTTATTGGCGTTAACCGACGCATATTCACAGCCCTTGCCAACGAAGGCATTAGCGTCTTTATGGTTTCCCAAGCTTCTTCAGAGAACTCAACGAGTATTGGTGTGAGAGAAGAAGATGCCGATGAAGCTGTTAAAGTGCTTAACGAAGAGTTCTCATCAGAGATAGAAGATGGTGCAATGTTCCCTATGCATGCAAAGAAAGGATTAGCAACGGTTGCCATTGTTGGTGAGAAAATGAAGCACGCCGCTGGTATTTCAGGTAAACTTTTTGGCACATTAGGGCGCAGTGGTATTAGCGTTATTGCTTGTGCACAGGGTGCAAGTGAGACCAATATATCCTTTGTTGTCAAGAGTGATTCACTCAGAAAATCACTCAATGTGCTTCATGATTCCTTCTTCCTTTCTGAATATAAGGTGCTCAACCTATTCATTTGTGGTATAGGAACTGTTGGAGGTAGGCTGATAGAACAAATTCGCAAGCAGTATCATGAACTAAAAGAGCGCAACCAACTAAAACTTAATGTTGTTGGAATCGCAAGTTCGAAGAATGCTATCTTTAACCGCGATGGTCTCAATCTGTCTGACTATCGTGAAGCATTAAAAAGTTCTGAGCCCAGTACTCCAGAGAAATTGCGCGACCAAATCATCGAGATGAATATCTTCAACAGCGTGTTTGTTGATTGTACGGCAAGCAAAGAAATCGCTGCATTATATCAAAGCTTTCTCAACCATAACATCAGTGTCATAGCTGCGAATAAGATTGCAGCAAGTGGCCCATACGAGAAATATATACAACTAAAGAAGACTGCACTCTATCGTGGTGTCAAGTTTAGATTTGAAACCAATGTTGGTGCAGGACTACCAATCATTGGAACCATTAACGATCTACGCAATTCAGGAGACAAGATATTGAAGATTGAAGCTGTGTTAAGTGGTACGCTTAACTTTATTTTCAACGAAATCAGTGCTGAAGTCCCCTTCTCTGAAGCTGTAAAGAGGGCCAAAGAAGAAGGATATAGCGAGCCAGATCCCCGCATTGATCTTAGCGGAACTGATGTTGTGCGTAAATTAGTTATCCTGGCCCGTGAGGCTGGTTATCAAATAGAACAAAGCGATGTAGAGAAACATTTATTTGTTCCCCAAGACTACTTCGAAGGTAGTGTTGAAGAGTTTTGGGAGCGATTACCCCATTTAGACACAGACTTTGAACGCAAACGACAGGCATTAGAGAAGACGAACAAGCGTTGGCGCTTCGTGGCAACACTTGATGGTCATCATGTAAACGTAGGCTTAAAAGCTATTGACCGAAATCATCCTTTCTATAATCTTGAAGGGAGCAACAACATTGTTTTATTGACAACTGAACGTTATAAGGAGTATCCTATGTTGATACAAGGCTATGGAGCCGGCGCAAGCGTTACCGCAGCAGGTGTCTTTGCCAATATAATGTCAGTGGCAAACATCTGATTTTATATGAAACATATCATCATTTTAGGTGACGGCATGGCCGATCATCCTGTAAAGAGATTAGGAGATAAAACGCTGCTTCAATATGCCAATACTCCCTATATGGATTTATTGGCTAAACAAGGAAGGTCGGGAATGCTCAACACTATCCCCGAAGGATTCCTTCCCGGCTCAGAAGTTGCTAACACAGCCATCCTTGGTTATGATTTGAATAAAGTCTACGAAGGACGTGGTCCTTTAGAGGCTGCATCGATTGAATACGACATGCAACCCGATGATTTGGCATTAAGATGTAATATTATTGAATTAGAAGACGATTGCATTAAGAATCATCACGGAGGACATTTAACTACCGAAGAGGGCGACATGCTCATTCAATTCTTAAACGATAAGTTAGGAAACGAACAGATAAAATTTATCACTGGTATACAATATCGGCACTTATTGGTGATTAAAGGCGGAAACAAACATATTACATGTGCGCCTCCTCACGACCATCCTAATGAAGAATGGAAGTCCCTTCTTGTACAACCTGAAGAAGGGTATCACATGAAAGATGACCACAGAATGAGTCCACAAGCAACGGCTAATCTTCTTAATGAGTTAATCATTAAAAGCCAAACGCTGCTTGCAAATCATCCTTTCAACCTCCACAGAAAGGCCAAAGCCAACAGCATTTGGCCCTGGAGTGGCGGTTACAGACCATCAATGTCTACCCTAATGCAACTTTATCCCGAAATAAAAAGCGGTAGTGTCATCTCGGCGGTCGATTTAATTCGCGGCATAGGCCATTATGCTGGGCTTGATGTTATCAAGGTCAACGGAGCCACTGGATTGGCAGACACTAATTACGAAGGAAAGGTTAAGGCAGCCATTGAGGCTTTGGAAAAACAAGACTTTGTTTATCTTCACATCGAAGCCAGCGACGAAGCTGGACATGATGGTGACTTAGACTTGAAGTTGAAAACCATCGAAAATCTTGATACAAGGGTCGTCAAGCCTTTGTATGAAACGATAAGTAAATGGCAAGAGCCCGTGTGCATCGCCCTTCTTCCCGACCACCCTACTCCTGTTGAGATTCGAACGCATGTAAAAGAGCCTGTTCCCTTCGTCATCTGGCATCCGAACATCCTGCCCGACAACGTGTCTACCTACGACGAAGTGAGTTGTCGTGAGGGAGGTTATGGAATGCTTTCTCTACAACAATTCATGGAAACGTTTATGAAAATTCAATGACAATGAAATATTACAGCACAAATAAAACAGCTCCTGAAGCTTCACTTGAAGACGCGGTTATCCATGGGTTAGCCCCCGACCGCGGCCTATATATGCCAGAAGAAATTCAGAAATTGCCAGCCGAGTTTTTCCAACAGTTAGACCAGCTCAGTCTCCAAGAGATAAGCTTTACTGTGGCCAACTCGCTCTTTGGGCAGGATATAGAGGCTGATGTCCTCCAAACGATTATCCAAGAAACATTTTCTTTTGATATACCAGCAGTGCATGTTGAAGACAATATTTATTCTCTCGAACTTTTCCATGGCCCAACCTTGGCTTTCAAAGATGTTGGCGCACGCTTTATGGCACGCCTGCTGCAATATTTTATTCGACGCAAAGGACAGCAACCAATCAATGTCCTCGTGGCAACAAGCGGCGACACGGGCTCGGCAGTTGCAAACGGCTTTCTCGGTGTTGAGGGCATCCACGTTTATGTGCTATACCCCAAAGGCAAGGTGAGCCACATCCAAGAGAGTCAGTTTACCACGTTAGGTCAGAATGTCACTGCAATAGAAGTCAATGGGGTTTTCGATGACTGCCAGGCTTTAGTGAAACAGGCTTTCATGGACAATGAACTCAATGCGCAACTGAAACTCACGTCAGCAAACAGCATCAATGTGGCACGTTTCCTCCCGCAATCTTTCTATTATTTCTATGCTTATGCCCAACTCAAAAAGTTAGGAAAGGCAAACAACTTAGTGGTTTCTGTTCCCAGTGGAAACTTTGGCAATCTCTGCGCAGGCCTATTTGCACAAGAAATGGGATTACCAATCAAGAGCTTCATCGCTGCCAACAATGCCAATGATGTGTTCTTCAACTTTCTAAAAACAGGGCTCTATCATCCTCAGCCCAGCAAACAAACTATTGCCAACGCAATGGATGTGGGCGACCCCTCGAACTTCGCACGCATTTATGCGCTCTATCATGAAAGCTACGACAACATCAAGCAGCATATCAGTGGAGCCACTTACACGGACAATCAAATTCAAAACATCATGCGTCAATGTTACGAAACCACAGGCTATGTCCTCGATCCGCATGGTGCGTGTGGCTACAAGGCACTGAAAGAACAACTGCAACCCAACGAAACAGGACTATTCTTTGAGACGGCTCATCCTGCAAAATTCAAAGAGAGAGTTGACGAAATCCTTTCCACAAACATTGCAATTCCACAGTGCTTACAGGCATTCATGAAAGGGAAAAAGAAAAGTGTTGAAATGCAAAATGACTTCAAAACATTCAAACATTTCCTGATGAATCAAGATAAATAACGGCAATAAATCGTTAACGAAAGAGAACCAAACCGCCAATTTTTCGGTTTGGTTCTTTATTTTTTACCCCTGTTTTTCTATTTTTCCTATTTAATTTTGGGCATTTAGAAAATTATCTCTACCTTTGCGCCAGTTTCTAAACAGATAAGAAGTTGAGATTAACAGAGAATCATATTATTTTGCAGCAATCTAATGCTCATTTTGAGCGTGGATTTATGGCTCAAAAAAAGAGTGACTTTTTTGCAAAAAAGTCATCAAATTATTTGGTAGTTCCAAATAATTTGCTACTCTCTCTCTCTCTCT